>JBDIVP010000096.1:0-12009 GCA_039794325.1 Candidatus Inrsubterrania sp.
ATGCCGGGATCGAAAGGATCCATGGCCAGATACAGCACCCCGTCAATACGGAATTTGACCTCCACTGATTGTTCGGATGGTTCGATATGGATGTCGCTGGCATGTTTCTGGAGGGCTGTCAGGATGATGGTGTTGACCAGTTTCACCACAGGACTTTGATCCTGGGTAATTCGTTCAACCGACAGAACTTCCTCCCCTTTTTCATCTTCCTTGATCAGCACCGGATCTAATTCCGCCTTAATTCGCGTCAAAACTTGGCTATTGCCCTCACTGTTGCTCAATGCTTCCTGAATGGCGGAAACGGAGGTTACAACTAACCGCAATTCATATCCCAGCTGATGTTCCAGTTCATCGATCATCCGCAAATTCTGTGGATCGGAAACAGCGATGGTGAGAGTATCCTCCTCATGATCCATGGGAACGAATCCATAGCGATGCATGAGTTCCACGGGAATCAACTGCATCAGGGAGGAAGGAACTCGAAAGTCTTGTAGCTCATGCCACGGTAACCCGAATTGTTCGGCAAGCAGCTGTCCGAGCGACCCTTCAGTGATTGTGCCGCGTTCCAGCAGCAAGGCCGATAGGGTTCGATGAGACTGTTTGGCCTCTTCTTGGAGAATGCGGATTTCTTCCTCGGATAACACACCCTTTCTTACCAGGAGACCTTCAAAGCTCATTCGTTTGACGGGAGTTGTCATGACGGTTTGGATATCCGGTTATTTCGCGTTAGGCTGTTCCGGCCAATTCAAAAATCGGAAGGTACATAATAATGACGATTCCTCCGACCAGGACTCCCATGAGCACCAGCAGGAGAGGCTCAATCCAGGTCGTCAATCTGGAAAGATTCAAATCTAATTCTCCTTCATGGAACTCGGCCACTTCAAGTAGCATGGTTTCGAGGGAACCGGTGGTTTCCCCGACTTCAATCATTTCTACGGTCATGCGGGGGAGGAAGCCCTGCCGTTTCAGTGCATCGGATAAGCTACGGCCTTCGCGCACCTGGGTTACCGCCGCCTGAATGCCATCCGCGACCACCATATTGGTCATGGCCTTGCCGGTAATTTGAAGAGCCGTCAGGAGGGGGATTCCACCGGCGAGGATGGTTGCCAGGGTCCGCGTCAATCGAATCGCCTGATTTTTTAATATCACATCTCCCAGGATCGGCAATCCGAGCATGAGCCGGTGCAATTGCCGTCTGCCGGATGGTGTGCGTCGCCACCACACAAAGGTGAGGCTTCCGGCCACGAAGAGGAAGCCGGCCAACGGCAGCCATGTCCCGGCTGAGTTGACGAAATTCAACAGCATTTGAGTGGCCCACGGTAATTCCACGCGGCTTTCGGAGTACACATCCGAAAAGCTGGGCAGCACGTACATGAGAAGAAATCCCACGACTCCGAACCCAAAAACCACCAGAAAGGCCGGGTAGGCCAGAGCCCGCAAGACTTTTTCTCGAACGCCGATTAATAATTTTAAATAGGCAATATAACGGGACATGACCTCGGGAAGATTGCCTGCTTGTTCTCCCGACCGGATGGAGGCCTGATATAGTTCGGGGAAATATGAGGGGTATTGAGCCATGGCCTCCGAAATGGCCGCTCCGCCACGAATACGCTCCCTGACACCCTGCAAGGTCTGCGCAAAACCCGGTTGGGTGGCGCGTTCCGCTAGAAGGTCGAAGCATCGCAACATGGGAAGTCCCGCCTTGACCAAGGCCAAAAATTCCTGGTTGAAAATAAGGAACTCGCGCAGTGAAAGGGAACGATTCCGACTGGTGAACTTGGGGAGGGCCTGCGTACCGGGCCCGTTGAGATCCAGGATCAGGAGTCCTTGATTTTCCAATTGGGTACGGATATGACGTTCGGTTTCTCCTTCGATATCTGTCTCAATTATGGAGCCATCAGGACGGGCCGCTCTGTAATGAAATTTGGACACACCGGTCACTCATGTAATGTGGTTGGGGGGGGAGAAATGGATAAAAGGTTTTGGTTTTCGCTTCGGGAGGCGTCTTCCTTTTTTTGCCGACTTTGATTTTGCGATCGTTCATCGTGGAGGTCTTGAGGCGTAATTGCTTCGGGGATTGGTGGTGTTACAGGGTTTGGAGTGGATGGTGTGGTGACCATAGTTGAGCGTGCCTCCGGATGATCTGGTGAAGGCGGATCGGCGACTCGCAAGCGCAGACCGGTCATGATGACATCCGATTGTAGGCCATTCCAGTCTTTGAGTTGGTTGATGGTCACATGGTATTGATTGGCCAGTTGCCAGAGAGTATCCCCTTTTCGGATGACGATGTGTCCGGTGGAGTCAGGTGTCTGGGATGCAGGGGGGACCCCGTCAGGAAGTGTGCCGGTCATTTTCGTTTGCCGGGGTTCTGCTTTACGAGGGGCAATCTGCAGCTTTTGTTTGATCAACGTTACATCGGCGGTCAAAAGTTGGAGATTGTCCTTGATGGTTTGAAAAGAAGCTTGCAGGGCCTGAATATCCTGGAGGAATTGGGAGATGTCAGCCACACCCTGGACCTGCCCTTCCAGTTCCGCATTCCGTTGACGAAGCCGGTCACGTTCCTCCTGGGCGGCGAATAACTGCGCGCGAATCTGTTGAAGTTGTTGACCTTGATCCTGTTCCCGCTGATGGACGGAATGGGAGCGGTTTTGTAATGATTGCAATTCCCCGCTTTGTTTAGCTGCCAGAATTTTCAAGGAAGCCACCTCCCCCCGAAGGTGTTCGGCTTCGTTGCGGGCTTCCTGGAGTAACAGTGTCTGTGGAGGCGGAGCGGCAAGTTGTGGAGGCTGCCTATCAACCGGAGGTTCCAGCTTATCAAGGTGCTGAGCACAAGCTGTTAGGACCAATACGGAAAAGCCACCGAGCATCATCACAAAAGAAAAAGAACGAATCATGCTAGTACCTACCAATCTTTGTAAAGAGTCCCATCACGGGCCATTTCGTCACTCCCGCTTTTTACCTCATAGACGCCGGCGATAGTGTCTTCCTCCACGTCTTGGTCTTCAAATATTTCCTGCCAGGACGTATTGGATTTGGTGAAGGGGTCCACGGGAATTTCACGTAAATATTTGTCTTCTACTAATTTTTCCAGACTTGAAGGGTAATTGCCTTTGTCTGCGTAATACTGGTCAATGACCCCTCGCAGGGTAAAGAGATTTTGTTTCAACGCCGCCTCCTTGGCCTTCAGGACCGAATGCTGAAAGGTAGGGATGGCCAACGTCACGAGTATCCCTACGATTGAGACGACAATCATGAGTTCAACTAAGGTATACCCCTTCTGGGCAGGATACGATAATTTTGGCATTACCATTCACGATAAGGAATTCCATTTATTCCGACGCGCTTGCTGGTGGTAAATACATCGAAGACATCTTCACCACACCAACGTGTTTCATCAGGGTCATCCTGGTAACAGCGTAATCCCCATTCATGGGAATTGGTCATCGGATCAACGGGAATGCTCCGGAGGTACCGGCGTATTTTGGCCTTATCGTCCATTTGGGCCTCCTCGCCCGTCAGCTCCACTTTTAACAGGGATTCAAGAGTTTTCGGATAGCCGGTCACTCCTGTCTCCTCTTTGCAGGTCAATTGATTTTTGACGCATAGTGGTCCCATAAGTGTCCCGCCGTCTCTTGCCCAATCACGCCGAAAGTCGTCTATGGCTGTTCGTAGTGACCGTAGTGTTTGGCGCAGTTGTAACTCTTCGGCACGTTTGGTGCTGACTTTGGTAAAGGGAAGGGCTACCGAAGCCAAAATAAACATGATAACCAACGTCACCAAGAGCTCGATTAACGTAAATCCGCCCTGTCTGCCAGTGCTATTCCACCCTGACTCTTCCATGTTGAACCAAAACCGGAATTGGTTGGGCATGTGGACCCAATACTGCAGGGTTTTTAATTTCAATTGATGAGGTGCCAGATCCGGAACCCTCGAACAGGAGTGTTGCAAAAATGCCGTTTCCCTTGACCGGCTTTCCTGTTTGGCCCATTTGAAGGGTGATCTGGCCTCCGGTCGGCGTAGCCGCCACGGCCAAGTTAGGTTGCACATGCTGAGTGTTCCAAATTGGTCCCTCGATAGCCTCTTTGAAATGGATGACCGAGGGATCGAATGTGACAACCAATGAAGAACGTTCCATTTCCGTTAAGTTCTGCCCTCGAAGGGTTAATTGAATGGTGTCGCCGATCTTGACCGACTCGGCATCCGGCAGAACTTGAAATTGTGGTGGTTTGGCATTGCGCTCGGATCCTGATTGGAGTGGTTCGGGATTCTTAACCGGAACACCGGATCCTTTAATGGGAGCGGAGACAATAGTCTCCGCTGGGATGTCGGATTCGGAATCTGTGGTAAATCCGTATAAGGGAAAGGTATTTTCCTGAGTTTTGGCAAAGAGTGGTTTGGTCGTGTATTGGTTGGCTGTTCCCGACCACATGGTTTGTTTAACCAATTGCGGGGGCTTGACATTCCGTACAATCCGCGGAGTGATGACCAAAATGACTTCCGTAGTAATTTTTTCTGTTTCACGGCTGCTTAGCAGGTCTCTAAGAATCGGAATGCTGTCAATGCCGGGCACCGCTTCGCGGGAACGACGATCCTCTTCCTGAATCAGTCCCGCTAAAACCACGGTTTCACCATCCCGGATATTGAGCGCGGTATCGGCTGTTCGGGTGCCGAACCGGAATTGGGAAATTTCCGGCTGGGCCTGGAGAATCACACGGTCTCCCAGCCTGGTGACTTCAATTTGCAGGCGTAAGGTAATCGCGTTGTCCAAGTGTATGGTCGGTTCGACCGTGAGTTTGATCCCAACGTCCTTGAATTCAATGGAGGTGACGGTCGAGGTCGTTGGAACTGCCCCGGTGGCGGCCTGCCCTGGAAGAACATTGGTGGTGGACAAGAGAATGGGTTGTTTGTCGCCGATGTTCACGGACGCCTTTTGATTATTGAGAACACGCAGTTTGGGAGACGCCAGAGTCTTGGCATCGGATTCCTGTTTGAAAAAATTCATCAATAGACTTCCCGGGAAGGTAAAGAGATAGGACTCCTCACCCAAGCTGGTCAATTGTCGATATGTGAAGGTTTGGGAAATGGTGGAAAACGCGGTTGAACCAGGCGGAAAGACGCCAAACCCGGCCTGTTTCGCAAAATTCAATCCCAAGCGCTCCGTTTTGGTCCGATTGACTTCAAGGACTTCCAGATCGAACAGCACTTCGGAATCGGTCCGGTCATTGGCAAGAATGATCTGTTCGGCCAGGGCGATTTTTTCATGTTCATCGCGGATAACCACGGTATTCAGGGGTTCATTAACATAGACGCGCTTAGTTTCCAGGATGGTCCGCAAAAGATTGGCTATATCCTTGGCTTTGGAATTGGATAAGTAAAATGTGCGAATTTGTAGATCTTCGTACTGCTCTCGTTTCTGTTTATTGTCCGGAATGACCAGGAGGCGATCCGGACCAACCCGTTTGGCAAATAATTGATTCGTCGTGAGAATTAGGTTCAATGCCTCATCAAAGGGGGTGTCTTTGGTGAAAATTGTGACAAGATCATCCCTGACGTCCTTGTCGAAAAGAATGTCAATGTTGGCCGTCCGGGCTAAAATTTCAAATACCTGCTTAAGCCGGGTATTTTGAAAACGGAGGGTAATCGGTTCGGCTGAACCCCCGATGGAGTGGAAGGCCTGCTGCTGCTTGACCACCCGGGTAATTCCCTCGATTGCAGGCGTAAGAGAGGGGTCCATTTCGACGGCGGACTCGTACAGGCTCAGTGCATCGTCGAACCGTCCATGATTTTCCATCTGTTTGGCGTCCAACAACATTTGACGGGCGTTTTTTAAGCGCCAGGCATCGTTCAGGGCGGAATGATGTTCAGGATTTTCAGGATCCAGGCCCAGGGCAAATTGAAACTCTTGAAGCGCTTCACCCAATTCGCCTTTTTTCAGCCACTCACGTCCACGCGTAAAATGGTTTTCCGCGGCTTTGTTTTTGGCAATTCTGTACCGCTTTTCGACTTCTTTATTGAACGGTTGCTTTTTCAATGCCTCCCGATAGGCATTGACCGCCCCGTCCCAGTCCCCTTGTTGTTCAAGTTCATTGCCAAGACGTAATTCTCCCGCCGTACAGGCCGACAAGCCGAAAGCGATAAGCATGATGAAACATCGAAGACGCACAGATTGAATCATAGAGTACATCGGTTTACCCAAGGTTAATGGGCATTTGGACAAAGAAAAGAGGGAAGAACCAGAAAACAATAAAATTCAGGTCTAGCCTAACATAATTCATATCTTGTGGCCAGAAGTTGGGCCAATCCTCCGCTTCTACAGTCGAATATCGGAACATATTACCTGAAAATTAATTATGGATTTGATGAAAATGTGAGGTTGAGGGCTTCGACGATCGATGGCAATACCTGGGATCCCCCTTCTGAGGGGTGTCAGGCATGCTTAATTCTTGTTTGCCAACCGGCATGGGCAATTTTGTTTCGAAGTTGTCTTGGCATCCCACCTTACTCCTGAGGGGGTGGCGGAGTTGAAGAGTCCATTTCCACGGGAGCCCCTTGAGGTGCACCGGTGGGGGGAGCCATAGGTAGGCAGTTCGGGGCCATGGGGTTGAGAGGATTGGGTTGGCAATTGGCCCCGGTTGCCTCAAAGCGAATAGCATGATAAGTCTCGGCGCCTTCGAATTTGACTTGGTTATAGGGCTCGTCCAAGCTGGTACTGCGAACACCGTGTAATTCCTCTCCGACTTTAATTAAATCAAATTTCTCACCGGTAATGGGATCCCTATAAGCCTTTTGCAAGTAACGTTTTGGTGACTTTTTTGTTAATTCTTCCAACGATCGTGGCCAACGGTTGGGCCGTGTGGCTTTTTGAAATTCATAATCCGCCACAAAATGTTCGATGGCCTCTTGAATTCTGTTCCCCCGAAACAGCAATTCTGCTTCCCGATCGCGTTTCATGATGACCGACCATTGCTGATTCATGCCCATTAAGGCAATACCCATCAGCGCTATGATGATCATGAGAAAAAGGTAGGCCATTCCCCGTTGATTGGCCAGTGGTTGGATGATTTTGGAGTATGGTTCGGAATGAAAATGTTTCCTTGCCAGGATGAGAAGGGACCTGTTCACGAGACTATTCCGGGTCGTTTTACCCTTTTCGGGGCAATACTGGGCCTGACTGTTTTTGTTTATTAGAGAGAAGATGACGTTTTTCGGTTAGCATGACCCAGAGGGCCACCAGAAATGTCGCTCCGATCGTATTGGCCAGGAGGTCGAGAAGATCGGCCTGCCGATGCGGGACGAACCATTGATGGAGCTCATCGGTGATGCCGTAGGCCATAGCCGAAACAATAGCCAGGCTCATGGCCCACCTGGTTGAGATCGTATGTTTGATCGCACGATAGAGCAAGACAGCCAGAATCCCGTATTCCACCGCATGCAAGACTTTGTCCCCGATGCCAAACAGGAAGGACGGGACATATCGACCCGGGTGGGATTGCGCCGACAGGAAAAAAATCAATCCTGCATATAGAACGACCGGCCCCCAGTACCAGAAAAGCACCGGCACTCGGAATTTTGAGGATGGGGAAGGAGATGGCATGATTCGCTATTCCTGAGATTAGGTTAGGGGAGAATATATCGTACACCCGTAATGAAAACGACAGGTAAAATCATGCCTTCTCGGCCGTCGTGGGAAAAGTCATATATCAGCGATTCGTCCTCAATCAGATGACCGATAAAGAGAATGCCGATTTGAAGAATGTCTTCAGCGGACTGAGTAGTCCGGAGCTGTTTTTCCAGGAGGGGGGGGATCCGGACGACCATATGATCGGGAATATTCATGGGTTTGAAGCGAATCAGTCCCCAGGAGGTCGAAGTGATTTCTGGTCCCAATGCCACGGTATAGCCTTGAAACTCAGGGCGATAATGCCGAAGCAAGCCTGACCAGAGGAAAGCAATAGGAGTCGTGGGGACTCTTCCTCTGCTTATTCGTTTTTCGTCACGTTGACGATTGAACTGAAATAGCCGTTCACTTTGTTCCAGGACATCGGTACTTTGCAACGATTCCCACGGAGGAGGGGTTTCGTCCAATTCCTGAAGAAACGCTTCCTGCTCTTTTGCCGTGAGGAGGGGCCGGACGCCTTCAGGGAGTATGGTAGACGGGGATTGTCCGTTCAGACCCACAAGCGGTTGGACCCCATTGGGCTGCGAATCGGATCGGTTCTCCCCGGTTGCCTGCACCGGCCAACAGGGTATCCCCACCAAAATAGCAAGAGTCAGGATAAGGAACCGTTGGAACGTCATGCGGGGTATAGGGGTTTAATCGTACGGATACCATTCTTGCGGCAATGGCAGGAAAAATGGACAGCAAATCCTTGACCATTCAGGTGTCTAAATTCCTTCAGATCGGCCATTGCTCTTCTTTCCAGGCCATGTCCCAAAACATCCATTCATATTTTGAACTCAATAGAAAGGCGGATTCCATATTGGCCTTTTCCGCTTTGCCGGCGGATTTGGCGCATCGATTGAGTATACTCCGCATCCATTGTGCTACTTCGGCAAATTCCGGAGAGCCGTACAACAGGAGCCAATCGCGGTATGGATGCCGGCTTGGAGGGGGGCCATTTCGTAACAAATGCCGGCCGACTTCGCAATACACCCAAGCGCAGGGCAACGCTACAGCGGTGATTTCCCCCAAGGTACCGGTTTGAGCCACACTTCTCATATGTCGGCAATAGGCATAGTTCGTCGGGGAATGAGGGGCGCGGCGCATCTCCTCCGGAGTCAGTTTCCACTGTGTTCCGTAAGTTTCGTGGAGACTGCGTTCCACCACGATGGTATCCTCCGCCAATTTGGCAAAATGCCTTGTGGTCTCAAGAGTATCCGCCCGTTGGGCTCCCATGGCAAAAATTCGGGCCAATTCTTCCAGATATCGGGCATCCTGGAGAATGTAGTACCGGAATTTTCTCTGGGGGAGGGTGCCTTTGCCGAGTGCGGTCACAAAGGGGTGGCGCAGCTGGGCTTCCCAGATGGGAGCAACTAATTGGCGTAAATGGTCGGAAAAGTTCATGGTCATCCGTCTTTGGTTGATGTGGTGGACAGGGCTTTTTCGTGGGCGTCACGTGTTAGAGAGCAAGTCCCGGGCGACCTGAAAGGCCTTATCCATATCCGGCATGTGGCCGAGATCAGGGGTGAGTTGAAAATATCGGATGACATTCTGTTCATCAACCACCATGATCCCACGGCTGAGCACGTGAGGATCTTCCAGCAGCACGCCGTAGGCCTGTCCGAATTGGCCTCCACGATAGTCGGACAGAAATTCTACATTGTTGATTCCGGCCTCCTTGGCAAAGCGTTGTTGGGCGAATGGGGTATCGACACTGATGGTCATGAGACGGGCGTGTTGGTCCAGGCCCTGATTTTTTTCACTCAAATAATGAGTCTGTTGTTCGCAGACCTTGGTGTCGAGGGACGGTACGATACTGATGATTCGAACGCTTCCTACGGTATCTTGAAGATTAATCAAGGAAAGGTCGGGTTTCGTCAGTATGGCGGTCCGCAAGACTTCCCCCGCCTGGACGGTATTTCCGGTCAGCGCAAGCGGAGTCCCTCGAAACAGGATGGACTTGTTCTCGCCCGGTAGCACTGAATCGGCGGTGACAGGAATATCTTGATACGAAAACCCTTCCTGTGATGAGGTCGACCAACCGGCGCATCCGGTAACTCCCAACAGGATAACACCCGGAATGAGAAGTATGGTAAGGGGCCTCATGATGCAACCCTCCTTAAAATGTTGGTGAGTAAAAACCGTCATTGATCGAATAAGCCAAATGGTCCTCAATCAATGTTCGGCCAAAAATCTTCTGATAACCGAATTGACGTCTTCCGGCTGTTCCCATTGAGCTAAATGACCGGCATTGGGAATGACATGCCATTGAGCATGCGGCAATTGTCTGGTCAGATGTTCCCCGACACTGATCGGAAACACCTCATCATGATCGCCCCACATCAATAACGTTCTGTGGGAAATATGCGACAGTCGTTGACCGTATTGGTGCTCCCATGCCTCGATATTGTCCAATAAGGAATAGATGGGGACAAGAAAGCCGCCGCGCTGACGATTGCGATAGGAGCGCTCGATAATAGTGGGGGTGATGAGTTCTTTCCGGAAAATGATGGCCTGGAGAATGCGTTCGGTTGATGATCGTCCGGCCAGCCGGTTGCCGAATTTGGCCAACCAGAGGGGGGGGCGGTGATACAGGAATTTTTTATAGGCCGGCGAGGCAAGGCTTTCCTGGATGTTGGCCGGAAATCCTGAAATCAGGACCAGGGCTTCCACCTGTTCCGGGTAGTCCAATGCCAGACCCATCGCCAAACCGGCTCCCATGGAATTTCCCACGAGAATGGCCCGGTCGATCTGTAGCGTCTCCATAAACCGATGAAAAAAATCGATGAGACGTTGAGGGGTGTAGGGACCGGAAGGTTTGGCCGACAGTCCGGATCCGAGCAGGTCGGGAATGATCACGCGGTAATTGTCCGAAAAGACGCCTTGTTGGTATTCCCAATTCCACATTGACCCTCCAAAGCCATGGAGAAAGATTATCGGGAAACCTTTCCCTTCATCCAGATACGCGATGTCATAGCCATCCACCGTCACGGTGGAAAAGGGGATGCGGTGAACCAGTTCGACCCAGGGCGGATCGACAGTGGTCTTGGTGCAACCCAAAACCATGACATTCAGGAGAAGGCTCAACAAGAGCAGATTGGCCGGCACAAACGCAAGCTTCAGGAATCGAGATGAATCAGCGTTTCGTCAGGATTGACTTCATCGCCTTCTTTGACATAAATGGCCGCCACAGTTCCCGCGATGGGAGCCTGGACGCGATTTTCCATTTTCATGGCTTCCACGACCAGAAGCGGATCACCGACTTTCACGGCAGCTCCCTGTGCCACTAAAATTTTGACGACTCGGCCCGGCATAGGGGTGGTGACATCCCCAGGCTGGGAAGGTTTCGGGCGCCCTTCGACCTTGGACGACGAGGGGGGGGATGCTTCAGGGGCACCCGCCAACACCTCCTGAATGGGCTCCAAATAGACTTCCTCCAGTTTGTCATTGACTTTTATGTAATACGGTTTGACACCATCCAAGGTTTGTCCGGATCCCGACACCCGAATATGGTAGGACTCCCCATGCACCGTCACCTTAAATTCGACCGGGGCCAGATGGAGTTCATGAGCGACGGCGGGTCCGGACTCGGAGGGTGGCTGCAGGGGTTCAGGCCGCAGTTCTCCTCGCTCCCGTTCATCAAAAAATTGTAAGGCCACCGAGGGGAGGAGGGCGTAGGAGACAATGTCTTCCTCTTTCACTTCCCGACCGGTTAATTCCTGCTGGGCATCTCCCAGTTCCGGGTCGAGATTGTCAGCCGGTCGGCCGAGGACCGGTTGGTCGCCTTCCAGCGATTTTTGGCGAATTTTGGAGTTCAGGGTTCCCGGGGGTTTTCCATAAAGCCCCTGGAAGTAATTTTTTGTTTCGTTGGTGATGACCTTATACCGTTCACCGGTCAGGACATTTAAGGTCGCCTGCGTTCCCACGATCTGACTGGTGGGGGTGACCAAGGGGGGATAGCCCATATCCTTCCTGACCCGTGGAATCTCCTCAAGAACCTCCTTGATTTTATCCAGGGCATTTTGTTCGGCGAGCTGAGCCGCCAAATTGGACAACATACCCCCCGGTACCTGCGAAAGCAGGATGTCGGTATCTACCCCGGTAAAATCGCTTTCAAATTGTCGATACCGTTTTCGGGCTTTGCGCAATTTGTCCGCTGCCGGTGCGAGTTTTTGCAGATCCAGCTTGGTGTCATACGGAGTATTGCGCAGTGCGGCGATGAAGGATTCCGTTGGGGGATGCGATGTGCCGCCGGAGAGGGGCGAAAGGGCGGTATCGAGGATATCCAATCCGCCAAGAATCGCCATGAGCGATGACATGGAAGCCATGCCGGAGGTGTAATGGGTATG
>JBDIVP010000097.1:0-11888 GCA_039794325.1 Candidatus Inrsubterrania sp.
TCCCAGACGGTCGTTAACGATATGCAGCCGGCGATTCTTGGCATCGACCAGGACGATCATAAAAGAACCATCCAGATCTTCCCAGCCTTTGATCCCGTCGCCACGATAGATCTCAAGGACCTCTATAGCTGAGAATTTGCGGTAAGGCTTTACCGAGGAGAGCGCTGCCCCCTGCACCAATACCAGTAAACCAGAAGATTCATCCCGGGCAAACTCAATTCGCCCTTTCAGCCCAACGCTGCCCAACGACACACCGGGACACGGTGAAAAACTATGAACCTCACTCTCCGGCATCTGAACCAGAGCACGAATTCCAGGTTTCAGGTTGGGAGCATCAGTACCCGGCACGATTAATCCCACAATTCCCGACATCAAGCACTCTCCCGGTATAGTTGGAAAATCAAAGAGAACATCATATAAAACACCACCTGAGTAAGAACATTATTGGAAATTGTATTCGTGGGACCTTCTTGGATTTCCTGGAAAATCTCTATGGAAAATCAGGAATGGTTCACATTTTTATCATGAGGACTTGTCCACAGAGAGGGTTGTTCCATGAAAAGCCAACCCAAGATATAGCCCGGCCAGTCCATGAATCCCCGGCATCGTCAACCCAAGAGTCATAAAGCCAAGGATTCCGATTAACGGCACAACATTTCCGGTGGCCTGCCGATAGTGCAGGCTACGGAATATTAATGCCATTAAAAAACCCATTAAAATAAGCAACCCGATAATGCCGGTTTCCACCCCCACGTGCATATAAATAGCATGCCAGGCCAAATTGCTTCCTTTTCTTAATGTTATCTCTTCATCGATCCAGGAATAATAGGCATAGGCTTCATTCCCAAGTCCCGGGCCCACACCCCAAATGGGTGAATCCTGAAAAACGTTAAGGAAGAGCTGCCATTGCTCAGCACGTCCGGTGGTTTTTTCCGACCATGTCCTTTCAGAGTCCGTGGCCAGTTCAAACCATTCCGCAACTTTTTCACCGCGCTCGGTTTGCAAGACCCCCAGCAATACAAAGATCATTAGAATAAAGGCAACAACGATTTTCCTTCTGTGTTGGGCTTGAAAAAAAACGGTTATCCCTACCCCGACCAAAGCCACCAGCCAACTGCCGCGGGAGGTGGTTAATAGTAGTATGGCCCCACTCATGGCGATTAAGCCATGCTTAAGAAATTTGGAATTCTGCAGGAGGAGCCATTTGGCATTATCTGACAGGGCCAGAAGCAGGACCAACACGGCAGGAAGCCCTATAATATAGGGGTTTCCTACGGTATACCCGCCGATTTCCGCCATTCCCAAACGATCACCCAAGCCAAACAGCCCGACAGTCAATGAAAAAACCGCAAGACTGACACCAACGAGGGCCGTTGCCAAATATCCCGGATATCTGGCAAGAAGGTACACACTGGCTGCACAGCACAACATCTCTACAACCATAAGGTTGGCGTAGTATTTTCTGGTTATGAATACGGATATGACCCAATAAATTATGCCGACGATAAAAAACAACCGGATTGTAGGAGTCTTCCAAAGCCTTGCACATTCCTTGGGGGAACGGAGAACCCAAAAGGCCAAACCTAATCCAAGCAAAAACACAATCGAATTATAGAAAAAGAACAGGCGGGTGAACGATAAGGCAGGTAATGTCGCCACTATTAAGGCTACGAACGCCGGCACATTTCTAATAAGGGTATATCCTGTCAGAAAAACGAGCAGAAAGCTCAAACACCACATGGCTCCAAGGGTCGATTGCCCAACTCTCACGAACAACAATGCCGGGAATGTACACCAGACCACCTGGGCAAGGAGAAATTTATCAAGCTTGGCGGGATTGGCCGGTATGGTTTTTTCACCCAATACTTTGGCAGCAACATTTTGGGGTGACTTACGGCCGACGGTTGTAGGAGGCATGGTTTTACAATTTTAAAGATGGGCACGGAACCCAGGGAAATAAAAGAAAGGGGGTTGTTTGATTATAAACAACTGAGCAATATGTCATTCATTTGCTTACTCAATGCAGTCCATGAATATTGCTCTCCCCTCTTCATCTTCTCTCCCTTCCCCTCAATAAGCTCATGGAGCCAGGCCGCCATTTCAGGGGTATTAGATTTCTGGAAAGCCCGAATGCTTTTCCCATTATCCAAACGGGCGACATCGCTATTCATTGGACAAATCAAAAGCACCGGCACGTTCAGCCCCAAGGCCTCAAAGACCTTGCCGGTAATCATTCCTTGATCGGCAAGGGTAACCTGTTCCGCCAACGAGGTAATGACGACACTGACACCCGCTCCGGCTACTGCAGACAGCGCAATCGCCCGTGGTACATTTCCGTGAATTTTGACTTTATCCATGACACCGAAGCGTTCGGCCTCTTTTCTGACATGCTCGCCCCAATCACCATAATAATGAAACGACCAGGCGCTTTGTTCATCACCTCGAATGGCTTTCAACTGCTTGAGAGCTTCCATAAACGGCGTAATCACCCGTTTGGGAGGATAGAAAATCCCTGCATAGACAATGGCGAAATGGGGAAATTCCATGGGTTGGACCTGGCTCATTTCTTCTGGATCAAACCCATTGGAAACAACATGTATCTTGTTTTCCATACCGTATCGTTGGCCGAGATCCAACGCCCAGGACGGGGAAACGATGGTCACGGCAGCACTCCCCTGGAGATACTCCTGTTCTTCAGGGAGAACTTTTGGAGATTTGGGGTTTCGATGGAGGCCACCCGTCCACAGATCCCGATAATCCAGGACATACGGTCGATTCAGTTTCTCCGAGAGCCATTTGGCTAATCCAAAAGCACAATAGGGACCGCCACTAACCAAAATGATATCCACATCTTCTTTGCGCAGCATCGAACATGCCCGTTTGGCATGTCGGACCCAGCCGATTTCCGGAGACAACCGCAACTTGGCTGCCATGCGCCGGCACAGTATCCCCCAAAGCCGATTTACACCGCTATTCCTAACCTTTAGATGTATTGGTGAAAGGCACCGCCACCCATGACCGGTGGAAATTCGTTTAATGCCCTCTTTCTCAAGTTCAAGGGCTACCCGGTCAATTATTTTTTCATCCGGCAATCGCCACACATAGGGAGACGGCGTCACCACGGTGACATCCCACCCCATGCGGGAAAGATATTTGGCCATGTTCCAGGTTCGCACGCGCCCAATCGTTTCCGTGGGAGGGAAATAATAGGCCAGAAATAACAACTTTGGTTTTTGGAGGGACATCACACAAACCTCCGCTCACCCAGCCAACCCCAAGCCGTGGAGATTATCTCCTCCAGGGTGGAGTGCCGCGGTTCCCATCCCAGTATATGACGAACCCGGCCTGGACTTGCGACCAACTCGGGTGGATCACCGGATCGCCGGGGAGCGATAACTTCCGGAATCACCCGTCCCGTCACGGCCTTGGCAGTCTCGATGACTTCCCGGACGGAATACCCTCGTCCCGTTCCAAGGTTAAAGGCCACACCAGGACCATTGTCGGCAAGATACGTGAGAGCCCGGACGTGTGCCTCCGCAAGATCCGTGACGTGAACATAGTCGCGAACACAGGTGCCGTCCACGGTTGGATAGTCGTCGCCGAAGATCTTTATCGAGGCCTGCTGCCCCAACGCTGCCTGCAAGACCAAAGGAATGAGGTGGGTTTCCGGGTCGTGGCTCTCCCCAATCTCTCCATCTGGGTCGGCACCGGCCGCGTTGAAATACCGGAGACTGACAAAGCCGAGGCCATGGGCGGCATGAAAATCGGCGAGCATACGCTCAATCATGAGTTTTGATGCGCCATATGGGTTGATCGGCCTTTGCGGGGCGTCTTCTTCTATAGGGACCTGCTCCGGTGTGCCGAACGTCGCACAGGTACTTGAAAATACCATCTTCTTGATCTTGTGACTACACATGGCTTCCAACACGGTCAGCGTCCCTGCCACATTATTCCGGTAGTATTTTCCCGGATCTATCACCGATTCGCCGACATAGGCATATGCAGCGAAATGCATAACCGCCTCGGGTTTGTAATAGGCCATGACCGTATCAAGTTTTTGAGCATCGGAAATATCTCCTTCTTCAAAGGGCCCCCACCGGACGAACTGCCGATGCCCATGGACGAGGTTGTCATACACAATCGGCAGATGGCCTGTTGCCGCCAGCGCTTTGCACGTGTGGCTGCCAATGTAACCAGCACCACCGGTAACAAGAATACGCATCGGAACCTTACCCTGCCTGCTCACGTAACAAACGTTCGTAATGCTGCGCTAAAACGCATGGGGTTCTGCAACCTTCTCCAGTATGCCGGCAAGATTGGCAAGATACCGATCCAAGGTAAAAAATTCCAAGGCGCGGGCTCGCCCCTGCCGACCGAGCTTTCCAGCCAATTGGGCGTCCATGGCCAAGCGAACCAGGGCCTGCCCCATGCCCACAACATCGCCCTCTTCCACCAGAAATCCTGTTTCCCCTTCCAAGACAATCTCCGGAATGCCCCCATGACGCGTTGACACAACCGGTAGGCCTGACATTTGGGCCTCAATGATCCCTACGGGCGCGCCTTCACTATCGCCGTTTTGCGCAACAACCGAATGCTGAACAAATCCCCTCGCCCCACGCATCAAGGACGAAACAGTCTCAGGCCCCTGTGCCCCCAAAAACTCGACGTGTTTATCCAAATCCAGATCGGCAACCAATTTCTTCGTTGCCCCAAGCAGAGGACCATCGCCTATCATTGTAAGCTTAGCCGAAGGCTCAACCTTCAGCGCCTCGCAAAAGGCGTGGACGGTGAAGTGTGGGGCCTTCTTCTCGACAAACCGCCCCACCGCCACGAAATGAGGGGGAGCCGACTCCGGAGCGGCCCCTACAAACCGGCAAGGATCCACACCACATGGAAACACATGGGTCCTTTCTTTCTGCGCACCCCATTCCAATAATTTCTCTTTCATGGGGATAGAGACGGCAATGATTGCCGCCGAATCGATAAACATGCGTTGGTAACCAGGCAGGTACTTTTCGATTATCAATCGATTCGATGCATCATAGCCATGAAAGTGGACGACTAAAGGAATGTTCGCCATTCGGCAGGCATCCCTGATATCCACACCGGTCACACCATACTCCGCCAACGCTACATTCACGTTCATCAGTCTCAGTTTCCGTGCCAGGACAGGAGCAAACAATCTACGGCTGATGCCGGGTGCCACTCTTTCCAAACCACGGCCGGGATGACGCAGTACCGGCCAGAAGTAGCCTTCTTCATTGAACAGTTGCCAATTCCCCCCATATGCCGGAATAACTTTAAATGGCAGTTTTTCAATAACCGCGCGAATAAACGTTTCCGACACCGCGCGTGCGCTCGGCGAAAATACCGCAACACGGAGATCCCGTTTGGCACGCACTTGCCGCGGAACTGTCATCGTCTTCTATTGAATGAATTCTTCATCTTTTCGCACACCCCTTCATTTTCTTCTTTTATACAAACACAAGAGTTGTCTTTTGGATTTCCCTCGCACTCAAAAAAAATTATGTTCGACGAAGCTGTCATATTGAAATTCTGTAACTTTTTTCAACCCTGGCATGGAGGCTTTCATGCACTCTTTTTATTTCATGGCAATCTTTAAGTAAGAATTCAGGCTTTTCATGACCGAGAGGAAAAACCATTTCCTATCCAAACACCTAAAAATATTTCGCTTTGATCCCCCTTAATTGCCTCACCAGTGAAACGGGCAAGCCCAACCTCGCCAATCGGCCTGACTCTTTCCATGCCTGGTCCTGGTACTCAATCCAATACGACTCCAACTCTTTGGAAATCTGGGTTTTGACCTCCTCGGCTAACATTGTCGCTTGCGGAATGAAACCGGAGGCCACATTCAGGAGTTCACGGGTCGTGCGTAGACCATCCGCCGTCTTTTGTTGACCGTGCTCCCTCAACATTCCAAATGGAATATCCGTGTATTGAATTCTGGCTCCCGCAAGGAGCAATTTCCCCCAAAATTCATAATCCATGGTGTAATACAAATCGGTATTGACGCCACCAACCTCAAGCGCCAACTTGAGGGGAAACAACGTTTCCGGCTGAACCAAATTTCCACGCCTCCGCCAGAAGGCGTTTATTCTTAGAAGGTCTTCCAAGGAATGAATCCGGCCTTGATGGGTTCGGACGGGCCGACTTTCTGCGTCAATGTAAATGCACATGCCCGCATACACCACATTATCATCAAAGCCAATCCGGGATGCCTGTGTGACCAGCGCCTCTTTGCACAGCACATCGTCGCTATTGATCCAAGTGGCCATCTGCCCACTCCCCCGCTGTAATCCTCGGGAAATGGCATCACTTTGCCCCTTATCCCGCTCACTCACCCAATAGCTGAGCCAGGGTTCATACTTTTTGATGATGTCAACGGAATGATCCGTGCTTCCCCCATCAAGAATACAATATTCAATATTCGGATACCCTTGAAGTAAAACCGAGCGAATCGTCTCTTCAAGAAATTGGCCCTGATTGAAGGAAGGCGTGACCACCGTTACTCGAGGCCAGGCATGACCATCCGGCATCGCATCCGGCAACGGCCGGCTTTCTTCCGTCCAAGGCCAACCCGTTTTTCCTTTCGGAGGGAGTGGTAGTTCTTGTAAGGTTGGACAACGCATGGTTGGCGGATTATTCCGGCAGGCCAATCATTGGAAGGAGACCTCTCGAAGATCATGTAAATGCTCAACACACCACCCCACCGTTTTTCGAATTCCCTCTTTCAACGAATGGGGGGCTTTAAATCCCAACAATGCCTGTGCTCTTGTGACGTCCAGGCACCGTCGGGGTTGGCCATTCGGCTTGGTCGTATCCCATATGATTTCCCCACGGAAACCCGCTTCCTCGGCGATCAATCGGGCCAAATCCCGAATGGCAATTTCCTCTCCCGTCCCTAAATTCACGGGCCATTCCCCATCATAGCGTTCGGCCGCCAACACGATCCCCTCTGCCGCATCATCCACATAGAGAAATTCCCGTGTCGGAGATCCATCACCCCACAGGTGAATGGCTTTCTCTCCCCGCTGTTTGGCTTCAAGGCATTTTCGGATGAGGGCAGGAATCACATGGGACGTTTCCAGATCAAAATTATCATTCGGCCCGTACAAATTGACCGGCAGGAGATAAATGGCATTAAATCCGTATTGAGCACGATAGGCTTGCGCCTGCACCAACATCATCTTTTTGGCCAGCCCATAGGGGGCATTGGTCTCTTCGGGGTACCCATCCCATAACTCATCTTCCTTGAATGGCACTTTGGCAAATTTGGGATAGGCACAAATGGTACCCACCGCCACAAATTTTTCAACCTCGAATTGCCGGGCATATTCCATAAGCTGGATGCCATCATCGCATTATCATAAAAAAAACGGCCGGGATTGGCCCGGTTGGCACCGATTCCCCCCACAACCGCCGCCAGGTGAATGACCATATGGGGGCGGACATCTTTATACAATCGGGTAATGGCATCGCGATCACGCAAGTCCGTCTCTTGTGATCGAGGCACGGTAAGATGCTTACACCCGCGACTTTTGAGTTTTTCCACCACCACCGTGCCTAAAAAACCCGCGCCTCCGGTGACAATGACTCGTTTGTGCTCCCATTCCATTTCGTGTGTCCCTCACTTCACAGGGTTCAGACCCATTTCCGCCATATCCGCATCGACCATAAGCCGAACCAAATCTTTAAAGGTGGTCTTCGGCGCCCATCCTAATTGTTGTTGGGCCTTAGTGGCATCTCCGATGAGGAGATCAACCTCCGTGGGGCGATAATATTTTGGATCAATCTCCAAATGTTTGCGCCAATCCAGACCGGCATACGAAAAGGCTTCCTCCAGAAACTCCCCCACCGTATGCGTCTCCCCGGTGGCAATCACGTAATCGTCGGGAGTATCCTGCTGAAGCATTAACCACATGGCTTCCACGTACTCTTTGGCGTAGCCCCAATCTCGTTTGGCTTCAAGGTTCCCCAGGAAAATCTTATCCTGCAACCCCGCTTTTATTTGAGCGGCCGCACGGGTAATTTTCCTTGTCACAAAGGTTTCGCCCCGGCGTTCTGATTCGTGGTTAAACAGAATGCCATTACATCCAAACAGATTATAACTCTCCCGGTAATTCACGACCATCCAGTAAGCATACACCTTGGCCGCCGCATACGGACTCCGGGGATAAAACGGCGTAGCCTCCCGTTGCGGCACCTCCTGAACCTTTCCAAACATTTCGGAACTGCTGGCCTGGTAAAACTTGCTATGAAGGCCGGTTTCTCGAATGGCTTCCAGGAGGCGAATCGTCCCTAATCCGGTTACATCTCCGGTATATTCAGGGATGTCAAAACTTACCCGGACATGGCTTTGTGCGGCCAAATGATAAATTTCATCCGGTTGAATCCGATAGAGCAGTTTGATCAGATTGGTCGAATCCGCAATATCTCCGTAATGGAGAAATAATTTGACATCGTTCACGTGAGGGTCTTGATAGAGATGATCAATCCGGCCGGTATTGAAGGTGGAAGCCCGCCGAATGATACCATGCACTTCATAGCCTTTCCCCAAAAGCAATTCCGCCAGATAGGAACCATCCTGCCCGGTTATTCCCGTAATCAGTGCCTTTTTCATCGTACTGTGTTTTTCCATATTTCACCAAAATAGACGTTACAAACCTCACATCCTCTTCCTGCACACCCCAACAACGGTTTCGTTTTTATCCAGTGATTCCGGCCGGCCCTTCCTCGAACTGTAAGCCCCTTGAGCTATCAAAGTCCCACTCCCTTCACTTGGCCTGCCCTTCAGATTGGTGGCCCAAGAACTTCATCCCTTTTCTCAATATACTCTTCACCTTCGCCTTAACCAACCCCACGGGGCCGGGACGTCCAATCGGCCCACTCTGTCTCCATGCCGTTTTTTTAACATAGGCCCAATATTCATCTTTGAACGGATGCTGGCAATCATAATGCCAGGGTTTGTGGGACCCACTCCCGGAAAAATGGACGATGGAGGGATCACGCTCCAATTGGTCATATTCTTGTTTCGGAATGCACAGTTTTTCCCGGCCCTGCTTTCCGAAGACATTATGTTGCACATTCCAGGTTGGATCGACGGCATACCACCTTCCCGCCGCCACCACGTTCAATACGTCCTGGTCGTGCCACGTGATCTTTTCCAGGTTTTCGCGGATATATTGCAACGATTGCTCAAAAACCCCTTCCTCCCTCCACTTCCCGGCATTCACAAGCAACACTCCCGCATTAAAATACTTGGCGTGTTCCGGGAGCCCCAATTTGGATTTCACCAAGGCATTGGCCGTCAGAGAAAGATTTTCAACCGCCGCTACAAGATAGTCGTTGACATCGACTTCCCAGAGCGCCTTGATATTTTTTCTCACAATAAGGTCGGCATCCAGATATAATACCTTTTCGACATCCGGCGGAATAACCTTAGCCATGATGATTTTGAAGTAGGAGGCAACCGGTATGTGCGCCCCTAAGGGAACCCCCTCAAAAATGGTCCCGTCGATTTCCAAAAACCGGCACGTATGGCCATACTGCGTAACCGTCACATTCAGCTTCTCTTGATCGATCTTCCCGACGTTCTCACATACAAAGAAAACCCTGAAGCGCTCTCCCGGATTCCTCTCAAACAACGAAACCAGCATGGCGGCGCAATGCCGGCTATAGTTCCCATCAATACAACACACCACCGCTTTCGCGTCATTCGTCATCGCTTTTCCATCATCCCGCTTGGCTGTCCGTTTTTTGCCCCATCACATCCGTGGTGAGCTCTTCTTCTTTACGTCCTCTGCCCTTTGGACAGGAGATTTTTCCCTTGAAGGAGCATAGGATGGGAAGCCTCTTCCCCTTTGATTCCGGCACACCGCATTCGACACTTGTTCGACCCTCACAATGCCCTTCAACCCAGAACCCTCTTTAAACGCCGCCATATCGCCTTGGGGTAACTCCTTATCGGCCGGCGCCATTTGTTTTGGAAATGGCGTATCTGATAACGATGGAGGTCCGCATCAAAATCCCGCACCACAAAGGGCGGATGCTTCAATGGAAAACCCATTTCTTCCAGTGCAGCCGTGGCCGACGCGGGCAAGGATTTGGTATGAGTGGACTGGTCCCCCACTCCAATATTTCTCGTCAGATTCACATTGGGAATAATCGCATGCCCATTTTGTGTCCAACAGGTGAACAGCCATTGATAGTCCCAAAAGGTTATCTTGTCGTTTTCGTGAAAGGCCTGATCGAATTTTCGTTTGTAATATTCGACCGCCGTGGGATTTCGTGTAATATCCAGCAACCAATTCGATTCACGCAGCTTGGGCCAAAGCGGTATGCGATAATCATAATGCCGCCAGGCCCGGCGCCAGGTCGCCCATCCCCAGCAGGATAACGCCCGGCGAAAGCCGTAACTATAGGCATGGTACAAGGTCCCCTGCTCTCCAAATTGGGATTTCATGCCGCTGATCACCATGATGCGCTTATCATCATGGAACCGCTCAAGCAGTTCTTCACAGTACCGGAAAAATGTCGGGTGCGGAACAATATCGTCTTCCAGAATGATCGCCGTTTCCACTTGATCAAAGGCCCAACTGATCCCTGTCGCCGGGCGGACGCCACTTCCTAAGTTGACATCCGAATAATTTTTCACAACCTCGCATTTCCAATCGACCCGATCAATGACCGCCCGCGCAGCCTTGCAATTTTGGATATCTTGTGGGTGATTCGGTCTGGGCCCGTCGGCAATCACCAATAGCGTCGGCGGCTTAACACCGGCAATGTGAGATAACACGGTTTCGGTGTGATCCGGCCGATTGAAAATGATCAATACCACCGGGGTCTTCATGCCGGAAACCTGCCGATGCCATGTCCCATTTTTATTTTGTGCATTTCCATTGCATTAGCTTTCTACTCTCCGCGAGTCCTCCAGCCCCCTTTTTATTGCGCCACACTGATCCGGACTAGGCCTTTCACTCCTCTTTGAGCAGAAACGGCTCCCAGAATTCCCGATCATACCGCTGCCAGGCGTGACAGCCAAAGGGAAGGGTATGGTTGGTCAATTCGAAACAGTGCCGCGGGACACATTCGAATCCGAAGCGGAGTGCCAGATCAACCGGTGCAATTTTAAATTCCGGATAATAGTGCTGAGCCCGATTCGCCCAAAAATAGTCGCTTGGCTCACAATAATCTTCCACCTCCCGGCGTACATTATTAAAGTGTTTCAAGCGCTTGACCCACGCCTTCCCTTGCAAAGCCCAGCGTTTCGGCCCTAGAGGCAGCGTAGAGGCTTCCTGTTCATACAACTCCGGATCGATCGCATATCGCGATGAAGACAGCACCCTCAAGAAACTGTCCACTTTGCAAAGTGCAAACCCTCCATTCCCGACTTTTCCCGCCCACATCGGATTATCCCCGTATGGGGCATCTTTATGGGGAATCCAGGGCGGAGCAATCAAGTCATAATCGGTTTCACACCATTTCAGTAATTGGTCAGAAAACACCAGCGCGTCGAGGTGGTACATCAGAATATATTTATAATCGGAAAACGCGCCATAAAATTCAGAGGACAAAATCATCCTTTTGTGCGCCTCGGTACTCCCAAAGAACCGTTTACTGAAATGCTTCACCTTACATCCCGGATAATCCACACGAAGACCTTCCGGTGCCAGCAAATACTTATCATAATGTCCAAGGAAATGAGTGAGATGCCGTAACGACACCTTTTCATCCGCGCTCGGGTTAAACTGAAGAGACAACGGCACAACGACCGCGACGATTTTGGATGGACAGGATCGAACCATTATTGAACCTCCCTTGCAAACACCGTTACCCGGCAACCACCGCATGACCCCGATTAGGGAACA
>JBDIVP010000098.1:0-11799 GCA_039794325.1 Candidatus Inrsubterrania sp.
TAAGGCATCCGTCCCCAGGCGCAACCAAAGCCGGTTGGCATCAAGCGATAAACGCTCCGGTTTGTTTTGAATCAAAACCGTCTGTACATAATCGGCCTGCCGATTGGAGGCCGGAATGATTTCGGCAGTCAGGAAAAACCCCACCAGACTGACGAACCCACCAAAAGCCAAAAACGGCAACCCGATTTGAAAAAAACTCATCCCGCAGCTTCGCATCGCCGTAATTTCTTTGGTCCGGTTTAAGCCTCCCACTGTCAAGATGGAAGCCATCAATGCCGCCAACGGGGACAGTAAATACACAATTTCCGGAATCCGATATCCAAAAAAACTGAAAATCAACGTCAGCTCGACGTCATACCGTAAAAACTTCCGTAATTTTTCAAAAAAATCCACCACCAAATAAATGGTGGTCACCGTCACCAAGCACAACAAAAAAACTCGTGCAAACTTGCCAAGGATATAACGACTCAGGGTTCCCATTTCGCAGACTCCAACCGCAAAAACAATTATCCCCTGCGGGCTTGAATCAATAAATACGCGGTCATGATGGCCAATATCACATTGGGCAACCAAGCCCCGGAAAACGGCGACAGGATCAGGGATGTCACTAAAAATTCCCCGAGAACGTTCAAGACATAAAAGCCGATAATCAGGAGAACTCCGATGGCAAACCCGCCCGCTTTTCCCGACCGTTTTGAGACGATTCCCACCGGCACCCCTAAAAACCCCAATAAAAAAGTCGCGACAGGAAAGGCCGTGTCCTTATAGTATTCCATCAGGCGCCGCAGATGATCTGAATTCTTCCACTCCGATTCATCCAACTGCTGGACCAATTCCTCATATGATTTCCGCTTTGTTTTTGCTTGTAAGGATCGATCAGCCGGCGGCAACCAGAAATCATACGATTGGAAAGCTACCCGGTGGAAACTTGTTGGATCCTCCGGAACCTGATGAATGGCTCCTTCGAACAATCGGATTCCCAATTGATGTTGATCGTTTTGACGTAACATTCTGTAACTTTTGGCTACAACCAGCATGACCTTCTCCGGATTTCGTTTATCTGAAATGAAAATTCCAGATTGACCGTGGGATTGGACCGGATCGGGAACATAGACCATCATTCCCGGAAAAGGTTCGTTGAAGACCCCAGAATCCAGGGCCAGCGTTAATTCATCCTCAACCACCGCCATCGCCAGATCTTTCAGGGACACATTAGACCAGGGTTGCCCCCACTGCGATAAAAACAGGGTAAAGACAAACACACACCCGCAAAAGGCTGAAACTGGGAACAGAATCCTCCAGAATCCCACACCCGCCGCACGAATGGCCGTTAATTCCTGGTCGAAGGAAAGGCGATTAAATCCCGATATGGTCGCAATCAGGCAGGCAATGGGAAGCGTAAGAACCAGAAAAGAAGGCAACAAAATCAGAACAATTTTTCCAATAGAATAGGCACTGATCCCCCTGGAAACCATTAAATCCACCAATCGCAGCATTTCTTTGGTGAAAATGATAAAGCACAAGCCTGCCAGGCTGGTCAAAAAGGGAGAGAGCAATTCTGTGAAAATGTACCGATCGAGCAGTCTAATCAAGGCAGCGGATGGAACGTCGTTAAAGATAATGAGGATTGTCGTTGAGGCATGCGGGACCTAGGTCTGTCCTCAAACACCAATCGGCGAAAGTACCGGATCGAAGAGGAAAATTTTCGCAAAATTCATTGACAGTTTTTTTCAACTGTGCTAAACCCTTATCGTTTTTTTAAAGGTATAATAAGTGAATCGAGCCATCAGTGGGAAGCCGAAAAAGGGAAGTTATCCTTTTTCGGCTTTTTTCTTGGACAAGACACCAATTATCGCCTGTTTCGGCTATACAATTACAATCACCTGACTTGAGGGAGGAACAATCGTGAAGAGTAAAGGAACCGTCAAATGGTTTAATGATCGAAAAGGGTTCGGTTTTATTCAGGTGGATGGGGGCCAGGATGTTTTCGTGCATTATTCTGCTCTGCAGGAAGACGGATTTAAATCCCTAAAAGAAGGGGAAACGGTCGAATTTGACCTGGTCGAAGGGGCTAAAGGCCCTCAGGCTGCAAATGTGGTCAAATTAGGCATAGGGCAGCCTTCATAAATCAAATCGTAACACATACCATTATTACCACGTTCTCACCTCGTTGGGAATGTTACCGCCCGATGAGGTGAAATGAGCGTATGTGTTTTTATGAATTAGGCCGGTATACCTGCCTTACCGACTTGAATGATTTCATACAGGTCAGCAAGCAGGTCTTGTATGGTTTTCCTTAAATGGGGGCTTTCTTGACTTCCGTGAATTTCCCCTGATAGACTTCATCGCAAGTCTTTGTAATTACTGAATATTTTGGCATTTCCTTCCGCGAATCCAACCAATTAGGGGAAGACATGACTAACAACATTTTGAACGGGACTTTCTTCGAGGCAGAGCCAATTTTCTTGAAAAAATTATTTGTCGAAGGTCAGGAGGAAGATTGGGGAGCCGGCCAGGCCACTGATGAACAATTACCCCCTGCCCCAACCAACCTGAAGGCCAATCCTGACAACGGGCGTATCACTCTCACCTGGGACCCTGTCCCCCAGGCCCTCTATTACAATTTATATTTTTCCACTACCAAGGGCGTTCAAATTAAACCTTGCGACTTAAGCCGGCCGATTGCCGCCCCTGAAGATTTTATCCCCAAAGTAGGCCTCACAAAAGAGAAATCCAATTGCATTGAGGGTGCCGCGTCCCCTTATGAACATAACGACCTAACCAATAGCATGTGCTATCACTACGCCGTCACCGTGGTCACCGAAGAGGGAGAGAGCCCGCTTTCAGAAGAAATTATGTCTATTCCCTCTCCATATCTTCCCGTCATGCAATTCGGTTGTGAAGGGGTTGATGACGGAGAATTTAAATCCCCCACAGGTATCGCCATTGATAAGGACGGAAATATTTACGTGGGTGATACGGACAATCACTCCATACAGAAATTCGATAAAGAGGGAAAATTTATCGCCCGTTGGGGAGATGAACCTGATTCGGTGGAAGGTAAGTTTTACTATCCTCGGGGAATCACTACCTCCCCGGAAGGCGATGTATATGTGGCCGATAGTGGAAATAATCGCATTCAAAAATTCGACCCTGAGGGAAACATTATAAATGCCTGGGGAAAATTCGGGTTTGCCTGGAGGGGAGCGGATGCCGGGAAGTTCGACGTTCCATGGGGGTTGACGACCGATTCTCAAGGGAATCTTTATGTATCCGACACCAGTAACGCCCGCATCCAGAAATTCCTGCCCGATGGAACCCCTACACTCAAATGGGGACGTGATGGGGGATATGACGGAGCATTCTTCTATCCAAGAGGAATTGCCGTTGATTTTGTCGGGAACATCTACGTCGCCGACGAAGGCAACCACCGAATTCAGAAATTTGATCCCCGAGGGAACTTTCTTTTGAAATGGGGCAAGGAAGGAACTGCCCCCGGGCAATTTAAATCTCCCTGGGGAGTGGCCTGCGATGCACTCGGCTATGTCTATGTCGTGGATAGCGGCAACCATCGGGTACAAAAATTCGATGCCAACGGGACCTACCTGACTTCATGGGGAAATCGAGGATTAACGGACGGACAATTAAATTTCCCTTCCGGTATTGCCGTCGATAAGGAAGGAAACGTTTTTGTCGTGGATAGCGGCAACCATCGCTTAACAAAATTTGCCCCGACCCAGGATGAACTAAAACGGGGAACACAAGAAAAACGCATTGCCACCGATCTTCAAGTCCCGCTCAATCTTGCCGTTAAACCCGGGGACACCGAAAACATCTTAAGCTGGCTGGAAGTCCCCGGAGCCACGAGTTACAACCTTTACTTCAGCACCAATCCTGGCCTGACCATGGAAACAGCCACCAAGATTGAAGGAGTCACCTCCCCCTATTCCCATTCCGGGCTGACCAACAACACGGCATATTTTTATGCTCTTGCATCGGTCTCCGAGGACGGGTCAGAAAGCCCACTATCCGAAGAACAAACCGCCATCCCGGTGTTGATTGATATCGCCGCCCCTCAAAATCCCGACATTGTCCTCAACCATGGAGCCTATATGACCAATAGTCCGGATCTTGTGGCTACCATTTCAGCCAAGGACGTGGACAGCGGGGTTGCAGCTTATTTTATTTCTGAAAATCCCATGACTCCCAGCGGAACCATGCCGGGATGGGTTGAGGTGGAACCCGAACACCGTTTTGGGGCCACAATTCCATTCACCGTCTCGCCGGTCGATGGGACCAAAACCGTCTATGTATGGTTTAAAGACGCCAACCACAATGTGTCCGTTCCGGCCAGCGCCAGCATTCTCCTGAATACATCCGGATACATTTGCATCTCCAAGTGGGGCAAGCCGGGCCGTGGTGCTTCGCTGTTGCACGGTGGCGAATTTATCAGTCCCATGTATGGCATGGCTATGGATCGGCAAGGCTCGTTATTTGTGGTCGACAACGGCAACAACCGTATCCAAAAATTTGATCGAAACGGAAATTTCATCCTCTTATGGGGGAATTTCGGAGCCGCCAACGGAAATTTCAATAATCCCACGGGAATTGCCTGCGATGCCCAGGGAAACGTCTATGTGGCCGACACGAATAATCACCGCATTCAGAAATTTGACGGCAAACTAGGGCATTACATTATGAAATTCGGTTCGCGTGGAAATGGAGAAGGACAATTTAATGCGCCATGGGGAGTGGCGGTTGATCGGGTGAGGGGATACCTCTACATCGTGGATAGCGCTAACTTTCGGGTTCAAAAATTCGATGAAACCGGCGAATTCATCATGCAATGGGGAAGCTTCGGAAACGGCGACGGCCAATTCTACTTTGCCCGGGGCATTGCGGTAGATCAAACGGATGGCACGGTTTACATTGTGGATATGGGCAATCATCGCGTTCAAAAATTTGATACGAGTTCCAACGTCTTACCACAATTGCTGACGAAATGGGGCGGCGGCCTGGGCCCTGGTCATGCCAGCAGCGCCCAAGCTCAGGAACCGGGTCAGTTTCGTTCACCCTGGGGCATTGCCATAGAAGAATCAGGGGATGTCTTGATTTCTGACACCGGCAATCAACGCATTCAAAAGTTTGATCGGGATGGAAACTTCATCACCCAATGGGGTGGCTTTGGGACCGGAACCGGGCAATTCAATTTCCCTTACGGATTAAGTGTGGATAGTCGAGGGCACGTGTACGTGGTGGACAGTGGAAACATGCGTGTTCAAGAATTCATGCCTGCCGAGGAAGCTGAAGACCACTTCCGTGAGGAAGAAAGTTTGGCGGCCCTACCGGAATCAGCCGAGTAAGTCAAGCGAGAGAATGACATAGAACCGTTTCATTGAATGTGACGGTTTCACGAACACTCGAACATCGGAAACCTGCCGAGGGCGCACGTTCCAAGGCTCTCGGCGGCTTCCTTCCCTTCACGGCATTGCTCAGGGACTGACATTGAAGACTCCTGTTTTTCGGCGAGAGAGCCCGTAGATTGACTGTGCCCGACAGTAAATTTATGATGAATTAAAGATTCTCAAAAAACTTCTCGGATCCAGATTTTTCATCCATTGTTTTGAGCCATCAGGGCTAAAGGTCAAAAAACCTCATGTGGGAAGATCATTTACGGGTCGGGTTGACGTTCGATGATGTCGTGTTATTGCCACGTCATTCTAATATCCTTCCGTCGGATGTGGATACGTCTACCTCTTTGACACGAAATATCCGGATCAACGTTCCCCTGGTCAGTGCGGCCATGGACACTGTGACGGAAGGCCGCCTTGCCATAGCGCTGGCCCGTGAGGGCGGTATCGGAATCATCCATCGCGCCCTTCCTCCTGAATCGCAAGCCGCTGAAGTGGACAAAGTCAAAAAGTCGGAAAGCGGAATGATCATTGCCCCTATTACGATTTCCCCGGACCATACCATTCGTGACGCTCATCATCTGATGAGCACCTACCGCATTTCGGGGATTCCTGTCACCAAACAGGGGAAATTAGTGGGTATTCTGACCAACCGTGATCTCCGTTTCGAAAATCGAATGGATTTAAAGGTTTCTCAGGTTATGACCAAAAACAATTTGGTCACGGCTCCTGTCGGGACCAGCCTTGAAAAAGCCCAAGCCATTCTTCACGAACATCGCATAGAAAAACTTCCGGTCGTCAATGAACAGTTTGAACTGCAGGGACTCATCACGATTAAAGATATCCAAAAAAAGATCAAGTACCCTCATGCCTGCAAGGATTCGCATGGACGCCTTCGGGTTGGAGCGGCAGTGGGAGTGGGCGGAGACGTTGAAGAACGTTTGGACCGCTTGACCAAAGCCGGCATCGATGTGCTCGTCGTCGATACGGCCCACGGCCATTCTCAAGGCGTCATTCAGCGGGTCAAGGATATAAAACGCCAACATCCTGACCTTGAGGTGATTGCCGGAAATGTGGCGACACCGGAGGCCACAAGCGACCTGATCAAAGCCGGAGCGGACGCCGTCAAGGTTGGCGTGGGCCCCGGGTCCATCTGCACCACCCGAATCGTTTCGGGGGCCGGCGTTCCACAATTAACGGCGGTTGCCGATTGCGCAACGGTCGCCAAGGAACATCGCATCCCCATCATTGCCGATGGAGGGATCAAATATTCAGGGGACGTCACCAAAGCTCTGGCCGCCGGGGCCTCGTCTATTATGATCGGGTCTCTTTTTGCCGGAACCGAAGAATCTCCGGGAGAGATGGTGTTGTATCAGGGGCGAGCCTATAAGGAATATCGGGGGATGGGTTCGCTTGGAGCCATGGAACGCGGAGGCAAGGATCGCTACTTTCAGGAAGGCCGGGAAGCCTCCAAACTGGTCCCGGAAGGCATTGAAGCCAGAGTCCCCTATAAGGGAAGCTTATCGGTTCTGGTCTACCAATTGGTCGGCGGACTCAAGGCAGGAATGGGGTACTGCGGTTGCAAGACAATTCCTGAATTACAAAAGGATGCCCGGTTTATCCGTCTCACCTCAGCCGGCCTCCGCGAAGCCCATGTGCACGATGTGATCATCACCAAGGAGGCCCCCAATTACCGGACCGACTAAAGGCTGGACGTGATGTAACCTTCCATGGCCGCCCATTGACACAAATGCCGACGACTCCAGAGGACGAAACGTAAGTCGACTTTGGGGATCCCCATCGGAACGTTCTTAAAGACAGAGTCTCCCTGAAGCGACACAAATACAGCGCATGGTCTGAGCCCCAGCCATGCAGTGAGCGATGTAACCGGCGGTCGTCCCTCACGGAAAACAAATAGGCATCAGCAGATCACATTCAATGAACCGATAACCCCATTGGCCCATAATGTCACAATCTCACGACACCATTGTCATTCTGGATTTTGGATCCCAATATACTCAGCTTATCGCCCGGCGGATCAGGGAGTTTCACATTTTCTCGGTCATTCTGCCCGCGAACACCTCAGCCGTCACCATTGCGGAATACCATCCTAAAGGGCTTATCCTTTCCGGAGGGCCGGCCTCAGTCACTCATTCCCACGCCCCCACACTCGACCCTGGGATCTTCGACCTTCAAATTCCCATCCTCGGAATTTGTTATGGCATGCAATTGCTCGCCCATCACTTTGGCGGTGCGGTCACCCCGACCGCCAATCGGGAATTCGGTCGGGCTGAATTCATGATTGATGACACATCCGACTTGTTTGCCGGCTTGAGCGGTACATCCCCATTCCCGGTCTGGATGTCACATGGCGATTCCGTTGAAAAAATGCCCCTAGGATTTCAAAAAATCGGACATACCCGGCATGCTCCCGTGGCTGCCATGAAATCCCAACAAAGGCCTGCCCCCCTGTTTGGTATTCAGTTTCACCCTGAAGTGGTCCATACTCTGCACGGCAATACGATTCTTCAAAATTTCGCCAGGCACATTTGCCAGTGCCAACCCACATGGACCATGGGTTCCTTTATCGAGGATCAGGTTGCCGGTATACGACAGACAGTCGGTAGCGATCAGGTCATTTGCGCGCTCAGTGGGGGCGTGGATTCCACCGTCGCGGCAGTCCTGACGCACCGGGCCATCGGCGATCAACTCACCTGTCTTTTCATTGATAATGGCCTGATGCGCAAGGATGAGGTCACCCAATTACAGGAGGTCTTTGACACCACCTACCATATGCGTATCAAAATCATGGACCATAGCCGGGAATTTCTGGCAGCCCTGGGTCCTGTCACAGAACCGGAGCGAAAACGGAAGATCATCGGTCGCCAATTCATTAAAGCGTTCGAGCAGGAAGCGCGTACCATGGGTACGGTGAAATACCTCGTCCAGGGAACTCTGTATCCGGATGTGATCGAAAGCCTGAGCGTCAAAGGTCCGTCGGCTACCATTAAAACCCACCATAACGTCGGGGGCCTTCCCAAACGCATGAAATTCAAGTTAATCGAACCGTTTCGAGAGCTGTTCAAGGATGAAGTACGGACTTTGGGATTGGAACTCGGACTCTCCGAGGATATTGTCTGGCGACAGCCGTTCCCGGGGCCCGGCCTGGCCATTCGCATCATGGGAAGGGTGACCCCTGAGCGCCTGACCATCCTTCGTGAAGCTGATGCAATTGTCAGGGCAGAAATCGAACGTGCAGGACTGAACCGGTCGATCTGGCAGTTTTTTGCGGTTCTCCTGCCCATTCAGACGGTAGGCGTCATGGGTGATCAACGCACCTATGAATCCGTCATCGCCATCCGAGCCGTCACCAGCACGGACGGAATGACCGCCGACTGGGCCATCATTCCACCTGACGTCCTGGGGCACATATCCAATCGGATCATTAATGAAGTGCACGGCATCAATCGGGTAGTGTATGATATCAGTTCAAAACCCCCGGCAACCATTGAATGGGAATAATTATGGTTAAGGCAGAAGAAGACATTCGCCTTCAAAAGGTCATAGCCCGGGCCGGCATTTCATCAAGACGAAAAGCCGAAGAATTAATCCGGTCCGGTCAAGTAACCGTCAACGGGAAAATTGTCACCGAACTGGGGACCAAAGTCGATCCGTCGCATGATCACATCAAGGTGAGTGGACGCCATCTCCCGGCTCCGGCTCCCGACATGTTTATGATCCTGAACAAACCGGCCGGCGTGGTCTGCACACTGGAGGATCCTGAAGGACGTCCGACCATCAAACACCTCATCCCCAAACCTTCTTTACGGTTATTTCCCGTGGGGCGATTGGATTTCGACAGCGAAGGCTTGCTGCTGTTGACCAACAACGGAGAAATTGCCCAGGCCTGCCTCCATCCCAGCCGCCATGTTCAAAAAACCTACCTGGTGAAAATCAAAGGGGTCCTGGAGGAATCCGACATTCTCCAATTAAAGAAAGGGATTCCGCTGGAAGACGGGCAAACGGCACCGGCAAAAATTCGCAAAGCCGGAAAAGCGGAAGCCAATTCCTGGGTTGAGCTGACGATTCATGAAGGACGCAAACATCAGATCAAACGCATGTTGGAATACTTGGGACATCCGGTGATTCGGCTGAAACGCATTCAATTCGGTCCTTTGAACCTTGGGAAATTGCCTCTTGGGGCCAGCCGGTTTTTAACCGACAGAGAAGCCAATTCCCTTCGTCAACTACTGACCGAACCACTGCGCGGCTCTCAAACCCGTCGAGGGCACCGCCCCAAACCGGCCTCAGGCACCAGACCTCACCGGACAACACGTCCCTCATCACCGACACGACACAACCGGCCTCCGTCGGCTACACGATAGTCAGCGACTCATCATCAGGAGAACAAGCCCGGCAACGCATCATGAGAGACTGCCCCCCCTACATCCCAGTGGCCAACTGATACATCTATGAAAGGATTCTGTCGGTGAAACGAACCCATCTTTGCGGAGAATTGAATCGATCTCACATCGGCCAGTCGGTCACCCTTGCGGGATGGGTAGCAGGTCGCCGTGACCATGGCGGCATTCTCTTTTTGGATCTTCGGGATCGGTTCGGCGTCACCCAGCTTGTCTTCGACTCCGAGCATCATCCGCAACTTCATAAGCAAGCCGACCGACTCCGAAACGAATATGTCATCGAAATCGACGGGGTCGTCTCGTTGAGGCCGGAAGGTTCGGCCAATCCGAATCTTCCGACCGGGGATATTGAAATCCGCGCCACGTCCCTGACGGTGCTCAATGAATCCAAACCTCTGCCGTTTACCATTGAGGACGAGGTCAACGCCACGGAATTTCTCCGTTTGAAATACCGGTATCTGGATCTGAGACGTCCCCGTATGCAGGGGTTGATGCGGCTGCGCAGTCAGGTCTCCCATTTGGTACGAGACTATCTCTACCGGCAGGAATTTCTCGAGGTGGAAACTCCAATCCTCACCAAAAGCACTCCTGAAGGAGCCCGGGACTACCTGGTACCCAGCAGGGTCAATCCGGGAGAGTTCTTTGCCCTTCCCCAATCTCCGCAATTGTTCAAACAGATCCTCATGATTGCCGGAACCGACCGGTACTACCAAATCGCCCGTTGCTTTCGGGACGAAGACCTGCGCCTTGACCGCCAGCCGGAATTTACGCAAATCGACCTGGAAATGTCCTTTATAGATCGAAACGATATCATGAATCTAACCGAATCCATGGTTCGAATGATCTTCCTGACCACCAAGAACATTTCCTTACCGGATCCGTTTCCTCGCTTGACCTTTCAGGAAGCCATGGAACGTTATGGAACCGACAAACCCGACTTGCGATTTGATTTACCATTGGAAAATCTGAACGAATTTGCCAAAACCTGCAATTTCAATGTCTTTCGAAGTACGGTCGAACAGGGCGGCACCGTCAAAGCCCTGATCATTCCGGGTGGAGCGGCCTTCACTCGAAACCGGATCGATAACCTCATCGAGACGGCCAAAGGATTCGGAGCCAAGGGACTGGCCTGGGTGAAAATCACATCCGAAGGGAATCTGGATTCTTCCATTGCCAAATTTTTAAACGGCCAGGCCCTCAGGGATGCTCTCCCGTCCTCCAAACCGGGGGATCTCCTGCTTTTCGTAGCGGATCAAGCTACGATTGTCTACCAGGTGCTGGGAAGACTCCGGTTGCTGATGGGTGAAGAACTGCAACTTATCGATCGCCAGCAATGGCAACCTCTCTGGGTCGTTGATTTTCCCATGTTTGAATATGATGAGGGGGAAAAACGATACGTCGCGCTACATCACCCCTTTACCTCCCCCAGGATGGAGGATCTTCCCCTTCTAGACACGAATCCCCTCCTGGCCAAGACCCTGGCATACGATTTGGTGTTGAACGGATTTGAAATTGGTGGAGGGAGCATCCGGATCCACTCGCCGACCATTCAGGAGCGGATCTTTGAACTACTCAATATTTCAAAGAATGAGGCCCGTGAAAAGTTTGGATTTCTCCTGGATGCGTTGGAGTCCGGCGCTCCACCCCATGGGGGCATTGCTCTGGGACTGGATCGCCTGGTTATGCTGCTGGGTCAAACCGAATCCATCCGTGACGTTATCCCTTTTCCCAAAACCCAGAAAGCCCAATGCCTGATGACCTCTGCGCCATCAGCCGTCACTACCACTCAATTGCAGGAGTTATCCATCCGGAGTACCGCTCAAAAGCCGGAATCTCACCAATAGCGTTCCCTTCCAGGATAAAGGGGCCTCGCAGTCTCAACCGTCCCGAACATTCAGAACAATGGAATGCAGGCCGGTTGCTCCATCGGGTTGAGGCCGGGTTATTTCAGAAGTCTGCACTTTCCC
>JBDIVP010000099.1:0-11797 GCA_039794325.1 Candidatus Inrsubterrania sp.
AACCGATGCAGGGGTCCATGCCTGTGAACAAGTCGCCAGCTTTCGTACCTCTCACCCCCTCCCCCCCCAGAAATGGGCTCCGGCCCTGAACCGATATCTTCCCCGTGATATCGTGATCCTACAAAGTGAGTTGGTTCCCGACGATTTTCATGCCCGTTACAGCGCCAGGAAAAAAATTTACGAATATAGGATCAGCTTGCACCGCTATCGTCCCGCACTCGATCGAAACCGTGTCTGGCATGTGCACTACCCCCTTGACCTTGCACGTATCAGGGCGGGCATTCCCTGGCTGATGGGCACACATGATTTCACGTCGTTTGAAGGCCCTCGCTCCGGCACCACCAATCGCATGTGTACGATTTCCCAGCTTTCAGTTGATGAAAATGGCCACCTGTTGGTCATTCGGATTGAGGCGGACCGATTTCTCAAACAAATGGTCCGCACGATCATCGGCACCCTGATTGAAGTGGGTCGTCAAAGGCGTGCCCCATCGGATCTGCAGACTATCCTTGAGGCCAAGGATCGAAGAGCGGCTGGCGAAACCGCTCCCCCTTACGGTTTGTATCTGCTCCGTGTCATTTACTGAAACCATCGGTCGGAACCGGCTCAGGGAATCTGGTATAGTGAAATAACGGAGAGCTTTCGGCAGGAATCTGGCAAGCATCACTTATGGCCGCCCCTTATACACCCGAATTCGATCATCCGACCTATCGTCTAGCCGTTGCACAATTCGACGAGGCCGCCCAACTGATACATCTTGACCCTCATCTCTGGGAACGCCTCAAGTCGCCCCACCGCTCCCTGTGTGTCAGCGTGCCGGTGAGAATGGACAACGGTGAGATCAAGGTTTACCGGGGCTATCGGGTCCAGCATGATATGTCCAGGGGGCCGACCAAAGGAGGGATTCGTTACCATCCTGACGTCAGTCTGGGTGAAGTGGCGGCCTTGGCCATGGGGATGACCTGGAAAACCGCCCTGGCAGGGTTGCCTTATGGGGGGGCCAAAGGTGGAGTGGCCGTCAACCCGGCGGTCCTATCACCGGGAGAATTGGAGCGGTTGACCAGACGCTTCATCTCAGAAATTTCTCCTCTTCTCGGCCCCGAGAAAGATATTCCCGCCCCGGATATCGGCACGACCCCACAGGTCATGGCCTGGATTATGGACACCTATAGCCAACAGGTGGGCTATTCCGTTCCGGGGATTGTGACAGGGAAGCCCCTTTCCATTGGTGGGAGCCTCGGACGCGAAGAAGCCACCGGACGAGGAGTCGCGGACATCACCATTGAAGTGTTACGGCAACATGATCGAGCCATCACTGATGCCACCATTGTCATTCAAGGATTCGGGAATGTCGGAGCTCACGCTGCACGACTGCTGCATCAACAGGGGGCCACCATTCTGGCGGTCAGTGATCAACAAGGAGGGCTCTATAATCCGAAAGGCCTGGATATACCGGAAATCTTCGCCCGATGTGCGCAAGACAAATCGCCGATCCCCTCTCTCACCAAGTTTGGAGATCCTATTTTTAATGAAGATTTGCTGACCCTCCCTTGTCAGGTCCTGATCCCGGCAGCGGTGGCCGAACAGATTACCGAAAAGAATGCTCCCCACCTTCAATGCCTGTATCTCATTGAAGCTGCGAATGGCCCAACCACCCTCCAGGCGGATGCCATTTTACAGGACCGTCAGATCTTTACAGTCCCGGACATCCTGGCCAATTCCGGTGGGGTCATCGTCTCCTACTTTGAATGGGTTCAGGATGCCCAGCGTTTTTCCTGGAAGGAATCGGACATCCATGCCAGATTACGGGACATTATGCTTACCGCCTTTCGGCGGATCCTGGCATTGGCAAAAGAGCGGCGGGTCTCCCTGCGAATGGCCGCACTCATGGCAGGCATCCAGGAAGTGGCCCAAGCCCATCAATGTCGAGGACTCTATCCCTGAAGGCCGACTACAAACGAGGCCTACGGAAGAACAGGCACCTTTTGGGTTCACCGGTGTCTTAGGGTAATTCCCCCGAGTAAATCTTCATCACCGTCCCCAAAAACTCCAGTGCTTCCGGCTTTTGGCGTTGGAACGAATTCCTTCCGATAATGGATCCGAATCCCCCACCATCCCGAATCGCTCGTGCTTCATCAAAAATCTTTTCATCGTCTCCCTTGGCTCCACCCGAAAAAATTACGATTCGGCGTCCGTTAAACGCACTCTGAACGACATGATGAATGCGTTCGGCGGTCGTCCCGATGGGAATTTTTTCGGCTTCATACACCTTCTTGGCGGCAGCTTGCTCGATATAGTTACTGGGGACCTTTACCTTGATGATATGGGCTCCCAATTGAGCGGCAATCTGCGCGGCATAGGCCACCACATCAATAGCCGTTTCCCCTTCCTTGCTCAACCCACTCCCCCTGGGATAGGACCAGACAACTACCGCCAACCCGTACCATTTGGCTTCCAGGGCAATTTCCTGCAAATGCCGATACATATCCTGGCTATGAGCCGATCCGGGATAGATGGTATATCCCACCGCGCAACATCCAAGACGCAACGCATCTTTCACGCTGCCCGTCACCGCCTGATCGGGATCCTTGTCGGATAATAACGAATCATTGTTGTTCAACTTGAGGATCAGGGGAATTTGACCGGCAAACTCCGCCGCGCCGGCTTCAAGAAACCCCAATGGAGCTGCATACGCATTGCATCCCGCATCGATCCCCAATTGGAAATGATAATGCGGGTCATACCCCGGAGGATTGACGGCAAAGCTTCTGGCCGGCCCATGCTCAAACCCTTGGTCGACAGGAAGAATCACCAACCGTCCCGTTCCGGCTAAGCGCCCGCTCATCAAGAGGCGGGCCAGATTGGCCACGACACCGGGAGGGTACCCGTCATAATTCTTCAGAATCTCTTTGACCCGTGGTGTGATTGACATCATCCCATTCACCTTTTCCCTCCTCGTTAATTTTTTTGGATTCAGTGAACTCGAACACAGTGTAAGGGAGCCGGGCATTTCTGACAACTCCCTGCCATTTCAAGGTTCCCGGTCCAACATATACTCACTTTTCCGACTCCTCGATTTTTTTTCTCAACTGGATTAATTCCTGTTGCATGGCCTCAAACCGCTCGGCAATCGGATCCGGAATATTGGCATGGTCCATCGTCGCTTCGGGAACTCGATCGCCGATCGTCTTGATGATCCGACCCGGAATGCCGATGACCGTGGAATTCGAGGGCACCGACCGTAATACCACGGAATTCGCCCCGATTTTCACAAAATCTCCAATGGTAATGTTTCCCAAGACTTTTGCTCCGGCCCCCACCACGACATGATTCCCGAGGGTGGGATGCCGTTTCCCACGTTCTTTTCCGGTCCCCCCTAATGTAACTCCCTGAAACAACGTAACAAAATCACCAATAATTGCCGTTTCCCCGATAACGACCCCCATACCATGGTCGATAAAAAACCCCCTGCCAATTTTCGCCTTGGGATGAATTTCTATGCCTGTCAACCATCTGGCCAATTGCGATATCAGGCGCGGGATAAGTGGAATATTGAGGTTGGAAAGACGATGGGCCAACCGGTAGGCTAGCAGGGCATGAAACCCCGAATAGGTGAGAAACACCTCCAACCGACTGGTAGCAGCCGGATCTCGCTCAAAAACCGCATGTAAATCGTCTTTAATTCTCTTAAACATCCGCATGCCTCTCGCATCTTCAGTACTGAGGGAAGGGGATAGGATGTCACGATTTCCCTGAAGATTCAATCAGACAAACGGCGAGAACAGCGATCCCTTCGGCCCGCCCGATCATGCCAACCCCCTCACCGCTTTTCACCTTCACATTTACCTGTCCCACCTCAACCTGGAGAACATTGGCCAAACTTTCGGCCATGGATTTCATATAGGGAGCCAGTTTGGGGGCCTGGGCCAAAACCACCGTATCAAGATTGACCAACCGATAATGTTTGGTTTTCAAGGTTTCCACGACGCTGGCCAGCATGACCAGGCTGGACAAGTCTTTGTTGGCAGGATCATAGCTGGGAAATCGTGTCCCCAAATCCCCTTCGCCCATGGCGCCCAACAGCGCATCACACACGGCATGGGTCAACGCATCTGCGTCCGAATGGCCGTCCAGACCGTGTGAATGCGGAATGAGCACCCCCCCGAGAATCAGTCGCCGGCCCTCTTTGAGGGGATGAATATCATATCCTTGCCCAATTCTCATTTTAGTCCTTTCCTCAAGTCACCGTCATCCTTGTTCGCCTGTGGCAGGGCTTTGAAGCGCTTGGCAAATGGCTTCTCCCAATATCAAGTCTTCCGGTCTCGTCACTTTAATATTAAAACAACTTCCTTCGACCACGGAAACGGGGTACCCCAATCGCTCAATCAATGCGGCATCATCGGTGACATCCCAATTCTGGTCCTGAGCCAATCGATGCCCTTCCAACAGCCAATCAAAACGAAAGGCCTGCGGAGTTTGAATCTGCCATAATTCCTCCCGCTTCAACGTTTCCTGAATAATGTGATCCGTTCCAACCCGTTTGACCGTATCATAAATGGGCATGGCCACCACGGCAGCACCGACCCGTTCGGCTGAACGGATAACCTCCACCACCATGCGTTCCTGAATAAACGGGCGGGCACCGTCATGGACCAAAATAATAGAGGGCGAGGCCGCCACCGCCAGAATCCCATGCCGCACGGAATCCTGACGCCGCCTCCCACCGGTTACAATTTGGGCGACTTTTTCCAACCGATAGGGAGTGACGATCTCACGCCGGCAATACTCCCGATCGCTTTCGGGCACAACAAGAATTATCTGCTCAATTTCGGAAACGCTTTGTAGAACTTGCAGGCTATAAACGAGGAGAGGTACGCCTCCCAGCGTGAGATATTGCTTGGGAGTCCGACTTCCCATGCGGGCTCCATAACCCGCGGCAGGAACAACCGCCACAACGGAATTAGACACGTGCGAAGCTTAACTCCTCACGTTCCGTTTCTTCCTTCAGGCGGGTGAAGATCATCCGGCCGGCGCTGGTCTGCAGGACACTGGTCACGATCACATCGACATTTTTCCCGATCCAGCGCTTGGCATGATCCACCACCACCATCGTCCCGTCGTCAAGATAGGCCACGCCCTGCCCGGATTCTTTTCCCTCTTTCAAGATAAACACCCGAATCGCTTCCCCCGGCAAGACGACAGGTTTCAACGCGTTACACAAATCGTTGATATTCAATATTTTTACGCCCTGGAGACCAGCCACTTTATTTAAATTAAAATCGTTGGTCAGGATTTTTGCATCCATTTTCTTGGCCAATTCAATCAGCTTAGTATCAACCTCTTTCACATGCGGGAAATCATCCTCAACAAAGTTCACTTTGAGGTTTGTCATTTTCTGGATGACATTCAAAATGTCCAATCCACGCCGCCCTCGCGCCCGCTTCAAGCCGTCCGATGAATCGGAAATTTGTTGAAGTTCCTGCAGAATGAATTGCGGGACGACCAGGCTCCCTTCAATAAACCCGGTTTCGCATAAATCAGCTATACGTCCATCAATAATGACACTGGTATCCAATAACTTCGGCGTATAAGGATCTTTGGGTGATTCGGTGGGAGCGGCGACCCTTTCCATCCCCAGTTTTCCAAAATGCATCCCCACCGATAACCCCCAGAAGGGTATGCCCAATAAGGCCAGAACTTTGGCCGGAAGGAAGACCAGCGAAGCCGAATCCCCACCCGCAGCATGCAAAATCATCACGACCAGCCCGGCAACGACTACCCCCGAGACAAGGCCGATCCCTCCCCAGAAATTTATGGAAAATGGGACTGCTCGCAGCTTTTGGTCGATTGTCAGAATCAACCATCCGATAATCCCACCCAACCCCGCGCTGATTCCAAGCCCCCACACGCGGCCCTCATGAAATTCCCATCCCAGAGCCAACCCGCAGACCATTCCGATGACGAGAAGCCCGATGCGTAAACCCATCAGAGAGTCTCCTTTCCCCACAGGTTTATGAATTCGAACGGTGATACGTCTCGGCTAATACCACATCGTCTCGGCTGCCAATATACAATGGCACACGTTGGTGGAGAGCCTCCGGAACCAGCTCGCGCACACGTTCGGCCCCGGTACTACCAACGCCCCCCGCTTGCTCAATCACAAATGTCAAAGGGGCGGCTTCATACATCAGCCGCAGCTTACCCTCAGGCTTTTGTACTTCTGCCGGGTAAAGGTACAGTCCGCCTTTCAATAAAATTCGATGAACATCCGCGACAAGACAGCCTGAATATCTTCCGGAGTAAGGCCTCCCCGAATTCGGGTCGAACTCCTGAAGATACTCAACAAACCCCCTGGCTTCCGGCACCCATTTCCGGCAATTTCCTTCGTTGGTACTGTACAGCTTTCCCCGAGCTGGAATATTCAATTGAGAGGCGGTCAAAAAAAACTCCCCCACTTCAGGATCAAGGCAAAATTGAAAGACCCCGCTTCCGCTGGCGTATACCATGACCACACTTGGTCCATAGAGGACATACCCGGCAGCCACCTGAAATTTTCCCGGTTTTAGCAGGTCTGCTTCCTCCTTCGGATGTCCTGGCTGGGAAAGCCGGTGAAAGGAGAAAATCGATCCTAACGGAGCATTCACATCAACATTGGACGACCCATCAAGTGGGTCGATGAATAGAGCATACCCACCTTTGCCGTCCGCCTTTTTCACCAGAAAAGGACGCTCCAATTCCTCCGATACCACTGCGCTGACCTGTTCCTGATTTTCAAAACTTTCCAGGAAGATGTCGTTGGCCCGTTGATCCAACTGTTGAACTTCTTCGCCTTGAATATTCGTTTGCCCCGTGGATCCCAGCCAATGGCAGAGGCCGGCCTTTCGAAGGTCCCGTGCAATTCGCTTCCCTGCTAAAGCAATCCCTTCCATGCAATACGCAAGTTCAGAAGCGGACTTGACTGGAGAAGAGGGTTGGGAGAGAAGGTGCGTGGACAGTGGTATAACAGGAGAAGCCATCTTTTTGAGGAGCATATTGAAAGGTCGATTTCGGATTATAGTCGTTTTGACTTAGAGGAGCAATCCGAACCCTGCCGATTTTCCACATTCCCCCATTTCCTCATGAATCCTCTCATGAGGCCGCTTCGATCGAGCTAGGCTTATGGAGCTTTGAAGGGCAAAGTCAGACACAGGCAGGTCAGCCCGCAGGGAAAACCGGTAAAACACCAACCGGATAAATAGCGGCGACATGTCCATACACAAACTGTTGAATCTCTTGCAGACGTTCGGCGTCGCGGGCTTCAAAACGAAGAACGATGGCAGGCTGGGTATTTGAAGCCCGAATCAAACCCCATCCCTCGTCAAAACGAATCCTGCCCCCATCAAGCGTGATCATTTCCCGAATCGGCAATTTCTTATGCCCCGAAGACGAACCCGATTGAGCCTCCCGTAATCGACGAAGCACTTGATCCACCACCCCAAACTTGCGATCATCCGGACACTCCACTCTGATCTCCGGAGTGACAACCGACTCCGGGACATCCGCCAATAAAGTCGACAAGGGCTTTCCGTGTTTGACCAGAATCTCAATCAGCCGGCAAGAGGCATAAATGGCATCATCGTAGCCATAATACCGGTCTGCAAAAAAAATGTGCCCGGACATTTCACCCGCGAGTAGGGCTCGTTCCTCTTTCATCTTGGCTTTTATCACGGAATGGCCCGTCTTCCACATGACCGCCCGCCCACCACGACTTTGAATGTCGTCATAAAAAACCTGCGAGGCTTTGACTTCGGAAATAAAGGTGCTTCCCGGATGAGTCCGCAGCACATCCCTCGCAAATAGCAGCAGCAGACGATCTCCCCAGAGGACTTGGCCCGTATTATCAATAACCCCGATTCGATCCGCATCCCCATCATACCCGATACCGACATCGGCCCCGACTTCATGAACTTTCTTCCTTAAATCCTCCAAATTCTCCAAAATGGTAGGATCCGGATGATGGTTGGGAAAAGTGCCATCCAAATCACAGTACAGCCCCGTCACCTGACATCCAAGCTGTTCCAGCACTGATTTGGCCACCAGGGAGGCGGCACCATTTCCACAATCAATCACCACATGCAGCCGGTGACCGGATGACAGATGGGAGAAATGCTTTTCAAGGAATTGTCGATATTCGGGAATAATCGATCGCTCTTCGATCTCCCCCGCTCCGGTAGGGAATTCAGCCCGCTCATAAAGCTGCCGTAGGTATTGAATGTCGGAACCGTGGAGCGCTTCCTTCCCTATACATAGTTTAAACCCATTATATTCGGCGGCATTGTGACTGCCGGTTATCATAATTCCGCCATCGACAGGCAGGTGAAAAAGCGAGAAATAGAGCAAGGGAGTGGCACAAAGACCGAGGTCAATTACATGTAGCCCCGTTTCGGTCAGGCCTCTAATCAGGTGTTTTTTCAGCTCAGGGGATGAAAGCCGGCCATCACGCCCCACCGCAACCGTCCGACTTCCCCGTTCACGGGCCAAGGTCGCATAGGCACGACCGATTCGGGTGATTACGTCTGGGGGGAAATCCGATTCCACCACACCCCGAATGTCATATTCCCGAAAAATTTGCATACCAGCTCCCTACCAAAGATCCTTTTCTTCAGACATTCCTGCGGAAACAGGCAAAATCGTCTTGAAAACGGACAATGTCGTCTTCTCCTAAATATGGGCCGTTTTGAATTTCAATGATTTCCAAGGGAACATCTCCGGGATTTTCCAGCCGGTGCGGTGTTTCCTTTGGAATACCGGTACTGAACCCCGTCGGTAAGTCATACACCTCCTCGCCTCTTGTCACCCTGGCCGTTCCTTTGATCACCACCCAATGTTCGCTTCGCTGATGATGCATTTGTAGGGAGAGGCGCTTGCCGGGAGCCACTTCAATACGCTTGACCTTATACCCGGCCCCTTCCTCGAGTACCGTATAGGTGCCCCATGGTCGAAACACCGTCCGGTGCTCCAAGTGCTCCTGAGCCCCCTGTTCCTTCAACGCCGTGACGATCGCCTTCACATCCTGGGCGCGCTCTTTGGCACACACCAGGGTAGCATCGGGGGTATCCACGACCACCATGTTGTCCAAACCAATGGTGGCCACCACTCGACGATCCGCGAATAACACGGAGTTACGGCTGCCAAGATCCACAATGTTGCCCGATCGAACGTTGCCGGCCTTGTCCCGGGGGGCCACCTCCTCCAAACTACTCCAACTCCCCACATCGGACCATCCGATTTCAACGGGAACCACGGTGGCTTTCTGAGAATGCTCCATGACCGCATGATCGATAGATATCGCCGGCAGTTTGCCATACACTTTATGGAGAAATTCCTGATAATCCGTGGAATCGACCCGCTTTTCAAGGCTCATCAACAATCGGGACAAGTCGGGTTGATACCGCTTTAACTCATTCAAAATTGCAGAGGCCTTCCAAACAAAAATACCGCTATTCCAAAAATAATTGCCTGAACGAAAATACCGTTTCGCATGCTCAGGCGGAGGTTTCTCGATAAATTTGGCCACCGGATATCCCGCCAAAGCCCCTTTGGCCAGCAATACCTTCCGCTTCTGCGGCTGTATATAGCCATACCCGGTTTCGGGCCGATTGGGAACAATGCCGAACGTTACCAGATAATCCTTCAGGGCAAGTTCCGCCGCAAACCGGATCGCACGGATAAATTTGGTTGGAGCCTTCACCACATGGTCGGCAGGGACCACCACCATGATACCTTCAGGATCCCGGCGCAGGACATTCAAGGCTGCCCAACCGATGGCCGCCGCGGTATTTCTCCCCTCAGGTTCGATTAAAAGGTTGCCGGCAACCTCATCCTTCCATTGCCCCAATTGCAGCTTGATGGCCTCACATTGCGCCATATTCGTCACAATCAGGATTCGCCGGGAGGGAATTCCATGCAGCAACCGCTCAAACGTCTGCTGCAACAAAGTCCCTTCCCCGATAATCCGCAGCAGTTGCTTGGGGAAATGCTCCCGACTCAACGGCCAAAACCGCGTTCCGCTCCCACCAGCTAAAATTACTCCATGGACCTGCATTGTCATCCTTGCCCCCCGTAGTTCACTCAACCGGCCTATTTATCCCGCGCCCCGCCCGAAGGCGAAAAAAGCATGCAATTATCATTTGCATGAACTTCGAGGAGCAGGCACATTCGCACCCCAGGCTTTTTTTGCCCGCAAAATCTTATCACAAATCTCCCGAACGGCTCCCTCTCCACCTTTTTTTTGACACACATAGTGTACAATGGCCTGTACTTCCTCGATGCCATCGGCTGGAGTAGCTGAAAATCCAACCAATCTGAGGGCGGACAGATCGTTCACATCATCCCCTATATAGGCCATTTCTTCATAAGAAATCCCATACTTTTCGGACAACAGTGCCAGCACTTCCGCCTTGTTGGTTATCCCCTGAAAAACCTCGGGGATCTTCAATTTCCGTCCGCGTCTTGCCACAATCTGTGTGTGTTCCATAGTAATGATGGCCGTAATAATGCCTTCCGCTTGCAACAGTTTCAAACCCATGCCGTCTCGCGTATTGAATTTTTTCCATTCGTCCCCTGACTCCGCATAATACATGCCGGCATCAGTCAAGACTCCATCCACATCGGTAGCCAGTAATTTAATATTCTGCAGGATTCCTGGAGAAACCATTCCGGCCCGAGGCTGTCCTCGATCGACATTTTGGGGTGAACCCTTGGATGTCACGGAAGCAGTGGTCGGTTTTTTGGGGGACACGGTATTTCTATGCTCTCAAGAGTCCTTTTTACCATAAAGAACAGCAAGGGTACACTTGGCAACTGAACGGGGGTTTATTTCTTGAAAAAACATGCACGCCATTAAAAATGTATAGCCAAACTGTCTCTTCACCCCGATTGTATCCTCACGTCGGATTTTAAGGACTCAGACGGAATCCTAATTGCCTCATACATCTTCCAATTTCTATCCCTCTCGCAACCGATTCCTCCCACCAAAAAACTTCCGTCATCTGATCGATTTTTTCAACACACTCTTGATAGGCAGTGGAAGAATCAGGATAGGGGGTGCGTTCCGGTACCATTGCAATCCACTGACCTTGCGAACATTCCCCATAGGGATGACAAACCAGCTCGGCACGGCTGGAACCATAATCCGGGCGCCTATTGGCATCCCAAACTTCACAGCCGGCCAAAAATCCTACGAAGACAACAATTCCTGTATAAAAACAAAAGCCAATCCACAAACGTATCACCTGCGCGACCTCCTCTCCGGACAATTTAGTGAGGAAACTTTGGCTGTTTCTTCATTATCCATAGATTCATATTTCTATATCATCAATCGTATCGGTCATCCCAGAAATCCACTTAATAATGCTTACCCGTGGGTCCGACGATTTCAACAATTCAGGCAGGATTCACCAACCTAACCGGTGTCATCCCAAAGCTTTGTATAGCTTGGCGAGGATGAGTGAATGCCAACGCGTGCGGGGCACCTGCCATCCCTTATCCGAATAGCCCATGACGCCGCCCTGTCACGCCAAAGGGGGCAGTCATATCTGCCCGCGAAGCCAAGCCCAGACCAATCCCACATATTCATGATAGGCTAATTCGGCTAACCGTACGCCGGAAGCTGTCGGAGAAAAATTTTCCCACGACCAAAAGTGGGCAGGCGGGCTCCAGTATCCTGCCGGAGCTGGAATCGGCGAAAGGCCCTGTTTTTGGAACATCTTCATGGCACGCGGCATATGAAAAGCACTGGTGACGAGAATAAAGGGAT
>JBDIVP010000100.1:0-11699 GCA_039794325.1 Candidatus Inrsubterrania sp.
GTATCTGGATTTGGACACCCATAGGCTTATCCTCATCACCGGATCTAATATGGCCGGTAAAAGTACCTTTCTCCGTCAGGTCGCCCTTATTGTATTGATGGCCCAAATCGGCAGTTTCGTTCCTGCCGAATACGCAAAAATAGGTATCGTTGATCGGATTTTCACCAGGGTCGGAGCGGCTGATGATCTCAGCGCGGGTCAAAGTACCTTTATGGTGGAAATGAGTGAAACATCCAAAATTTTGGCATCAGCAACGGCCAGAAGCTTGATTCTACTAGATGAAGTCGGAAGGGGCACAAGCACTTATGACGGCTTAAGCATTGCCTGGGCTTTGGCCGAATACATATTGGATAAATCGGCACTCGGAGCCAGAACCTTGTTCGCCACCCACTACCATGAAATGACTCAACTGGAAGGACAGCGTGATGGCATTAAAAATTACACCGTCCTGGTTAAAGAGAAAGGACACGATGTGTTGTTTTTACGGAAGATTATTGAAGGAAAAGCCGATCGGAGTTATGGCATCCAAGTGGCCAAATTAGCCGGTCTTCCCACCTCCATCATACAACGTGCCAAAAACATCCTTGCCCAGCTTGAGGATGCCCCCTCAACCAACTTACCGGACGATCCAACACGTCAACCATCCAAAGAGCAAGGTGATATGCTCCAACCCAAATCCCATGTCATTCTTGAAGAAGTCAGGCAAATGGATTTGTTTTCTATGACTCCCCTCGAAGCCATGAATCGATTAGCTGATCTTAAAGCCAGAATTGAACAGGAAAAGCTTTAAAACCAACTATCAGGAATTGAACTATGACAAAAAAAAGGCCTGCATTTTCATGCAGGCCTTTTTAACACCATTGGAAGATATAGGAATGTCAGACTATTTGCCTGTACCTGGGTCAAATACACCGAATCCTTGATCAGAGTTTGGAATCAATCCGGCAATGGGCGGACCACCAGGAACCAGCACATCATAAAGCATCTTGCGATTATTCTGCCAACTATCAGCACGAATGGCATCAATAACGGAAATTTCCCTTAGGCTATGAATACTTCTTGGTTTTGATGGAGTACCCGCAACCTCTTCCACCGGTTTAACGGATTGAATGACCCGCTTGTTCTGTTCAACTTCCTGGACTACGATTTCCACCAAGCCATAATTTGACGGCTTCGTGTCGGTCATCACAGCTTGACTGTGAGAATCTTTACCGGCCTGCACCAGGGTTTTGAAAATTTCATCATTGGCGGCATACATTTTCAAATTCTTACCAGGATAGTATTTCTGCCAGTAATAGCCACTTTCTGCGTTTCCACCAAATACCGCCACATTTACCCATACGGCCTTATCATATGGATCCACCACCGCCACCCGTGCACGTAACGTGGTCGGCTTGCTCAAATCACCCCACTCAAACCGCTCTTGAAAAGCTTCAATCGCCATTGCACTAGAGGCCATCGTCCCCACAAGCGCCATGGCTCCAATCAGGGCCCATCCTCTCTTAGCACCTTTCATAATGGCTTCCCTCCTCCGCTTTAAGTTTTATTCAAAAAATACATTTCAAAAACGTCATGGTACCATTACCAGCCAGACAACAAGGAGCCGCACGAACTAATTGCTCATCACCTTGAAGCCGGTAACAGTTCGCCCATCAAGCTGGATTTCCATGGCGGTCAAATCTTGAGCGGCTTTCATAAGCTGATCCATCAATGACTTGTCCTTCACCACCAAACGAACGGTGGTTTGTGGGTTGTACCAGCCGGCATATGGATTATTCCTTTCTTCCCCGCCCTGGTATCCCCATCCGCAACAAACGAACAACGGATCTGGAATGGAAACATCCCTATCATCAGAGGCTCTGCCTGGAGGATTACCTGTTTCAGCCGGTCCAGTAGTATTCCAATACTGGATACCGAATAAGATTTCCCCTTCTGGATTATCAGCCCAATGCCCATACACCCGACCCTTCAAGCTCGTCGCTTTTTGCGCTTTAAACACGATATCGCCTTGGCTTGCGATATCGCTGGGGTCCCCCTTAGACTTGTCAGGCCCGGGCCCGGCCGCATAGGCCAAACTTCCCGCTCCAATACCCAATAGCCCAAAGGCACAGAGAGCTACCAAAGACCGACGTAGAGATGAATTCTTCATCTGCTCCCTCCTTACAGTGTTAGAATGACAAAAATTAAAAAACAACTTGACCTTTTGATTGATTTCTATCTGCGTTTTTTAAAACTTTTCCCCATTCATCGTTTAGAACCATTCACTCCCATAAGGAGAGTCTAAGAGGGGTCCATGCTACTCATCCTGATCAAAGTTGTCAAGATAAGATTCTTTCCTTTTTCTTATCCCTAAAACCATGCGGGAATAGCATTTTTAGGTATTGCACCTAGTGCCGTCACCACAAACTCGTTGAGATCCAATAACTTCCGGCTTAATTCTCGAACCTCATCCGGCGTAATCTTGTCAATCGATTTTAACATTTCCTGAAGACTAACATACCGCCCCTGATACAATTCATCCTTTGCCAATTTATTCATTCTCCCATACGTGCCTTCTAAACCAAGCATGAGATTTCCTTTGAGCTGTGTTTTCGTCCGATCCAATTCCTTAACTGTAATTCCCCGCCTTGATAACTTTTGGGCTTCCTTACAGATTTGATTGACGACTTTTCCTGTTTCGGCAGGACGGGTAGCCGCATAAACGGTTAAAAGCCCTCCGTCAGAAAAACTGGTGAGATGTGAATAAATGGTATAGGCCAGTCCTCGTTTCTCTCGTATTTCCTGGAATAATCGCGAACTCACCCCGCCACCCAAAATCGTATTCAAAATATGGGCGGCATAACGATCAGGGTGGCCTACGGAAATCCCCTTGAATCCCACACAGATATGAACCTGCTCCAAGGACTTCACATGCACACTTTGTCGTTGACGCGCTTTTTCTGGCCAGGGAGACGGATTTATCTGCGACTTTTCTAATAGATTGGTCTTCATTCCGCGCCATTGCCCGAAATAGGTATTCACCTCATCCAAAAACTCGGACGTCAAAAAGTTCCCCGCCACAGCCAGAACCGTATTTTCCGGCCGGTAATGCTTGGCGACATACCGTAGCAGATCTTTGCGTGTCACATGTTTCATAGACCGGGTCGTCCCGAGTATGGGTTTTCCCAATGGATGGGTCCCAAGGGTATCTTTGGCATGCAATTCGTGAACATAATCCTCCGGATCATCCTTGACCGTTCGGATTTCTTCCAACACGACATGCTTTTCCTTGGCAATATCCTGAGAAGCAAAGCGGGAATGATGAAGCAGATCGGATAATAAATCCAGGGCGGAAGAAGCCTGTTGATCCAAAACCTTAACATAGAAGGCCGTGGTTTCATGGGTAGTGAACGCATTCATCTCGCCACCCAAGGCATCGATTTCATTGGAAATCTGGGAAGCCGTACGACGTCGCGTTCCCTTGAACATCATATGTTCAATGAAATGCGAGAGTCCTTCCTCCCCCTTATGTTCATACCGGCTACCGACCGTGGCCCATACACCGAGAGCCACGGATTTCAGGGATGACATACGTTCGAGGAGAACTCGAACCCCATTATCCAAAACAATTTTTTTATACACGATCCAACTTGTTCAGGCAGACTCTGAAGTGACTTCCGCCCCTTCGGCCATGGCTTCCTTACGACTCAAGCGAACCTTGCCTTGCCGATCAACCTCCAAGACCTTGACCAGAATCTGCTCGCCCTCTGAAATTTCATCAGCAACCGACTGAACCCGATGTGGAGCCAATTGTGAAATATGGACCAACCCATCCAGATTGGGGAGAATTTCCACGAATGCCCCAAAATCTACAATTTTCTTCACCGTGCCGAGGTAAATTTTACCTACCTCCACCTCCTCGACCAGCTTCATAACCATATCTTTTGCCTTCTGAGCTGAGACCCCGTCCACAGCGGCAATGGTCACCACCCCGGAATCATCGACATTCACTTTCACCCCACATTCCGCAATAATGTTTCGGATGACCTTTCCTCCAGGACCAATGACATCCCGAATTTTATCCTGTTTAATCTGGAATGTCGTAATCCGCGGGGCATAGGACGCCAGTTGTGCGCGCGGAACCGCCAGGCATTCTTCCATTTTTTGCAAGATCCATAAACGCCCTTCCCGGGCCTGAGCCAACGCCTGTCTCATGAGCGCCGGGGTCACCCCTCCGATTTTGATATCCATCTGCAATGCGGTAACCCCCTCTTTGGTCCCGGCTACCTTGAAATCCATATCCCCCAAATGATCTTCCATGCCCAGAATGTCCGACAATATGGCTACCTGGTCATTCTCCAGAATCAAGCCCATGGCAATACCGGCCACCGGGGCTTTAATGGGAATCCCCGCATCCATCATGGCCAGGGTGCCACCGCAAATCGTTGCCATGGAGGATGACCCATTAGACTCCAAAATATCCGAGACAATCCGAACGGTGTAAGGGAATTGTTCCTTGGAGGGAAGCATGCTGGCCAGCGCCCGTTCGGCTAATTTGCCATGTCCGACTTCACGGCGCCCGGGAGACCGTAAAGGCTTGGCTTCCCCGACGCAAAAGGGAGGGAAATTATAGTGCAGCATAAAGGCCCTGAAATATTCACCTTCCAAGGCGTCTATCCGTTGCTCATCATCCGCTGTTCCCAAAGTAACCACCGCCAGAGCCTGGGTTTCCCCCCTGGTGAAGAGAGCCGAGCCATGGGTTCTTGGCAAAATTCCCACTTCACTGGTAATCGGCCTAATATCCGATAAACCCCGTCCATCGGCACGAGTCTTTTTCTCCAGAATCATCCGTCGAACTTCGGAATATTCCAAATCGTGAAAGATTTTTTTGACCTGAAGTTGCCGTGCAGCATCTTCCCCGCCAATGACCTGAACCGCCTCATCCCGAATTTGACCGAACCGCTCCTCCCGTTCGTTTTTCCCAGGGATATACATGGCTTCACAGATTTGGGAGGCGGCCAGTTCCCGCACTGCCTTTTCAACTTCGGGATCATGGGCCTCCACCTCGATCACACGTTTTGGGCGACCGGCTTTTTTACACAGTTCGTGAATCCCGCCCACGATTTTTTGAATTTCCCGATGTGCCAGTTCGATCGCATCGATCATGGTGTCTTCCAAAAGACCATCGGCTCCGGCTTCCACCATAATGACGGCCTGCTCGGTTCCGGCCACCACCAGATTCAATTCGCTGGATTCCAACTGACTCCTATCCGGATTGACGATGAATTGTCCATTGAGGCGTCCGATTTTCACGCCGGCCAACGGTCCGTTAAACGGAATATCGGAAATCGCCATGGCCGCCGAAGCCGCTACAATACCGATGACATCCGAGGACATGGTTTGATCGACGGAAAGGACCGACACGATAATCTGGGTTTCACAAAAAAACCCTTCCGGCATGAGGGGACGAATAGGACGATCAATCAACCGACTGGTCAGGACTTCTTTTTCACTGGGGGCTCCTTCCCGACGAAAGTATCCGCCCGGGATTTTCCCCGCCGCGTATGCCTTTTCCTGATAGTTCACCGTCAGCGGGAGAAAATCCACATCGGGCTTCATGGTTTTCGAAGCAACTGCCGTAGCCAGGACCACCGTATCGGCATAGGTCGCCAAGACCGCTCCATCAGCCTGCTTGGCCATCCGTCCCGTTTCTAAACGTAGAAGCCGTCCTCCGACTTCCATTTCAACAGCGTGAGTCATAATCAACCCTTTCTTAAGACTTTGAAGACCACGTCGTCACAGGTTGCCCCAAAGGCCGGAGACTACCAGGATGCGCCGTTCATTTGTCGACTCTATACATACATCGATCACAATTCATCTCACCCGACCCGCACGAAACCGCTGACTGCTAACTATTTCCGTAAACCTAACGACGCAATAAGCGCTTGATATTTTCCTTCGTCCCGCCGACGCACATAGTCCAACAACTTTCTGCGTTTACTTACCATTCTCAAAAGCCCTCGACGGGAATGATGGTCCTTTTTATTGGCTTTAAAATGTTCGGTAAGGCTGGCTATCCGCTTCGTGAGCAGGGCAACCTGCACTTCGGAAGAGCCTGTGTCCCTGTCGTGAATGCGATGTGACACCATCGTTGCAGCTTTTTCTTCTTGAGTAAATGCCATACGTCCTCCTTTACCCTTTGCCTTTCAAATCCGTGTTTATGATTACCCTTGTTCTCTGTTCTCTCTTCATCATAAAAGAACGCCAAACCAGCAATTGCCATTCATGATCAGGCAAAAACCGTTTCGATTTTCAAGAAGGGTATTCCCCCTTCTTTGGCTGGAAGGGGTCCGATTCCCAAGGCCAGCAAACGCCCCGCTCCGTCCTTGACCCTGAAGGGGTGAGAAACAGAACCCGCCTGACTCCCCGCTTGCCGACTCTCATGAACGCGAATCCAGGGGATCGCGTTTCCATGTACCACCCTCTTTGCATCATCCCCCTGGACCTCGACAACCGGATACTGGGCTAAGGCTTGATCCAACCCGTAAAACCCTCCTTTGAACCCCATCAGATCCTGGTTCTCCTTCAAAGCATCCAAACTCACCGCATCATCCAAATGGAGAGGGCCAACCCGCGTTCGCTGCAACCATTGCAAATGACCGCCGACCCCCAACACCTCCCCAACATCCGCACACAACGTTCGAATATAGGTTCCCTTTGAACAAACGACCCGAAAGGTCACTTCCGGCAAATCCATGTTCAAAATTTCCAACTCATGAATCCTCACGGTTTTGGGGGCCCGATCAACCCATTCCCCTTTTCTTGCTTTTTTATACAAGGGTTGTCCCCCGATTTTCACGGCGGAAAACATGGGAGGGACTTGCTGAATCGTCCCGTGAAATGTGTCCAACACAGTCATAACTCGTTCCGCGCTCAGATCTTCGAGAGTGGATTCACTCACCACCTTTCCCCAAGCATCCTGAGTATCGGTCTGCTTGCCCAACCGAAGAACCGCTACATATTCTTTGTCCCATTCGACAAGATGTTGGGCAATTCTCGTCCCCTTCCCCAGCAATACCGGCAATACCCCAGTGGCATGAGGATCAAGAGTTCCCCCATGCCCAACCTTCTGGATGCTCAAAATGGACCGGACTCGATTTACCACATCATGGGATGTCCACCCGTCTGGTTTTCTGATGTTTAGAATACCATCATACGCCACAACTGGATTCGTCACGGCTCCTGATTGGGATTGACAACCCACCGACATCTCAATCACCTTATCCATTATTGGTTTGATCCTACGCCGCCGGAATCTCCGCGATTCCGGGACCGATGGTCCTCTTCACCCTCCGGATTCACATAGATGGAATCCAGTATTTTTTCTATTCGGTCACCCTGCTCCGCACTTGTATCGCGAAAAAAAATCAACTCGGGAGTATAGCGTAGATTTAACCGCCGCCCCAATTCCGTCCTGATAAAACCTACGGCGCTCCTCAAGCCAGGTTTTGTTTCCTGTTCAAAATGCTCACGGTCCATGGCAGTCACATACACCCGTGCGATTTTCAGATCCGCTGTCATGGAGACTGCCGTCACCGTCACAAATTGAATGCGGGGATCTTTGGTCTTTTTGGCCAAAATATCCGCCACTTCCATTCGGACTTGATCGGCCACCCGCGTGGTTCGATTCGAACTCGTTTTCGACATCATTCAAGAACCTGATACCGCCTACAATAATTCAATATGAGAGCGAAGCAGGTGGAGTGACGGGTTTTCCTGAATTACGTTGAGCACGTGATCCAGCGTCCGATTCACCACTCCTGCCTCATTGGCAATACAGGCAATACCCAGAATCGCTTTTTGCCAGAGATCTTGCTCATCCAGTTCAGCCACCGTTACATTGAACCGATTCCGCAATCGTGCCGTAAGACTCTTCAGAACCTGACGCTTCCCTTTCAGTGACTGCGCTTCCGGAATGTGGAGTTCAACCGTACACAATCCGACAACCATCCCACTCCTCACGGCTCACGCCACAAAGGAGTGACCATATTCAATTCAATATTGAAACTACCGGAATGGACATTCGGCCAACAATGCCAAAGGAGGGAACGAGAAACTCCACGAGAAGTACAAGAGGTGAAATAAGGCATGAGTCAATATTTGGATTGCCTATTTCCTAAATTCACGCGTTACCTTTCACCGCACACAACCTGTTAGAGCTTGGTCGCCTCCTCTTCCAAAACAAAGGCCTCAAGAACATCTCCAATTTTAATATCATTATAATTTTCCACACCGATCCCACACTCGTATCCTTGCTGGACATCACGAACATCATCTTTAAACCGTCGTAATGAGGCGATTTTCCCCTCATACATCACTACTTGATCCCGAAGAACCCGAATTCTAGCGTTCGATCGGACAATCGTGCCATCACTGACATAACAACCTGCAATCGTTCCAACCTTTGGAACGTTAAATAATTGCCGGACTTCGGCATGACCGGTCACTCGTTCTTTGATTGTGGGGGCCAAGAGGCCTTCGGCCGCAGCCCGCAAATCATTTAATGCTTCATAAATAATATTATAAAGCCGAATCTCAACTTGCTCCCGTTCAGCCAAACCGGCAGCCTTGGCATCAGGCCTCACATGAAATCCAACAATAAGCGCCTTGGAGGCAGCCGCAAGGAGCACATCCGACTCATTAATCCCACCTACCCCACTGTGAATCACCCGAAGTTTTACGGCCTTCGTCGATAATTTCTGAATGGCTTCCACCAAGGCTCCAATCGAGCCTTGGACATCCGCTTTTACCAACAGAGCCAATTCTTTGGTTTCCCCATCCTGGGCATCGGCATACAAATCTTCCAAGGTCCGTTTCGGGGTGGCGGCCAATCCGATATCTTTTTGCTTTTGCATCCGGGCTTGTGCGATTTCCCTGGCCACCCGCTCATCCTTGACCACCACCAATTGATCACCGGCCTCCGGGACTCCCAACAGTCCGATAACCTCCACAGGGATCGAAGGCCCCGCTTCTTTCAAACGCTCCCCTTTATCAGAGGTCAGCCCTCTCACCCGTCCATTCACCGCACCCACCACAAACACATCACCGACTTTCAAATGCCCACCTTGAATTAAAACGGTGGCCACCGGGCCACGGCCACGGTCCAACTTGGCCTCTAAAACAATTCCTCTGGCCGAACATTCCACATCCGCTTTCAACTCCATAATCTCAGCCTGAAGGAGCAACATATCCAACAGGTGATCCAAGCCCTTGTTCTGCTTGGCCGACACTTCCGCGTAGATGGTTTGCCCCCCCCAGGCTTCTGGAATCAATCCATACTCAGCCAACCCTTGCTTCACACGATCAGGGTTGGCGCCAGGTTTGTCCATTTTGTTGACGGCGACAATGATGGGAACCTTGGCAGCCTGCGCATGATTGATCGCCTCTATCGTCTGAGGCATGACCCCATCATCCGCCGCAACCACCAACACCACAATATCCGTCACTTGAGCTCCTCTGGCCCGCATGGCCGTAAAAGCTTCATGCCCGGGGGTATCCAAAAACGTTACCCCTCGATCCCCAACCTTTACAAATGACGCTCCGATATGCTGAGTGATTCCCCCAGCTTCACGATCCGTAACCTGGGTTTTCCTGATGGCATCCAATAATGAGGTCTTACCATGATCAACATGGCCCATGACCGTCACTACGGGAGCCCGGAGTTCCAGTCGCTTACTTCCTTCTCCTTCCAACACTTCTTCCAATAGCGCTTCCCCACCCTTTTCCGCCGCCATCTCCACCGCAATGCCATATCCTTCGGCAATCAGAACTCCGGCTTCCAGATCCATAGGCTGATTAAGGGTTTTAATAACGTTCAAATCCATCAATTTTCGAATAATCTCTGCCGGTTTTTGACCTAACGCTTCCGCAAACTCTTTGACTGTCATCCCTGCCGCCACCTTTAATCCTTTTTTCCGTGGTTTGGTGATTTCCCCAACAGAGGCCGGCTGGGGATGTCGGGAACGCTCTTCCCTCCGCAAAGTGGGCAAAGGGCGGAGATCTTGCCAAACTGCCGCATCTTCAAATCTTGCAGCGAAAAGATCCTCGTCCCGTAACCGTGGGGTTTTTTTGGCTTTTTTAACTTTCTCTTCTGAATCCACCCGCTCCGCGGGCTTTTTCTCAGCTTTTCCTTCAGGCTTTTTCTCCTCTGCCTTGGGAGGCACCAATTGTTCCGCCGATTCCGGCTCCGCAATGGGGGCCACCTCCAACTCGCCTGCCGGCTCCATGTCGGCACCTGCCGGCGGCTCCTCAACTAAAGAGGGGGCAGCAGGTAATGCCAATTCGTCTGCTGACTCAACATGATCAGGTTGTACTGAACGAGGGCCATCGCTTTCCTCCTCCCCCTCATGTCGAGTAGATGGGAATTCCGCCTGAGAAGCGAGAAGTTCCTCTTCAGACTTTTTCTTCTTAATTAGGATTCGTCTTTTTTCCGGTTTTTTGGGCTCCTCGACGGATAATACTTCGGTCGCCAATTTCCCCGAGGCAGGCAAAGCACCCGCCTCCCCTCCACCTCGACTGAATGGCCCATCCTTAACTTCCGGTTCCGCAATTTTCCCTTGCAGAACATCAATAGCCCATTTGGCCACATCATCTTCCACAGCATTACTATGGGAAGTGACAGGGATTCCCAGTCGCACCAACTCAGGAATTAAAAGGCGACTTTCCATCCCGACTTTTTTGGCTATTTCGTAAACCCGCATTCCAATCCTTTACCTTACGTGTGGGTCCCCAGACAAAGAATCCCCTTCACCTGAAACATCCGAGGCTTCAGCAGAAGGCTCAGTATCCCCTGTCCCGACCTGCCGACCGGGTTCGGAAGCATTCGTAGCCGGAACTTCCTGAATTTGAGCCGCCTCTTCCGCCAAAGCCGCTTTTATTTCACGCTCCCGTTCAAGTTTTTCTTTTTCATATTCCGAAGCGCTGATAATATCGATTTTCCAACCGGTTAATTTAGCCGCCAACCGGACATTCTGCCCATTTTTCCCAATAGCCAGGGAAAGTTGCGAGTCAGCTACCACCACCAAAGCCGACTTTTTCTGCTCGTCGATTCCGACCTTTTCAATGGACGCAGGATTCAGAGCTTCTCCAATGAACACCCGCGGATCGTTGGTCCAAGGAATGATGTCGATTTTTTCGCCACGCAGTTCCCGAACAATGGCTTGCACCCTGGATCCCTTCACGCCCACACATGCTCCAACAGGATCCACGGCTTTGTCACGAGATACCACGGAAATTTTGGTCCGGTCACCCGGTTCACGCACCACACCTTTTATTTCAACAATTTTCTCAGAAATTTCAGGCACTTCCAATCCGAACAACTTGACCACAAATTGCGGATGCGCACGAGATAATATTACTTGGACATCTTTGGACGTGCGACGGACCTCCAACAACAGAGCCCGGATACGGTCGCCCCGCCGGTGAGACTCTCTAGGAATCTGCTCTTGAACAGGAAGCAATGCCTCGGTTTTCCCAATATCAACCAGGTAGTTTCGTCGTTCTTGGCCCAACACAACCCCATGGACCAGTTCTCCGACTTTCTTAGAATATTCGCGTTCAATCGATTCCCATTCAGCCTCACGAACCTTCTGGCAAATAACCTGTTTGGCTGCTTGAGCGGCGATTCGGCCGAAATCCTCCATCTCGATCAAAGAGCCGAT
>JBDIVP010000101.1:0-11659 GCA_039794325.1 Candidatus Inrsubterrania sp.
GATGATCATCGAACTTTTTGTTCTGCTTGCCAGTTACCTGTTGGGTTCCGTTCCGTTTGGACTCCTGGTTGCCCGAATTACCGGGAAACCTGATCCGAGAGCGCACGGGAGCAAAAATATCGGATTTACGAATGTCTTGAGGGTGTGCGGAAAGCAAGCCGGCTTCCTGACACTGGCCGGTGATATGGGGAAAGGATTACTGATCACGGCCCTCGGCGCCTCCCTGGGCTTTACCTGGAACTGGATCCTTTCGTTTGGATTGGCTGTTATACTCGGTCATATGTTTTCCATCTTTTTAGCGTTTAAGGGCGGCAAAGGCGTGGCAACGGCCTTAGGGGCTGTTCTGGGCCTGCATGGACTCATCGGCGCAGTGCTTATTCTAACCTGGCTGGGCTGCGTGGCGGCCTTCAGATATTCCTCAGGGGGAGCGCTGGCAGCTTTCGGGGTGTTTCCGGCATTGGTTCTTCTTCTGACCTGGGATTTTTCCTTTTTGATATTTTCATTTCTTGTAAGCGGCATGATATTTTATCGACATAGAGATAACATCATCCGGTTATCGCAAGGCGTTGAACCAAAGATCGGATCCCGGATTAGTTGACATAATATTTCTTATGCGACATTAAGTTAAATTTTCGTGAAAGAGTTTAAATTTTCAACCATGAAACAAAATAAATACTTGATATATATGGCATTTTTTACGTTAACGGTCTTCCCAGTTGATCTCTGGGCCAATAATAAAAATAATGAAGATGCCTTTACCCCCACCGGCATTCAATTCCTTGAGGCCATCGAAAACACCATTACGGATTTGGCTGAGAAAGTGACGCCCACCGTCGTGAATATTACTCCCATCCGGGACATTTCTCAGGGACAGGGCTACAAGCGAAAGGCTCCTTATGCGCAAGGGAGCGGATCAGGCGTCATTATACGGGAGGATGGCATCATCGTGACCAACAATCATGTCATCGGCGAAGACACCACAGAAGCCCATGTGCGCCTGTCCGACCGTTCTACGGTGGTAGCCCAGGTGATCGGACGAGACAAAGAGACGGACATCGCCGTCCTGCGGATTCAGGTTGACCATCCCCTTCCCGCCGCCAGGTTCGGCGATTCCACAAAGCTAAAGGTGGGACAATGGGTCTTGGCCGTCGGGAATCCGATGGGGCTTGATCGAACCGTCACTTTGGGAGTGGTGAGCGGGATTGGTCGCGAACGATTGAATTTATCCCGATACGAGAATTTTATTCAAACCGATGCCGCCATCAATCCCGGTAATTCCGGCGGACCGCTTTTTAATCTTCGCGGGGAGGTTGTCGGAATCAATACGGCGATCATTCACATGGCTCAAGGCATCGGATTTTCCATCCCGGCCGATATGGTCTCCCGCGTGGTCCATCAACTGGTCTCCCAGGGACGTGTGGTCCGCGGATGGCTGGGTGTGGGTATTCAATCCATGACAAAGGAATTGGCCGAACAATTTGGCGTCAAGGAAGGACAAGGGGTATTAATCAATGAAGTGTATCAAGATGATCCTGCCCACCTTGCCGGCATTAAACCTGGAGACATCATTCTGACCGTGGACGGCCATCCCGTTGAGACGCCCAATCAGCTCTCCCGACTGGTCGCCAAGGTTGAACCGGGTGAAACCGCCACGATCGGTATTCTGCGTGATCGCCAGGAAATGACTTTCCATGTCCCCATGGCGGAAAAACATCAACAGACGGTCATTGTGTCATTACCAAGTCAGAAAACGGAAGAAAAACTGGGACTGGACGTTCAGGCCCTGACGGCGGCCCTGGCTGAACAATTTGAACTCAAGGAGACGAACGGGGTATTGGTTTCCAAGGTGGAACGCGGAGGGGTCGCCCATGCGGAAGGCATTCAAGAAGGCGACCTGATCACGGAAGTCAACCGGGAAGCCGTGAAAACCGTCACGCAGTTTTCTGAAGCCGTCGAGCGAGTGAAGTCGGGGCACACCATTCTGCTCCGCATTATTCGGAAGGCCAAAGCGTTTTTTATCGTCTTAAAAGTTTCCCCCTGACAGGACCCGATCGGTCCGGCATGGCGGGGGCCTCAAAGGGAGGCGACCATTTCCTTTTTGTGCTCTTCAATAACCCGACCCATAATCTCCCGTGGGACTTCCTCGTAGCCCAGAAACTCCATGACATAACTGCCTTTTCCTGCCGTCATGGACGTCAGAGCCGGCGCGTACTTCAGTATTTCGGCAAGGGGAACAACGGCCTTCACGATTTGATTGTGCCCCTTAGCGGCCATTCCTTGTATACGTCCCCGGCGAGAATTTAAATCCCCGATGACGGTGCCGACCAAATCGTCGGGAATCGTGACTTCGACGTCCATCATCGGTTCCAACAAGGTGGCTTGAGCCGTCTCCATGGCTTTCTTCAGCGCCATGGAAGCGGCCACTTTAAAGGCCAATTCGGACGAGTCGACCGGATGATAGGAGCCATCATAGACAGTCACACGGAGATCCACAATGGGAAAGCCGGCCAGAAAGCCTTGATGCATGGCCTCCACGACCCCTTTTTCCACTGCAGGAATAAAATTCCTTGGAATAACCCCCCCGACAATTTTGTTTTGGAATTCAAACCCGCTCCCACGGGGCAACGGGTCCAACTGCAGCCAGCAATCACCGTATTGTCCATGCCCCCCGGTTTGTTTTTTGTATTTTCCCTGCGCCTGGGCCATTCGATGAATCGTTTCCTTGTAAGGAATTTTCGGCATATGGAGATTGACCTCGACGCCGTATTTCCGTTTGAGTTTTTCCAATGTGACATCAATATGCCCCTGACCGACCCCGCTCAGCAACATCTCTTTGGTTTCATCGTTTCGAATGAATTCGAGGGAGGGATCTTCTTCCACCAATTTGTGTAAACCCAGACTGACTTTGTCGATATCATTTTTACTTTTGACTTCCAACGCATACGACATCACGGGTTTGCGAATGCGAAATCCTGAAAAGAGAACAGGGTGCTTCTCATCACACAGGGTATCTCCCGTCTGTGTATCCTTTAATTTTCCAATGGCCACGATATCTCCCGGACCGGCCTTCTGGACCTGCGTGTGTTTTTTTCCGAGGGAGTAAAATAAATGTCCCCCCTTTTCCTTCGTCTGCCGGCTGGCATTGAAACAGGGAGAGTCAGCCGACAGCATGCCCGATACCACCCGCACAAACGTCAAGCGTCCGACAAACGGATCAATAGTGGTTTTAAAGACAAAGGCCGACAACGGTTCATCCGGCCTTCCCATAAACTGAAGGGCTTCTTGTGTGTGCAGAGCGGTTGCCTGGGCTGGATGCCGTACGGCTGCCTCCATAGGAGACGGCAGCAAGGCAATCATCGCCTGTAATAAATTGACCGTTCCGATATTCTGAATCGCCGAACCGCACAACACCGGTACGATTTTCCGGTCCAGAGTCCCCTGCCGGAGTCCCTGCAGCAAATCTTCATCGGAAAGTTCACCGTTCGTCAGGTATTGCTCCACCAGCTGGTCACTGGTTTCGGCCACCTGTTCCATCAATTGGCGACGATGAGTGGTCACTCGGGGCTGCTCCTCGGGAGGAATGGCACCTTGTGTCACCTTCGGTGATTGGGCATTCGAGGCGACCATCTGCTGAGAGAGGAGATCCAGGATGCCGGTCAATGTGGTTTCCCGTTTCACGGGAAAACAAATGGGGATCCCGGTGAACCCCAGACTGTTTTGACACTCCTCCAATGTGGCCCCCACCTCCGTCCGCTCCTTGTCCAGTTCGTTGATAAACACCAGACAGGGTAGCTCGCGCTCCTGAATAAGGTCCCACACACGTTCCATTTCCGAACGATATCCCGTGTTCGCACTCACCACCAGGACCACTCCGTCCACCGCACTCAGGGCTGATTGGACTTCAAAGGAAAAATCGAGTGTACCCGGACAATCAATAACATTGATTTTGGTCCCTTGCCATTCCAGCTGTAGGAGAGCGGAACCTACGGAATGATGACGGTTGATGTCTTCCGGCTCGAAATCCCCAACGGTATCTCCTTTCAGAATCGAACCCATCGTGGGGATGGCTCCGACGGTAAAGGCCAGAGCTTCGCAGAGTGTGGTTTTTCCCGCCCCCGGATATGAGGCGAAGGCGACATTTCTGATCGGTGTGGGGTTCTCGTCCGTCATGCGAGCCTCCTCTTGAAAATTTCATAAATTCTAGGTTGGTTCGGGAGGGGTGTCAATGGAAAAGACGCGGACCTGTCAAAGGGCCCAACGGGATTGCTTGATCTCCGTCAGGACCTCCGACAGACTTTTGTCGTGCCGACCCAGCGGATCCGGCTTCCAGAATTCAAAGCGGGAAAAATTTTCCCAGCAATTACAGTAGGTTTTTCTCTTCTGATGGATTCCTTTCCCTCGATCATCATACTGGCATTCAGGTTGCTCTATCTCCTGTTCGAGAATAAGAAACGGTCAATCACGGAAACACACAACACCGTGGGTCGCGACCTTTCCGATCTTTTCTTTTCTCCACTCTTTTGACAAACCATCAGGTCGGCGGAGGGGGTGCATCACCCTTGGGATGGGTGTGCCCGCATCGGCCGCCAGACCGACTACAACCATTGGAGTTCACATGAATGCTTTTGCGATTCAGGACGTACAACATGCAACCGATATCAGGACCTGTCCCACGGCAAGCCCATTGTTTCCCCTTCACAGCGTCGATGCACCCAATCGCCCGATCTCATTTCAATTGAAATGTTTGGGAGGGGTATGGGAGGGTATCGCAATTCTTGAAAGCCCGGGACGGATGAAAGCCCGTCTGTCCGGATTACCTCCCGTCCGGTCTCATCAACACGTTTTGCTTTCCACTTCTGAGGCGCCGCTCGGCTATCACGGCAACCGATGGGCAGGCATCATCCGGGATGTCCGAGTCCTGCAGGCCTCATCCCCCGACCAGAACCAGACGGAATTCTGGCTCGACGTTCGTCGTAGTACTGGAGACATTCCTGCAGAAGGGAGGGGTCAGCAGGAAATACCCTGGCAACATTGGCATGGCGGAATCTTCGGAGAAGTGTTGCCTCCCACCGACCCTGCAGCGTGTTCCTACCATCTTCCGGGGTTGCCGAGCGGGATGTACCCGGACTTGGGACTTCACCATTCACCGGTCCCCCCAACTTCCTGGGCAGATCCTCACGTACGCAGAATTCATAGCTACCCCATGACCATTCTCAAGAATAATGGTCAACGGATCCGCGCCATCTGTGACGACCCGATCCAGGCTGCCCCATCTGTCCGACCCACCGTGGTAATGGCACCGGGTTATGGTGAGACCAAACGGGATTATCTTGCCTTGGCATACTATTTTGCCGCCAACGGGTTTCGTGTCTTGCGTTATGACCATACCAATCATGTCGGTGAAAGTGACGGTCAACATTACCACGTGTCTCTTTCATCGATGAAAGAGGATTTCCAGACCATGGTCCGTTTCGTGGGCCTCCAGTGGCCGGGGTCTGCCGTGATCGGTCTTGCCTCCAGCTTGGGAGTCAGGGCGGCCCTCAGAGCCGAAAGCGATCGTCCCGCCCTCGATCTCCTGGTTCTCCTGGTCGGTATTGTGAATGTTCGCGCGACCGTAACGGCGGTTCACCAGGAGGATGTCTTTACCAATTACGTCAAGGGGTGCCAGCCGGAAACAACCAATATTCTTGGGTTCAACGTCGGCCGGCATTTTTTGGCCGATGCGTGCCGGGAACATTTTGTTTCCCTGGAGGATACCCTGCAGGACGTGCAACACTTGCAAACCTCCGTGATGATGGTATCGGCGGGCAACGATGCCTGGGTCGATGGGCAGGATCTTGTCCGGTTTGCCAAAGCCTTGGGACCGCGTTTGGGAAATTGGATCGTGGCCCCTGAAGCCTTGCACCGGCTACAGGAAAACCCTCTTGTCGCCAAAGAAACGTACCGTCAGGTTGTGGCCTACTGCCTGGAGCACCAGTGTGCGCCGTTGCCAAGCCGGAGAATTCAGGAACCGAGCCGCTGGGAATTGGGCCGACAAAATCGAAAGGAGAAATTGCGTCAGTCCCTTGGAATTTCCACCGAAGTCGGGGCCTCCTTTTGGGAGGACTACCTGACACATTTTCAATCGATCGGCATTTGTCGTGACTATGTGGCCTTATTGGATCATATGTTTCACGCTCTGGGCCCAATTGGTCACGGACAACGGGTGCTGGACGTTGGATGCGGCAACGGTAACGCGGGGATGTGGATTCGGCACCAATTCCGCAATCGGATTTCCCGGTCGGATGAGGCTATTCAGTATATTGGGATTGACGTGGTTGGTGATGCGCTCAAGCGAGCTAAAGGTCACCTTCGGGCCCTGATCCCCGGCCGGTCTCCGCTGTCGAGTGAAGCGGACTCCCCCGTTCGGCAGGCGTGGGCACAAGTGGATATACGGAATCCGCTTCCCTTTGCCGACAATCAATTCGACTATGTCATGTCCAACCTCGTGTTGGGATATGTCAGTGACCCACGGGCGACGCTGAGGGAATTGTATCGCGTCCTGGCCCCGGGAGGACGCATGGTGATTTCCAATTTAAAGCCCGATGCGGATTTTTCCGGTATTTACCAGCGGCTGGTCCGGCAGGCCCAGAACCCTGATCAGTTGGCAGAAGCCCGGGAGTTGTTGAACAATTATGGCAAAATTCGTCAGGCCGAAAAGGAAGGGGTCTTCCATTTTTATGACCGTAGACAATGGGAATCGATCGTGGAAGGGCTGGGGGTGACAGCGAATATTTATTCGACCTTTGGAAATCAGGCCTTTCTTATCGTCCTTGAGAAACCACCGGTTGTGCATGGAATTGTGCGGCAGAAGGCCATGACCTCCAGGGGCGCCCTCAAAGAGGTACAACCCGTTGTATTGAAAAAAGCAGCCTAGGAAATCCGTTGGCCGCCCTTCGACATTCCGGGCGATCATCCAGGTTTTGACATCGGCCGTCATTTGTTGTCCAATAAGGACTTCACGGCGATATCGTCGTACCGAATGGGGAAGTGTGCCGGTTCAAAGCCTGACGCATGAATTTTTACGCCTTCAGTGGTCTGCTTAACGGGGTGGCTGCCGCCCTGTCTGGCTTTCTCATTTATAGCCTCCGCCCGGGTGACCCCAAGCATCAAGCCTACGGCATCTATTGTTTCTCGGCCGCAATCTGGGGATTCGGATATTGGGCGTGGCATTTGTCTTCCACTCATGATGTCGCCCTCCTCTTTGTACGGGTCCTCATGTCGGGAGCGGTCTTTCTCCCGATCGCCTATCTGTTTCATGTCGTCACCCTCTTGGACGTTTTTGAAAACCATCGAAAGATGCTACGCATCGGATGGCCGCTCGGCATCTTCTTTTTTATCCTGAATTGGACACCGTATTTTATCGCCGACGTCCAGGCCATCGGCGGATTTGATTTTTGGCCGAAACCGGGACCGTTATTCCATCCCTATTTGCTCTGGTTCGGGCTGTCCTTTATCTATGGTACCTGGCTGCTGTTTCAGGGGGCCCGACAACGACAGGGGCCGGAACGACTCCGGTTTTATCTGCTGGCCGCAGGTTCCATGATCGCCTACCTGGGGGGCATGACCAATTTCCCGTTGTGGTATGAAATCCCCGTTCCTCCGAACGGCGCCATCCTGATGACGGTGTATACGGCCGTCGTCGCCTATACGCTGGTTCGCTATCGGTTGCTCGATCTGGGAACAGCCTTCGAGCGGGGGATTACCACCACGATCCTCATGGCATTGGTGGCCCTCCCCGCCTTCCCGATTCTCTTGCTCGCCCAAAAATGGTTTTGGGGGACTGTAAATTTTTCCTTCTCACTGGTCGAATTGATGCTTTTACTGGCATTGATTTATGGGGCTTCTACCTTGAAAGGGGACCTTAAGACCCTCATCACCAAAGCCTTGTTCAAGGAACGGTATGAACAACATGCAACGGTTCGGAATTTTTCCAAATCACTCTTGTCGATTCTGGAGTTGCGGGATTTGACCACCGCCATCGTGGAATCCATCTGTCCGATTCTGGGCATTCAATGGGGCGTCCTGTGTTTGCGGCAGTCGCAGGGGGCGGAGTATCATCCCCGAGCGAGTTTCGGGAAATCGCTTTCGGAATTGTCGGAGATTCAGCTGAGTCACTCGCTGCCCCTGGAAAAGATTCGGACCGGCGGATTGGGGGCCTTGACCCTTCACGATATTCGATTACTCTCCCAGAAGAAGGACAACCCGATTACCATTGAAATATTGGAGAACTTGGGCACCGAGATCTGCCTCCCGCTTATCAATAAAAACCGGTTGATCGGATTTTGCCTGTTCGGGCCCAAAAATGAGGGGGGCACCTACTCTATCCAAGACCTGGAACTATTGACCACCTTATCCCAGGAAGCCTCCGTGGCGTTGGACAATGCCTTGCTTTATGAAGAGTTGAAACGATCCCAATCGTTGGTCCGGCGAACGGATCGCTTGAGATCCTTGGAAACCATGGCGGGCGGTTTGGCACATGAAATCCGGAACCCGTTGACCTCCATAAAGGCCTTTGTCGACCTGGCCCCGGAACGGAAGGACGACGAGGAGTTTTTGGCTCGATTCAGCAAGGTCGTGCGGGAAGATGTCAATCGGATCGAACGCCTTACCCGTGAAATTCTGGATTACGCCAAACCCACCGAACCGTTTTTGCGGAGCGAAGATTTGAATGAAATCGTCGAAGCCTGCCTCTATACGTTAAGAATCCGCCCCTCGCACGAATTAATTGTGATTGAAACGGATCTGGCGCATCAGTTGCCGAAAATTTTTGCAGACCGGCAACAAATGAAGCAGGTCATTCTGAATCTGTTTTTTAATGCGGTTGAGGCCATGGCCCCCAATGGAGGCGTTCTGTCGGTCCGGACACGCCGCATTTCATCCGATGTGGCGCAGGATTGGGTGCAATTGGAGGTTCAGGATACCGGACGAGGGATCGATCCCAATGATGCCGAACACATTTTTGATCCCTTTTTCACGACCAAACATTTAAGCCAGGAACATGAGGGCACCGGTCTGGGCCTGGCGATCGCTCATCAGATCATCCAGGAGCATCAAGGGAAGATTGAAGTTCACAGTCTGAAGGGACAAGGTACGACTTTTTTTATCAATCTGCCGAGCCATCCGACCGGTACCACAACCCGGCCCAACCCGGCCTCCGTCGATGTCACTTCAGAATCTCCAACATCCTGAGAATCGCTTCAGGTGTGGCAGCCGTGCACCTGGCAAGATTATGGATGGAGCCGCCCTTCCACGATCGTGCCTTCCCAGTCTCCCGTTCCCGGTTGCAATCGAATAACCCGGGTTCGGGAAAATCCGGCGTGTAACAACCAGTCTTGAACTTCCCGCAGCCCATAGGTGTTCCCCGTCTGAGTATAAAGCAGCATGGATACCGCAAAGAGATTCGCTTCCAACGGCACCAGTTTGTTGGAATCCTGTAAAAAGGTACCCTGGATGAGAATTCGTCCTCCCGGAGCCAGAGCCCGTCGGACTTTTCGAAAGATTTTGAGGTTTTCCTTTGGGGAATAAATATGGAGAACGTTGGAATACCAGACGACATCAAAGGTTCCGGAAATTCGTTGGGAGAGAAAGTCTCCGGCAACCAGTGAAAGCCGGGCCTGCAGGCGATGGCGCTCAGCCAGTATTCCGGCCACTTCCAAGGCCGCCGGCCGGTCCATAATGGTCCCGACCATTTTGGGATGACGGGAAAGAAACTGCAGGGTATAGGTCCCGGGACCTCCCCCAAGGTCAAGGAGGGAACGGGCACCGTTCAATGAAAGCTGTCGGGCCACCTGCCTGGCCGCGTCCAGAGATCGATCATGCATGGCCCAGGTAAAAGATTGCCGGTATTCCGGCGTTTCAGGTTCATCGTCAGCCGAAGGCCGGCCGGTCCTGATGGCCTCCGTCAGATTGGACCATTCCTGCCATTGTCGCTGTAAAAGTTCCAGATAGGCGCCACGAAAGTCAGGGCTGTGTCTATTCAGATATTGTTGTGCCAAATGGCTGGCCTGGTAGGTAGGCCCTTCCTTTTTCAGCAGGCCGGTTCCGGCAAGGTTCCGGCACAAAATATCGACTCCTCGGGGACTGCACTTGATCCTTCTGGCCAGGGCGGAAAGGGTCCAAGCCCGCTGTCCCATCTTCGAAAACAAATCCAATTCCAGAGCGGATAATATAATTCGTGAGAGGCGAAATCCATAGGCGGCGTCACGGAAGTCATTGAATGTACGGATGCCATGACTTGGAGTCATCTTCCTATTTCCTCTGCTGGACATGGACATTCAAATATTTCGAGGCGGAAGTCTGCCACGGCGATTGCTGGTCAGCGTTCAGGATTTTGAGGTAAACCAGGTTCGGCAGGTGTGGATCTGGTTTTCCAGGTCTTCGAGGCGGGACAGGTCGATCGGCCGCTCAAAGTGAGCGGCGACGAAGGAATCATTCATTTCCATCCGTTCCGTAAATCCCTGAGCCAGCAGATGGGCACGATGTTTGGAAACCGTTTGTTGAAGATAAAACTTGGCCTGCTTGGCCAGCTCGTCGCTGCCGAGGTCCTCGGTGGTTCCGTCACACAAGATACTTCGCATGTCTTCCAGCGCATATCCTGCCATGCACAACAATTTCCCCTCGGAGGTAATCTCCAACAACCAGTCTTCATCTGCCAGGGGAAGAGTCAATGAGGCCTCCTCATGCGGATCCATCCACCCCTGAACGGCACGGGTCAAATGGTTTCTGGCCCGGGTCCAATCAGACTCATGTTTGAGATCTTTATTCATCCGATGCCTCGGCGGTTGGGGTTAGGCGGTCGCAAAGCCGTTGAAGCCTCCGGGTATTTTCTGCCAGTTTCGGCAACGCATATTTTTCATCAATACAGACGACTTTGCGAAGGTAATGAATTGCTTTCTCCCACTCTCCTTGAGCCTCATGGCAACTGGCCAGGACATACCAGGCCCCGCCCATTCGTAATTCATCACGTAATCGTCTGGCGATATCCAAACTGGTCAGCGTACATGCTTGCGCTTCATCGAAGCGTCGCTGTCCCAGATACATGCGGCCCATCATTCGGTAGACATCGGCCTGTCCTCCGTCATTGCCGGCACGGCGCATTAAGGCCAACGATTCCCGATAATACATCAAGGCTTCCTCAAAATGCCCTGTTTCTCTGGAAACCAATCCCAGGTCGGACAAGAGGACGGCCTTCCCTGCATAATCGGAAACGGCATTCATCAAATCCAAGGCTTCCAGATAATGGGCTTTTGCCCGGTCCCACTCACCCGCATCCGCGCACAGATTTCCGAGATTGGCCAAGGTGGTACTGATTCCCCGCTCATCACCCAAAATTTTTTGCAGTTCCAGGACTTCCGCGTAATACCGCTTGGCCTGTTCACGGCGCCCGCTCACCGCACAAATATTTCCCAGGTTTCCCAGGGTGGTTGCCAAAGCCCGCTGATCACCGTTTTGCCGATCCACTTCCAATGCCTGGATATAACATTGATACGCTTCGGTATAAAAACCTTTGGCAAAATGTTGATTGCCCAACCAATTCAAATTGGCGGATTGTGTCCAGGTCATATCCCACGCTCATCAGAAATGACACAGCTTCGATTCACTTCTCCAAGCAGCCCTC
>JBDIVP010000102.1:0-11586 GCA_039794325.1 Candidatus Inrsubterrania sp.
ACCCGGAAACCAAAAATCCTCTATATTTGGCACAATAAATGGCGAGGAGACAGAAATTAAAATCACAGACAAGGAAATAAAAATAGGGACCAATTCTTTTCAAAACAATCGTGTTATGGGTTTAGCTGTGGGTATAATTGTGAACAAAGATGGGGGTATTGGATTTGGTGCTGGTCTACCTCCGGAGATCCAAAGAATCTTGACCAAATAATAATAATAATAATCTGCCTTACGATTCAGTAAGAATTTTCTAACTAATGGATTTTCAAGTATAAGGCCATAAAAATCATAGACCGTTGGCAGAAGAATAAAATTAAAACGGAGCCAAATTTGTGAGACCGCTTTTAATTCCGACAGGCTCATTTTTTAATTTTACAACTTCAATTATTCGAGAACCTATGCCTTTTGATGATAAGACTCGTTTTATTGATTTCTGCGATTTGATAGAAAATTTGGTATTAGCTGACCAAATTAATGTGTGGAACATTGGAGCGTATACCTTGGAATGGGAAAATGGTTTTTATATGCTTCCCCATCAACGCCCATCGATTCATCCATATGAAGTATTTAGTGTTCTCGGATGCATATCTTGTGCCCCCATGTCTTTTGTAACGCCAGGTTTCAAAATCATTGAACAACTTCCAGAAAACCAGACAAAAGAAAAGTTCCATGATCATTTTGGGAAACTGCACTTTGAATTTACACTTTCAGTTGCTTTAAGCATGTATGTTCAAGCGTACAATGGAGAACTTGGAAATGTTTCTGTTCGTGAGCCAGCGATTATTGAAGATATTCTTCCTGATCTGATTGTTTATTGTGATGGGAAAAAGGTGACAAGGAAAGGTCCATTAATACTTCAAGCTATTGAGCGACTTAATAACTCCTTTGGAGAGGAAATCAGTAAAATTGATAATTTCAATTTTTCAAATGTAGTCATACCACCTGTAGCTGCCGTTTTATTAAATAGATTACCCGATGATTGCCAAGATCCGTATACAGTAATAAGGGAAATATTTGAATTAAGAGAGGAAATGACGTTAGTTCGAAGAAGATTCTCTGATCTTGAAGAAATTGCTTATGATCCCTCCGCTTCTTTAAAGGAAATTATGGACATTAAAAAAGCAGTGGAGACCGACAGCGAAAGGTTCCATAAAACTGTATCTGATTTTATGCCCAACTCGGGTCGCATTCGGTGGTATATCGATAAACTTTCCTTAGTATGTAATTTATTGATGCATCAAGGCATTCCATTAGATGAATTAGTTCATTTTCTCCTCGACATCATCCCCACAATTGAACGTCGAGTGAAAGTTCAGGCACCATCGCGAATGCTATGGTTGGCATTAGATGCTCATAAAATGAGGGGATACCAAAATTTGGCAAAACGCAAATTAGGAATGAATCTGTAGAACCCTTTACCCAAATGGAAATACTTTAAGGGTTCGACAAAAAAGGTGCCAGGAACCTTTTCTAATGATTTTTCTCAAGGTCAACAAATAAGTCGGGAAGGAGTTTGACGTGTTTTTGTTGAGGCAGGATTGTCATTACAAAAGATTTGAATAATATAGGAACTAAAATATCGCAAACCAAACTCCAATCCCACTTTTTCTCAGGTGGGTTGATGACAAAGTGAATGAACATATTCGTCATGACTGCAGCCTTTTAGCCCTCCCAGGGGTCTGCCGGGATCATCATAGACTGGTCACATAATCCAAGCCGCGATCACTGCTCCCCTTGGCTGGAGTTAGAAACCTGATCGGTTCTTTTCCAGGAAACGCTGAATGAGATGAAAATTTATGTCGATCATTCGCCCGATGGTCCGTTCAAGATAGCGTTCAGCCAGGGTCTCGTTAACGGAGTCAGCAAGGTACTGTTCGGGAGGCAATTGGGCTAAACGAGTCAAGGCCGTTAAGTCCTCAAGGATAAGACTCGTTTTTCTGGTCACCAAGGAATGATCGATTACGATGGGGAAGGTCCTGCCGTTAATGCCGCCAGGCGTAGGGCGACATACCGTCGTTCCAACTCAAGGTAGGGTCGAAAATCCTGATAGGCTTTAAATGCGCGGAGTCGGAAATGCGCCACGTCTTGTGGAGAACCAAACAGCACGCGGAAGGACTCGGCGATTTTCTGGGGCAAGAGGGGATCCGCCCGATTTAACATGGTCAAATCAACTGTGTTTCCGGAGAATTGCTCCTGGAAGGCTTCTTGAATCTCCAGAATCACCGGCATTGAGTGTGGAAACGAATTCAGTTGTATCGCCAGATCAAGATAACTGTGGTCGTGGGTTGTTCCTGTAACGGTTGACCCAAATTGAAGGATCAGCCGAATATTGAAGCGTCGTGAGATGGCCTCAATGCCCGGCATTCTCTCAATCATATCTTTTTCGGTCATCAGATAACTCCGACGCGGTTTTATCCGCGATGTCGCCTAGCGTATCGTTGGAACGTTGTAAACGGAATAGCGGCAGATTGATAGCGCTGAATCACCCCTACCTCCAAACAGAACTGTGTCAGAGAAAAAGTTCCTCACACCTTTTTCTTTCTGTTGACAAGTGACTGCCGGTGGATCATGATGTTGTTGAAATTTTCAACAATGGAGGGATCGTATGGCCACCATGAATTTCAGTGTGCCGGAGGATGTGAAGAAACAGTTTGATAAGGCCTTTGCCGGTCAGAACAAAAGTGCGGTTTTGACCCAATTGATGCAGCAGGCCATCGAAGAGCAGAAGCGACTCGGGCGGCGCAAACGGGCTATTGAACGATTGCTTGCCTTGCGTGACCATGCTCCTTCAGTGAGGGAACAGGATATTCGGCTTGCACGAGCCCAAGGACGACCATGACCACGTGGGTCGTCGATGCGAGTGTAGCCGTGAAATGGGCCTTGCCTGTCAAAGATGGGGAAGCGCACCAAAGACAGGCTCTGGCTCTGTTGGAAAACATTAAGCAGGGTGAGGCACGTGTCCTCCAGCCGCCACATTGGCTTGCGGAGGTGGGGGCGGTGCTCACCCGCTTGGCTCCAGAACAAGCATGGGACATTCTCCAGGCTTTTCTTGCTATGGAACTGCCGATTACCACCGAGTGGGAAGTATATGAACACGCATGCCGCCTTGCCGTGGATCTCGATCATCATCTGTTTGATACCCTGTACCATGCGGTGGCGTTCCAGGACTCTGATGCGATTTTTGTCACCGCCGACATGCAATATTTCAGGAAAGCCAGTAAATTCGGGCGCATTATTACGTTGAAAGACTTTCCTGTCTGATAGAGCGGGGCGGGCGGGAAATTTTCGTGGATGGTAAACTTTAATGGATTGAGACTGGAGAACTGGTCAATTCATGGCCCGCTCGGCGAAGTCTTTTTTCAAGTCTAATTCTACCAATGTCCTGGAAATTAAAACCACATTTCTATTTATGGTGGAATTGGTCATGGCACCTGCCATAACTCCTGTGTCCGGGAGGAGGTTCTCCCGATGGATTTGTCATGGAGCCCCGGTATGGGGAATTATTTATGGCAAAGAAAAGAATCCTGCCACCTTTTTCCTTCCCACAGCACCCGGTTAAGCCCACAGTTCTGCCAATGGGAGAGGGAAGTCAGGCCAGTCGGGATGGGTGAGAACAGCAGGGCCCTGGGCTTGGACCACCAATTCAAACGTCACACCGGTGGAGCGGTAACATTCTAATTGTTGCGCGTCAGGGTCAACGATCCAGTAATGCACGACGCCTAGTGCCGCGTAGCGGGTGGCTTTGGCCGTACGATCGTATTCTCGAGTTGACGGGGATAGGACTTCCACCAGAAGAAGGGGGGGACCTTCGATGCCGCGTTTGGAAATTTGTCCGGCATTCGTCACCAGCACCAGATCCGGTTGGACCACATCTTGGTTGGTCAGGATGACATCAATCGGCGCATCGAATACTTCTCCTTGGCCCTTGGCTTCGAAATAGGCTTCCAGCATTCGTTGAAGCCGTTTGGACACCCGTTGATGGAGGGGGCTCGGGGCTGGCGTCACGTGCAGGTCTCCTTCCAACAATTCATACCGCTTCCCGTCGGACGGAATATGAACGTAATCCGAATACTCGAGTTTGGTTTTCAGGCCAGATCGCGTCATCTTTTCTTATCCCTTTAGCCCATTATACGCTTGCCGTTCGGTAGGTGAAAGGAGGGGGACGTCTGTTCCTAAATCTCTTTGCCTTTATTGTGTCATTTTTTTAGTACCCTTCCCGCTTCACATAATGATGAATCAGGGGCACGCTATCCCGCTGGCACGTTCGTGCCAACAACTGATGGTGTGCAGCCGAATCGGTGGCGGCGGCCAGGTCCAGTTGGCGGCAGAGCTGAATGGTGTAGAGCAGGGCTGCCGACGTTTTGATTAATCCGAACCCGTATTCCCATTCCAGGGTTTTGTCTCCAGGTATCCGTCTCCGGCTTAAGGCCTGCAGGGTTTCCACGGTGTATGGGGCACATTCCCCTTCCGGCTGTTGGAGGGCTGATAAGCCTGCCGTATCGGCCGCGACGGAACTTCGACCCTGGCTGTCCTGGGAAAATGCCACTAACCCTCGTTGAAAATATCGATCATGTCTCAAGGCTTCATGAAAGATCGACCGCCACCGAGGATCGGCGATATCTCGATTGACGGCGGTAGTCATGGCCGGGGTTAGCGGCCCGCTGACGTTATGTCCTTGTACGATTTTGCCGGTTTCCAATAGATGAGGATAATAATCTCCCATCCGGTCGGGAAAGGCGGCTATGCCCATCAAAGGGGTCAATTGCAAGGCCATGAAATCACGAAAATGGACACGCGGATAGTCATGGAGCAGTAGCTGGAGAGTGCGCTCATGACACAGGTGAAAGGGATAATACAACGCATCCATGGTAGAAAGAGCTTAGCAGATGTGTTTCCGGGTGCGTGAGAGGGAATTGAGAGCAATCATAGAGTCACGACATTAATTCATGCACGGCAAACCACTCAGGCAAGTAAATAGGAACGGCTTCTGTGTCCAAACAAAGAAATTATCCCGAACATCATGTTTGTGATAACCCGGTTAGGACAACGGAGAAAAAGGTCGAATACGCTACACTGATATGGCTATCGTCTTCCTTTTCAACCGGCTTTAAAAAACCCATTTTTTACACGGAGGTCGGTGCATGCGTCATCCTGATTTGGAGATACCTCAAGAGTTTTTGGGGCACGAACGCCCTGGGCCTGAAAAATGAGGAACATTTGTACTATCATCTCGTTGCAACCCATATCACGTATATCAGCGTAGGCCACCGTCCAACCCTGAAATCCTATCATGCCTTACTACTGGAAATATTTGAGAGTGAAACCTGGATATGGCAGACATTGAAGCATCCGTAGGCGTGATAACGTGCCCGGTTCCTGCGACAGGTGAATGAGGAATGGCCCATCAAACACCCAGATGGTTTGAAAACAAATGAAGAGAGAATAGGAAACCGATCTCTGAACATCAGTAACGCTTCGTATTTTGATCGTCGCTTGATCTTTCAAGACCACGGTGGCCCAAAATAAGTTTCCCGAAACACCGTAGCCTTCAGCGATTACCCTTGGATGGGCGATGGCTTGGTTGGCTTCCATCGTGCAGGTGTCGGACCGGCGGGCGGCGAACTTCCGTCGTCGGAGGGGTACCAGATTTATTCCTGGTCATCCTCCAATGCTTCGACGGTGAACATGAACCGGACGATTTCCTTAATCTTTGCGCGACTGAGACCATTCAAGCTGTTGCCGTAACGGGAGTCGTAGTGCTGGCAATAGTCGGCCGCCAGCTTGTAGCCGTGTGCCGGTGAATCAGCCTGCCACAGGCAGATGCTCAATGCTTCCTCAACAAGCAGCAGGTTCCAGTTGCGAACGATGCGCACCGGTCCCCATTGCTGATTCTTGTATTCCTGTTGAAAGTCGCGTAGGCGGTCGTACAATCTCTGGGCCGTCTGTCGGTTCAGCTTCGGTGTGACCTTGTCCAGACCGGCCAGCAAGGCACGCGCTTCCAGAAACAGCGCCGCTGCCTCTCCTCCCGTTTTGCCTTTGCGGGAGACGGCCCTTGCGGCGACCCAGAGGGCAAAAGCCGACAGCCGCTTCGGATGCTCAAACCATTTCTTCAACACGGTCAATCGTGGCAGGCTTGCGTGGCCCTGCGTGTCAATCTCATCAACGACCTTCAGTAACTTTTCAGGGGTGCTCGTTTGCATGGCAAAATGGCGGTATCAGATTTTTTGCTTGGAGGCGGGGTCTTGGGGGCGTCGCAAAGGGGGCAATGACTCGGGAGGAATAAGCAGAGTGATGCTGCGCGCCTGGCCGGGAACGCGCCGAATGAAACCGCGCCGTTCCAACGTGAGGACCATCTGGTGCACGCTCGGCGGAGTCACCTGGAAGAACCGTTGCATGTCCGCCTCGGACGGCGCGCAGCCGTTCAGGATGATGTATTGGTGGAGATAGGCCAGAAACTGCCCCTGTCGTTCAGTATAGGACGGTTTCATTCGCTTGCCTCGGACTGAACGCAGTTGTGCAGGAAATCGCGATTGCCGGATAATGCGTCGTAAAGGTCTTCCCCAGCGACAGCAGGGCCGGCTTCGACTGCACATTCAGACGCTGGCGAATGACCGACCCGCCGGTGGGGTTCCTCTCGCTTGTCATAGTCCTCCGTGGCACTGTTCAATTCATATTCAATTGGCGAAGTTTTTTTTCAAGTCTCTCATAGTCTCCGAGGTGTGCCCGCATTAAACATTTCCAAAGTTTGCCGTGGTTTGGCACCGAGAAATGAAGCAACTCGTGGACAATCACATAATCCGCCACCCCGCGATCCATATCGAGTAATTCGTCATTGAAGCTAAGCGTTCCCGCCGTGGAGCATGACGCCCATTTTCTGCGCATCGGACGCACGTGGATGGCCGCGGCGTTTACGTTGAGCTTCGCGGTCCATTCCAGCACGCGCTCCTTAAACTCTTGCTTGCTACGCCATTTATTGGGGTTACCCACGTTTCTCCTTATTCAAGGCTACAAAGATTTCATCCACAACCCCTGTCACTTTGCCAAGGTCATCCTCCTGGCTAAGGACCGCAAAGGTGACCTCCTTACGTAACTCCCGTAAGTCGTTTTCACTGGTCCGCCAGTTGGTATGCTGGGCAAAGGCCTCGCCAATTTTTTGGCTGATCCGTTCCGAGTGCGGAATGGCTTGCTCTCTCAAAATGCTAAACACAAAGAAGGTAATGGTGTCGAGGCCTCGTGCGGTCTGTTCCCGTTTCCGTTGTTCGTCCTGTTCGATCGTTTGAATGAGGTGTGCCAAGGTTTCCTCGGTAGTGGTCTGCCGCTCTTCAAAATTCTCCTGAACGGCTTTGGCCCGTTCTGCCATGGTGACAAGAAAGGGGTCGTCACTATTATCCTCTGCGCTCTTTTGTATGGCTTTGACCAAATTGATGATTTTCGTGGCTTGGCCACTATCCTGCTGCTTGATGGCCGCAATGGTTTGGGAATCCAGTCGGACTTGAGCGGAGGGGGGATCGTTGGCAAACATGGCTCCGATGTGTTGTTGAACTAATTCATTGGTTTTATGCTGAAAGTCCCGATCCACATATACCCGCCGGGCGTAGGCATTTCGAACCACGGCGTAGATGGACGAGAGGGTCGTATACGAGTCCATGAACGGTCGCAGGAAGGCATCCGGCGAAATAATTTCATAAAGCATCTCGATCTCTTTGTATTCCTTGAAAAATTCCTGTCGTCGCTCCTTGTCGCGAAAATACTCGATGAGATTGTCTACATCCTTGTCATCGAAATTCCTCTTAACCAGGGCCAGGTAGGCTGGGGCTTTCGTCTCCAGTTTCACCTTAAAGAGGTGCTTGAGCAGCCCGATGTCTTTGACGATCGCGTTGATCTCGTCGCTGTCGAAGGCCAATGCCTGTTCCAACTTGTCGAAGATACCCACGAAATCGAGGACAAAACCATGGGGTTTCACCATTTCGGCCGCCTCGTTTTCGTACGGGCGGTTGACCCGCGCAATGGCTTGGAGCAAGGTGTGGTCCCGCATGGGCTTGTCCAAATACATGGCATACAGAATGGGGGCATCAAACCCGGTCAACAGTTTTTCAGTGACAATGAGGATCTTGGGCCACTCGCCGGCTTTGGTGAAATTTTTACGAATCTGCTTTTCACGCTTCGGGTCGAGGTGCCACTTTTTGAGGTGCGGTGCATCGTTGTTGTTGCCGGTAAAGACAATTTCGGAATACTTAGGCGGCAGAATCGCATCCAGCGCCTCTTTGTAAAACGTGCAGGCCTCACGGTCCACGGCCACGAGAAAGGCCTTGTAGCCCAGCGGCTCCACGTTTTCCCGGAAATGGTCGGCCACATACTGCGCCACTTTTTTCACACGGTCCTTTCCCTTGAGGAAATTTTTCAAGTTCACCGCGCGTTCCAGGATCTTGTTGAGTTCCTCGATGTCCGCGATGCCTTCTGTCTCCGCAAGCGACAAGAACTCCCTTTCCATGATCTCGTGCGGCACGAGCATCTCATTGGGGGCAAGGCTGTAATACAGCGGCAGCGTCGTTCCGTCCTCGATGCTCTCGGCAATTGAATACTTGTGCAGGTAGCCCTGGTCATCCTCGCCCCCGAAGGTTTTAAAGGTTCCTTTGCCGTAAGCGGTCTTGTCCACCGGCGTGCCCGTAAACCCGAGAAAACTGGCGTGAGGTAACCCGGCCATCAGAAAGTTGCCAAGGTCGCCGCCCGTGGTGCGATGCGCCTCGTCAATGAGCACAAAGATGTTCCGGCGCAGGTTCAGATTGGCGGGCATATCGCGAAACTTGTGAATCATCGTCACGACAATGCCCCGATAGTCCTGCCCGTTCGCGTCCAGCAGCTTGGTTAGGGTGGTAATGCGATCGCCGTGCGCCACGTTTCCCAGTCCGACGGCCGCCAGGTTTTTAAGCATCTGATCTTCCAGCTCGTTGCGGTCAATCAGCAACAAAATGGTCGGCTTTTCCGCTTCCGGAGTCTTAAAGAGCAATTCGGCAGCCTTAATCATCGTGTAGGTCTTGCCACTGCCCTGCGTGTGCCAGACAAGGCCGCGTGTGCGTGTCCGGTCCAACGCGCGTGCCACCACGTTGTCCACCGCGTTCGTCTGGTGTTGGCGGAGAATAATCTTTTGCAGTTCCTCTTCCTTTTCTGCGAAGAGGATGAAGTCCTTGAGAGAGCGAAGGAGGTGTTCTACCGTGCAAAAGCTTTTGACTTTAGCTTCGAGATTGCCGGGTTCCCCATGCTTCCAGTTAAACAAATTCCGCCGTACCGTGTTCCACGTCACCCCATAGGTAAACCCGATGGCCTCCGTGGCGGTAAACAGCATCTGGGGCACCATTAGCTCCGGTGTCTCCATGTGGTAACGGCGGATCTGGTCTACGCCAAGCGCGATCGCTTCGTGTTTACTGGCGTTCTTGCACTCAATAAATAGAATCGGAATGCCGTTAATCAGGAATACCACATCCTCCCGCGTGCCATAGGTGCCGTTGTGGGTATAAAATTCTTCGGTCACCTCATAGACATTGCGCCACTGGTGTGGCGGGCGGGTCAGGTCATCGTAATCGATGAGCGTGAGATCCAGCTCGCGATTCTCCTCGGCGCAGAAGAATTTGCTTTGATTCCGAAGATAGGAAAGAAAATCCCGGTTGCCGGTGATGGCGGCATTCAGCCGCTGAAATTCCCCGATCAGGGCGCCCTCGGCCTCCTTGTAGTGTGGATTGAAGGCGCGGACTTGGGCATGCAGTAAGTCGCCAAAGTAGAGCGAGGCCGGACGGGCACAATCTTCGGGTGTGAGGCCGTCGGGGTCAAACCCACGCCGTACTTCGGCCTCCGCACGCGGCACAAAACGCCAGCCGATCGCCTGCGCGTATTCCAGGAGGCGGGCTTGGACGGTTTTGTGTTCGCCAGGTGCAGGCATAACTTAGATGTCGGATGTTGGTAGTTCCCAGACTCGCACCTGTTTCCCCCGGGCGCGGAACAGGGGGGCCGCCATCTGCTGCATTTGGACGACAATTTGCACCTTTTCAGGAAAGGGCAGGGCTGCCAGGTGGGTCCGGCGCTCCTCCTTGGCAGTGAAGAGGCGTTCGATTTCAGGTCTCAGGCGGTCCACTCTTTCCATCTTCCTTCCAGTTGATGCCGGCGGAGAACCTCGAGGAGGTATTCACGATCCAGCGAGGCCTGTTCTCGGAGAATCCTCACTCGCTCACGGTCCTTGGCTCGACCCGTTTGAAGACAGATAGCGAGCAGATGCTCGACTCGGAGGACGCGTGTTGATGTGGTTTGATACGGCAAATCACACGCCTCTTGTAACGCCTCCTCAAGCAGCGCATTGTAAGCAGGCAGGAATTGTACCGGCACCCCTTCGATGACCACACATTCGGCCTCCTCCGTGTATCCTTTGGCGCGAAGAGCATCATAAAGCGGGGTGAGTGTCAGAAGTCCGCTCTTGGTCTCCGGCAGCAGCACGATGATGTCCAGGTCGAAAGTCAGTAGCGGTTCAACGTAGAAGGTCGCCCCCATGGCTCCGCCGATGGCATAACGGGACAAGATACCATCCCGTTCAAGCTCGTTCAGAATTTGGAGAGTTCGTTCCATAGGTTCATGGCCGACACAAGCAAGGTAACGCCGAAATGCACCGAGTAAAAACAGGGCTCATATTACCTCGTTCCAATCCAGATTGGCATTTCAGATCCTGCCCACGAATCTGTCCTATCGCCATGTCCATGGCCCACCTTTATTCATTTGCGTAACCTGCTGGATCAGGTCAGAGATCATTGCAGGCACCTCACCAGATTGGGGGGATGGCATAGGAAGCGTATAACTGACCTATGCTTTGCAAGTTGCACAGCGAATAACCGGAAGGCCGCCTTTGTTCGACCTCATCCCGCGGTACATATACCCAACCAATCTCCTGCACGCATTTCAAGTCGTGGGTCTAAACTGTAATCTTCTTAGTGAAGACTGGCAAACGCGTGAGCCGTTACACGAGAGAACGCCGACTGACCGCATAATCCGTATCAGTGATAATTGCCTTGACCTCCTCGTTGGGTTCTATCCCATCGACACAAAGCAAATTGAGATGATGGCGTCTACCTGCATGAGCAATTGCGGCTGCTACAAGTTCGAGCGCAGGTATACTTCTTCGTTTCCGCAACCAATTTCCAAGTAGGTTAAGGATATCTTCAAGTTGCCGCCCCTCCTGCAAATGCCGCTCGATAAAAATATCTATCAAGTTGATATGGCCTTTAGCGACCCGATTGTCTAATTCTGCAAAAATTGTTGATTCATCAAGAAGTGTGTACTTTCGCCGTTGTCCTTCCAAACGTGAATCAAGATGGGTGCGACGGAAGTCAAACCAGTTTCGCTCATTGCAGAGTTCCCAGAAGGAGTGGATTGCCAAGGGATCCAGGTAATCAAGGTAGGGAACAAGTGCCTCAACTTGCTCGATGCGACTAACTCCTGGATGACCATTCTTTTTAATGCCGAAATGGTAGTCAGTAGACTTCAACAAATCTTTAACATCAGGGCATAGCAATATGGCTTCTTGGACTAGGGTACGCGAGTTGGGTG
>JBDIVP010000103.1:0-11575 GCA_039794325.1 Candidatus Inrsubterrania sp.
CCGGGCTCCCAGCAACCTCCCTTGGCTCAATCCTACAAAAAACGGCGAATCCTGGGCATAACTGTGGCGATAGTCGATCTCGTAATGGTCCCGGACGATCAGCGGGTTCACCCCCAGCACCACCGTGCCTTTGGTTTCCATCAGCAGGCCTCCATAATCGAAACCGTAATGTACGTTCCCGTTCCGGCATGGCTATGGATCAAGCCCCGTCTCGCGTTGCGGACCTGAAGCCGGTCATTGCCCAGATGCCGGTCGATCGTCCCTTGCAATTGCCAGAACGCAAAGACCGCCTGCATCAAACCGGTGGCTCCGACAGGATGTCCACAGGCGATCAATCCCCCTGAGGGATTGACCGGCAACACGCCCTGGTTGGGCAATTCCATGCCATACTCGACTTCCGGCAGAAAGGGCACTCCCGACTCCACGAATGTTCCCCCTTCCCCGTACCGGCACAATCCGAGGTCTTCATACGTCTGAATTTCCGAAGAGGTATAGGCATCATGCAACTCGATGAAGCTCAGCTCTTCCCGAGGATTGGTGATGCCGGCCATCTCATAAGCCAATTTGGCCGCCATTCGACCACCCCGAAATGAATGAACACCAGGGTACCGGAGATGCCGATACTCCTCCTCTGATTCATGGGGGAGGAGTAAGACTCTGCCATGAGGCCGATCCGCCATCCGCATGGCATCCGACCCCGACCCCACCCCGACGATTCGTACCGGCCGGTCGCACACCCGTTCGGCCACGGATTCGGACGCCAGCACACACACGGCCGCGCCATCCGACATCGTGCAGATATCCTCCATCGTCAGCGGGGTCGCGACCATCGGCGACTCACGTACGTCCTTGATCGTTAATCGTTTGGCTTTTTGCGCATAGGGGTTGTACAGCGCATTCACATGATTTTTGACCGAGACCATCGCCATCTGTTCGACAGTGGTCCCGAACTCATACATGTGACGCTGCACCATCATGGCGTAGTAGCCCGTATAAAACCCTCCGACGGGAAAATCAAAATTGGTGTCGGAGGCCAGCGCAATGAATTCGTTGCCTTTCCAGGTGTTGACGCGGGACATGGTTTCGAATCCGAACGCCAGGCAGCAGTTCATCCGTCCGGACGCCACGGCTTCCCAGGCCGATTGAAAACAGAGCCCTCCGGTCGCACCGCCCCCTTCTACCCGCCTGGAAGGTTTCGGGCACAGTCCCAAATAATCCTGCACCATGCTGGCCGCCTTCAGTTGCCGGGTGAAATGATCTGAAAAATAGGAGCCGACGGCCCCATCAATCATTTCCTTGGACAACGTCGGCACATCGGCCAACGCATAGTCATAGGCTTGCTTAACCATGAGACGAAAGTCCATCTCAGGATGAGCCTTGGCACATTTGGTGATTCCGCCGCCGATCATATAGACAGGAGTCATGGCCGTAACCCTTTCACGAAGTTGATGATCGTGTGCATCGGGGTTCCCGGCGTGAACAATTTGACCACCCCTTGAGCCTCCAGGGCCGGGATATCGGCATCGGGTATCACCCCCCCGCCGAACACCATGATCTCCTCCGCCCCGTGTTCCTTGAGCAGAGCTAATACACGGGGCAATAGGGTATTGTGAGCGGCTGAATGCACACTCAATCCGATGGCCTGCACATCTTCCTGGATGGCGGTGGTCACAATCTGCTCCGGGGTTTGGTGCAGCCCCGTGTAAATCACCTCTATTCCTGCGTCTCGTAATGCCCGGGCGATGAGCTTCACCCCGCGATCGTGCCCGTCCAATCCGACTTTTCCCAACAAGATCCGCAGGGGAGGCGCGGCAATCGTCATGACCACTCTCCTTTGTTTAATACACATGCTCCCTCTTCATCCCTGTGTACAAAACCGAACCGCACGCCGGGATCGTGCTCGAAGAACAGCAGCCACCCTTCTTCACAAGCCTGGCTTAAAATACGCCGTTTGGCCTCAAGGGTATGCAGGGGAAAGAGATCGTACCCCATGATATAGGGGAGGGGGAGATGCGCTACGGTGGGAATCAGGTCTCCGGGAAAAAACGCCACCTTTCCCTCGGATTCCATCCCGACGGCCTGATGACCCGCGGTGTGTCCGCCCGTCACCATCACCGAAATGCCCGGCAGAATTTCCGTGTCCCCATCCAGCATTTCCCACTGCCGGGCTTCCGCCACCGGTTCGAGGTTTTCAGCCCGGTAGCTGGCCTTGGTCCGTTCGTTCGGATGTGTTGCGTCCTCAAACTCTCCTCGTTGCACCAGATATCTGGCTTTTCGAAATGTCGGCATGACGGAACCCTGCACCATCTCCGTATTCCCCCCCGCATGGTCAAAATGCAAATGCGTGTTGATGACGACGTCAATATCGTCGGGACATAAATTCAAGGCATGGAGTCCATCAATCAGGCTGTCCGTCCGTTCCATGGCCAAGACATCCCGAAACTTCGGCTGCCACTTCCCGCCCAAGCCCGTATCGATCAAAATATGTTTTCCGTGAGCACGAATCACCAGGCAGTTGAGCGCCAACTGAATACGATTACGCTCATCAGCGGGACAACACGGTTCCCACAAGACTTTCGGAACCACTCCAAACATGGCGCCCCCATCCAACCGGAACCGGCCATCACACACAGGCCATATGTCAAAGGAACCCCATTTCATGCTTCACCATTTTTCCGTGCCGGGAATCCCTCTTCCTTCACCGGGGGTCCATTCTCCACCATCCTTTTACTTACAAGACGACGGGTTCGCGATAGGTCCCGAACACCTCTTTCAAGGCCGTACAGATTTCCCCGACCGTCGCTTGATCCCGGACCGCATCGATCAGAAACGGCATCACGTTGACCTGGGACGCAGCCGCTTTTTGTACTAACCGTAACGCCGCGGTGACCCTGGCCCCATCACGCGTTTCCCGCCAAGCCCGTAATCGATCCACTTGTTCTTTTTCGACTTCGGGCCCGATTCGTAAGATTGGGATCGATTGGGTCCGAGGGTCAATATACTCGTTGATTCCCACGATTATCCGATCCTTGCCGTCTATCTCCCGCTGATACCGTTGAGCCGCATCCAGGATTTCCCTCTGAGGATATCCTTGCTGAATCGCATTCACCATTCCACCCAGGTCGTCAAACTTCCGGAAATAATTCCGAGCTTCTTCCTCCAATCGATTGGTCATAGTCTCGACAAAATACGAACCACCCAACGGATCCACGGTGTTGGGCACCTCACTCTCGCAGGCGAGGATCTGTTGAGTCCGTAACGCCAGCTTCACGGCCTCTTCGGTCGGTAACGCCATGGTTTCATCCATGGAATTCGTATGGAGGGATTGCGTCCCCCCGAGAACGGCGGCCAATGCTTGAAGCGTGGTCCGTACGACGTTGTTCATCGGTTGTTGGGCGGTCAGGGAACATCCCGCGGTTTGGGCGTGGCAACGAAGCTGGAGTGAACGAGGATTTTTAGGGTGAAAACGCCGTTTCAACTCCCGGGCCCACAAGCGCCGGGCAGCCCGAAATTTGGCGATTTCCTCAAAAAAATCGTTATGGACGTTGAAAAAGAATGACAGTTGAGGCGCGATCGTATCGACGTCCACACCCGCCTTGACGGCGGCTTCCACATAGGTCAACCCGTCATACAATGTGAATGCCAATTCTTGAACGGCGGTCGAACCCGCCTCCCGGATGTGATATCCGCTGATGCTGATGGGATGCCACTTCGGTGCATGCGTGGCACAATACACCATGGTATCCACAATCAGCCGAAGGTGTGGTTCAGGCGGGAACAGCCATTCTTTTTGGGCGATATACTCTTTGAGAATATCGTTTTGAATCGTGCCGTCCAGCCGCGACAGGGGAATACCTTGCTTCTCGGCCACCACGAAATACATCGCCAATATGACGGCCGCCGGGCCGTTGATGGTCATGGAAGTAGTGACCCGATCCAACGGAATCCCCTCGAATAACCGTTCCATATCGCCTAAACACGAGACCGCGACACCGCATTGTCCCACCTCACCCCGGGACCGGGGATCGTCAGAATCCAAACCCATCAGCGTCGGTAAATCGAAGGCGACACTGAGACCGGTTTGGCCGTGATCGAGTAAATATTTGAATCGTTTGTTGGTATCATCCGCGGATCCGAAACCCGCAAATTGCCGCATTGTCCACAAGCGACTTCGATACATCGTCGGATAGACACCCCGGGTAAAGGGATATTCACCGGGATTACCCAAATCCGTTTCGGGATTCCAGTCCTTCAAAGATTCCCGGTTATAGACCCGGTCGACTTCGAGACCGGAAAGTGATGGAAACCGTGACTTGCGTTCCTCCATATAACGCCCACCCTTCCTCAGGAATGTTTCCCCGTCAAAAATGGCCGGCTATCAGAAACGATTACTCAACTCTTCCTTTCTTGCCTCTTGGGGGTCATACACATAAAACCCTTGACCGGTTTTCCTGCCCAGCCAGCCGGCCTGCACATATCGCTGTAACAACGGGCACGGACGAAACCTGGACTCTCCAAGGTCTTCATACAGCACTTCACAGATGGCCAACACGGTGTCCAGGCCGATATGATCGGCCAAGGCCAACGGTCCCATGGGATGATTCAGGCCTTCCTTCACCGCTTGGTCGATCGCCTCCGCGGTCGCCACACCATCCTCCAAGGCCACAATCGCCTCATTGATCATCGGCATCAACACGCGGTTGACAATGAAACCCGGTGAATCCTTGCAGACCACCGCGCTCTTTCCCAGTGCCCGAACCAGAGCCAAGGCCAGGGCCACCGTCTCCTCGGCGGTTTCCTTTCCCTGCACCACCTCCACCAGTTTCATGACCGGAACGGGATTCATGAAATGGATGCCCACCACACGTGCCGGCCTGCGGGAGGCGACACCCAATCCGTCGATGGAAATTGATGAGGTGTTGCTGGCCAGAATAGTGTCGGGGGGACAGAGACGGCCCAACATGTCAAAGAGTTCGCGCTTAAGACCGGCATCCTCCGGAGCGGCTTCGATAATCAGCTGTGCCTGAACCAGCACCGTGATCTCGCGACCGCCATGGATGTTTCTTAAAATTTTATCCACCGGCGTACTTATTTCTTCCCCTTTGTCTGCCGCACGTCTGAGTCCCTCTTCTATCCGTTTTTTGGCCTTCTGAAGTGCCTCCTCATTTACATCAACCAGGAGCACCTTCCATCCGCCTTGGGCAAGAACCTGGGCAATGCCGCATCCCATCTGTCCGGCTCCAATCACGCCAATGGTCTTTATGTCATCCAACGTCATATCCCGTACTCCGGCTTAGATGACCCCTCATCATGGCCGTTCGATAATCATGGCCAGGGCTTCTCCTCCGCCGATACAGAGACTCACCAACCCGCGCCGTGCCCCTCGATCTTCCATGGCATACAGCAAGGTGGTGAGAAGCCTGGCTCCGGTGGCTCCGATCGGATGCCCCAGGGCGATAGCCCCTCCATGGACATTGACTTTGTGGGAATCGAGTCCCAATTCGCGATTGATGGCCAGGGAGACCGCCGAAAAGGCTTCATTGATTTCAAACAAGTCAATATCGGCCAGCGAAAGATCCGTGTGCTTCAACACCCGTCGAATGGCCTCCACGGGTGCAATCGTAAACCACTCGGGGGCCAGTGCCGCTCCGGCATACCCGACAATGCGGGCCATGGGAACAAGCCCGTGACGCCGGGCTTCCTGTTCCGCCATGATCACGAGCGCAGCCGCACCATCGTTACAGGAAGGCGAATTTCCCACCGTTAACACTCCATTTTCCTGGAATACCGGATTGAGGGTCCGTAATTTTGAAAGATCCACCCGGTTGGGTTCCTCATCTTCCGCAACCAGTACCGGCGGCCCTTTCCGTTGCGGAACCTCCACCCCGACTACTTCCCGTTTAAACGTTCCGGCCGCAATCGCCTCCCGTGCCCGGCGGTAACTTTCCAGGGCCACATCATCCAATTCCCGGCGGGTCAACCGATACCTGGCCGCACACAGCTCCCCGCCCTGCCCCATATGGAAATTGTTATAGACGTCCCACAGTCCGTCCTTAATCAAACTGTCGGTCAACTCTCCATGCCCCAGCCGGTAACCCTGCCGGGCCTTTTCCAACAGATATGGTGCACGCGTCATATTTTCCATGCCTCCCGCCACGATCACGTGGGCCTCTCCCAACCCGATGGCTCTGGCGGCCATAATGACGGTTTGAAGACTCGAGCCGCACACCTTATTGACCGTCACCGCCCCCACAGAATCGGGAATTCCGGCATACAGCGAGGCTTGGCGAGCCGGAGCTTGGCCCAGTCCCGCACTCAAGACGCAACCCATGTACACTTCATTCACCTGATCCGGATCGACTTGAATGCGCCTCAGCGCATCGGCAATCGCCACACCACCTAGTCTGGTTGCCGGAATCGAAGTGAATACGCCGTTAAAACTTCCCATCGGTGTCCGAACGGCGCTGACAATGACGGCCGGTTGCCGGTCCATTACAGGAGTTTCTCCCAATCGAAGTGTTCAAGGCCTGCTTTGACGTTTCCCATGAATCGATCGGCCGTGGCCCCATCGATCACCCGGTGATCGAACGACAGGCTCAGATAACTCATCGGACGGATACCGATGGCCTCGCCGATGACCACCGCTCGTTTCTGGACGGCACCCATCCCTAAAATAGCCACTTGTGGTTGATGGATAATGGGGGTGCTGAACAGACTACCCAATCCACCATGGTTGGTGATCGTAAAGGTCCCGCCTTGGACTTCTTCCGGAGCGAGCCGTTTAGCCCGGGCCCGTTCCGCCAGATCCCTCACCTCCTCAGCCAACTGCTGAAGTCCCTTCCGATCGGCATCCCGAATCACCGGAACCAGTAAGCCGTCTGCCAAGGCCACGGCAATGCCTATATGGATAGACTTTTTGATCATGATACCCTGCTCTTCCCAGGACGCGTTGACCATGGGGGTCTGGCTGATGGCATCGGTCACGGACTTGATGAGAAAGGGCAAATAGGTGAGGGAACGCCCACGGCGAAACTTGTCGATGTTTACAAAATCCGCTTCGAAAAACGTCGCCACATGGGCGGAGATTCGACGGCTCGCGATCATGCGCTCGGCAATGGTCTTTCGCATGGGAGTGAATGGCACCAGTTCGTCCCTCTGGGATCCCCATGCTTCGGATACCTCCGATTTCCCCTTTTGCCGTTCCTGATGTCCCACACAATCCAGGACATCTTTTTTGGTCACCCGTCCTCCTGATCCCGTCCCCGGCACCTTCGACAAATCCACACCATGTTTTTCGGCCAACTGCCGAACAACCGGAGAATAATGCGTATCTGCCTTACCGCCCTGATCTTTAAGGTGCACAACCATTCCACCAACCCGGTTGATGACCTTGGCCGGCGGCGAGGATTCCAAACGGGCCAGTAACGTTCCGACGGGGACGGTCTCTCCTTCGGGTACCACAATCTCTGTCAGAACCCCTTCCGCCGGAGATGGAATTTCCAAGGCCACCTTATCGGTTTCCACTTCAAGGAGCGGTTGATCGCGCCCCACAGAAGACCCTTGAGAAATCAGCCACTTGACAATCGTTCCCTCTGCAATGCTTTCTCCCAGTTGAGGCATGAGAATTTCCGTCGACACGATTTCCCCCAATGTAAGAGGCCCACTTTGTGCTGGAAAATCAGCTTTTTCCGTACGGCGATTCCTAACCTTTCCTCTTATCAATAGGCAGCCAATTTCCGGGCGGCCGAAACCACATCCGCGGCTTTCGGCAGGAAAAACTCCTCCAGAGGAGCGCTGTAGGGAACCGGGGTATCCGGTGCGGCAATGCGAACGATCGGACCATCGAGATGTTCAAAACAGTCCTCCGTCAGCCGTGCCGCGATTTCGGCTCCAATGCCCCCTGTTTTGTGGTCTTCATGGACAATGATGGCTTTGCTGGTTTTTCTGACCGACTCATACACCAACTCCGTATCCAGCGGAGCCAGCGTGCGCAGATCAATCACTTCGAGTTCAATCCCGTCCTCAGCCAAAATTTCGGCGGCTTCGAGCGCGACATAGACCATCGCACCATAGGTGATCACCGACACATCCGTGCCCGTTCGCCTGAGGTCGGCTTTACCGATCGGGACGATATACTCTTCGGCCGGCAACACCGCTTTGATCCGGCGATACAGAAACTTGTGTTCGAAATAAATCACCGGATTGGGATCACGAATTGCCGCTTTCAAGAGGCCCTTGGCATCATAGGGTGTGGACGGCGCAACCAGCTTCAGGCCCGGGGAATGAAAAAACCACCCTTCGGGGCATTCCGAATGGAACGGTCCGCCATGAACGCCCCCGCCGAACGGAGCGCGAATGACCATCGGTACCGCGGCCCCCCAGCGATAATGGTTCTTCGCCGCCACCTCGGTGATCTGATCGAAGGCGCAAGAAATGAAGTCGGCGAATTGCATTTCCACGACCGGTCGAAGGCCCATCATGGCGGCACCAATGGCGGCTCCCACAATACCCGATTCGGATAACGGGGTGTCCAACACCCGCCATTCTCCGTACCGGTCCAAAAACCCTTCGGTGACTTTGAACGCGCCTCCAAGGATTCCGATGTCCTCTCCCATCATGAAAACCCGGTTATCCCTTTCCATTTCCTCATCCAATGCCTGTGAAATGGCTTCCAGGTACGTCACTTCCTGCGTGGTCATTGCTGTTGTCATGACAGCACCTTTTCCTCGGTTGCAAACACCCCTTCGAGCACTTCCGGTCCCTCCGGAAGTAGACTTTTCTCCGCGAATTCCACTCCAATTTCAATTTCCTTCCTGACACGCTCCCCCACTTCTCGAAAGCTCTCTTCGTTGCCATAGCCGAGCTGGCGCAACAACTGCTCAGCCTTCACAATGGGATCTTTGTGCTTCCATTCTTCCAACAGTTCACGGGGAACATATTTGGCCGCATCGTGCTCCGAATGCCCGTGCATACGCATGGTTTTGCATTCGATGAACGTCGGCCCTCCCCCGGCCCTGGCCTTGGCCACCGCCCGCCGGGCCGCCATATATACGGCGGCGACATCATTACCGTCCACAATCTCGCTGGGCATCCCATACGCTTTGGCCCGATCCGCCACGTCGCGGATGGCCATCTGCCATTTCAAGGGAGTCGAGTAGGCATACTGGTTGTTGCAACAAAAAAACACCACCGGTAATTGCCGTACCGACGCAAAATTCATGGCTTCGTGGAAATCTCCCCGGCTTGTTCCTCCATCTCCGGTGTTCGTGATGGCCACTCGACGTTCACCGCGAATTTTAAAGGCCAGGGCGGCTCCGGTGGCCACCGGCAGGTTATCCGCCAAATGACTCACAAAGGCGAACACACCCCGATTGAGATCTCCCATATGGACATTGCCATCCTTCCCCTTCGTCGGACCTCCAATCCTGCCAAGGTAATGAGCGATGACCTCCCCAGGGGTGATACCTTTGATCAGGAATGCGCCCATGTCCCGGTGATAGGGTGCGGCAATGTCATCCTTTTCCAGTGCCGATGCATATCCCACCCCGATCGCTTCCATGCCATGACTGGTATACACCCCGCCCATGATTCGTCCTTGCCGGTACAGCGCGGTAATCCGTTCCTCCAGGCTTCTGGTCAACCTCAGGAAGTAATACATTTGGAACAGGTCGCTTCGTTTGATGTCCCGTGGGGCATTTCCCTTTTCCATGTGCTTCTCCTCTTTGAGCGGTATGGCCGAACCTTACAGCGCCGGAATATCCCTCCATGAAATCAAGGGGCGTCCCGATTGGCAGAGTGGACATTCCTCAGGCTGCCACTGCGGCATCATCAGGTCTGCCGCATAGTAAAACGGGAGACTTGCAACCAATTCCTCCATGAGGGGGAATTGCCCGCTGTCTCGCCTGGCAAATACCATCATACCGGCCAAGTCTCCACCCTGATCGGTTATGACTTTTCCCAACTTACTGACGCACATTCCCCGTGTGGTGACATCATTCAAAGACACCAATCGGTCACCCTTGCCAATCGTCCCCTGAATGATTTCCGTGCCGATCCTTCCCGTGCTCCGGTCAAATGCCGTCAGCACCAGTCGAAGCGGCATGACCTCGGCCAGCGATTCTACCAGTCGTTCCGCGAGCAACCGTGCATCTGAATCAGGTGCGATCAACCCGGCAAGCGGGTCACGGCGAAAGGTCGTGGCTACCCATTCCGCCATATCCCGGGCAATGATGGTCAATAATTTGGGGTAACGGGCGATGGATTCAAATCGCAGATATACACCGGTATGATGACCGGACACCACTTCAACATGGGCATCGAAATAAATCGCCCGGGAAGACAGCAACAAGTCCTGAAGCACCCAAGAGGAAATTCCTGAGTGCGGCGCCTCTCGGGCGAGATTATGGATTCTGGGGTGAATCTCGGTTCCGGCATACAGTTTTCTTTGAGACCTCATCAAGGTCGCAACGGCGGAGGATGGTGTGTTGGTTGCGGCGCCCATGCTTTTCGATTCCTTTTTATTTTTCCTTCATGATTTGTGTTCTCAATACTCCGATAGGCTGGATTTCAAGTTCGACGACATCGCCGGCTTTCAGATATCGGTCCAACTCCAAACCGCACCCGCCTCCAACCGTTCCCGATCCGAAGATATCGCCTGGATATACCATTTCATCCTTTGACACATGCTCAATCATTTGGGGAAACGACCAATGGATGGTCCCAAACCGCCCTTCGGACCAGACTTCGCCATTGACTCGGGCGATCATGCTCACGGCATCCAGATTCAAGATTTCATCGGGAGTGACCAGGCAGGGACCGATCGCCGTTGCAAAATCTTTTCCCTTAGCAGGCCCCAGGCGACATGCCATTTCCTGCATTTGAATATCCCGGGCGCTGAAATCATTCATGATGGTATAACCGGCGATATAATGGGGAGCCTCCCAGGCTGCAATATCCTGCCCTTTTCGGCCGATCACACAGGCCAGTTCCAGTTCATAGTCCAGCTTTGTGGTGTGAAGCGGCCAGGCTAAATCCTCGTCCGGACCGATAATCGTACGATGGTTACCCTTGTAATAGACCGGAAATTTGTACCACTCGGGAGGAATTGGCTGCCCTCTTCTTTTGGAGGTGGCCGCAATATGCGCCTCGAAGGCAATGAAATCCCGAAGTGAAGGTGGGTTGGGCAGAGGAGCGATCAACCGGAGGGGACAACCCGCTACCGGATTGTCCAAGGAATATACAATGGTTTCACCTGATGGCCCACGGATCGTTTCCCCTCCCTGAATTGCATAGGCCAGGGCCTCGCGTGCGCGTGCCATGGCAGTTGGACCGCTTTCCAAAAAATCCAACATGGCTTCCGGAACCATTGCCCTTCCCAGGCGATAGGGTTGCGCTTCGTTCTGGTCCGCCAACAACCGTGTCCAGGCCATATTGAGATCAACCACCCTATTTCGGTGCAATGCTCCGGTCCGCACAAAAGCGCCTAATGGTGTCGCTATCTCAAAACTGACTAATTTCATGGATCCCTCCAACTCAGGGCATAGTCCTTTTCCTCCACGGATTCCAACGCAGGGAG
>JBDIVP010000104.1:0-11466 GCA_039794325.1 Candidatus Inrsubterrania sp.
AGGAATTTTTGCAGGCGGAAGTTCTTCCGGATCGGCGAGAGGATAAGGGGCTGCAAGCGGCTTTTAAGAGTGTATTTCCCATTATGGATTACAATAATTCCGCCATTCTGGAATTTTCAAGTTATTCATTGGGCACTCCCAAATACGATATTCGGGAATGTATTGAACAGGGAATGACGCTGGCGGCTCCACTCAAATTACGGGTTCGATTGGTGGTGTTTGATCAGCAGGATAAAACGGTCAAAAATCGAGTGTTGGATGTACGTGAGCAGGAAGTCTATGTTGGGGAATTGCCGCTCATGACTGATCGAGGTACGTTTATTGTCAATGGGACTGAACGGGTTGCGGTCAGCCAGTTGCACCGGTCTCCGGGGCCATCGTTTAGCCATGACAAGGGACGGACCCATTCAAGCGGAAAGGTGTTGTTTTCCGGAAGGATAATCCCATATCGAGGGTCCTGGTTGGATTTTGAGTTTGATGCGCGGGACATTCTGTATGTTCGGATCGATCGACGACGGAAGATGCCGGCCACGATCTTGCTGAAAGCTTTCGGTTTTACGACGGATGACCTTTTGAAAATGTATTATCCGGTGGAAGAGATTCGGGTGGTGAGAGGGGAGCTTTCCCGAAAATTAGACCCAGAGCTCCATGCGGGCCTGAGGGCGCCGGTTGATTTGCTGGATAAAGATTCCAATGAGGTGCTCGTCAAGGAGGGGGCCAGGATAAATAAAGCGTCGATGGCTCGCCTTCGTTCGGCCGGAATCAAAGAGGTTCCCCTAAAGCCTGAGGATCTGGTGGGACGAGCGGTTTTGACGGAATTGATTGATCCCGTGACGCAGGAAGTTATTTTGGAAAAAAATCAGCGCCTGACGACTCCGGTTTTAGAGCGTATTCTTGAAAGCAAGGTCGATAGCTTCAAAGTGATCTATCTTGATACCCCTTCTACCAGTCCGGTCATTCTTGATACTCTTGAGGCGGAACGTACCAATTCCAAAGAGGAAGGATGGGTGGAAATCTACAAACGGTTGCGGCCAGGCGAAATGCCGTCGGTGGAGTCGGCAAAGCTTCTTTTTGAAAATCTCTTTTTGAATCCCAAGCGTTACGATCTTTCTCCTGTCGGCCGTCTTAAAATGAACAAGCGGTTTAAGCTTGATCTTTCCTTGGACCAGCGGACCCTTTCGGCTCAGGATATAGTTGAGGTGGTCAGATGTTTGGTGGATCTCAAGGCCGGTAAGGGGGAAGTGGACGACATCGATCATTTGGGGAACAGACGGGTACGTTCAGTTGGGGAGTTGTTGGAAAATCAGATTCGCATCGGATTGGCGAGAATGGAGCGGAGCATCAAGGAGCGTATGAACCTTTTGGACATGGAGACCGTGCTTCCCCATGACTTGATTAATGCGAAGCCCATTGTTGCGGCCATTAAGGAGTTTTTTGCGGGTAGTCAGCTGTCGCAGTTTATGGATCAAACCAATCCCTTGGCCGAAATTACCCATAAACGTCGTCTTTCAGCCTTGGGCCCTGGTGGGCTTACGCGTGAACGGGCTGGTTTTGAAGTCCGTGACGTTCATCCCTCTCATTATAGTCGCATTTGTCCCATCGAAACTCCTGAAGGGCCGAATATCGGTGTGATCACCTCAATGGCTACCTATGCGCGAATTAACGAATTCGGGTTTATTGAGGCGCCGTTTCGAAAAGTGAGAAAAGGGCGGGTGACGGAGGAGGTGGAATTCCTTTCCCCATTGGACGGGGATCAGTATGTCATTGCTCAGGCCAATTCTCCGACCAATTCCGAGAAAGAGTTGACGTCAGAGACCATTACAGCTCGTGAGGGGGGTGAGTTTGTGATTACCACTCCAGACAAAGTTGATTATCTGGATGTGTCTCCCAAGCAGGTGGTTAGTGTTGCGACCGCCCTCATACCCTTTTTAGAGCATGATGATGCCAACCGGGCCTTGATGGGATCAAATATGCAACGTCAGGCGGTTCCTACTCTCAAAAGCGAATCCCCATTGGTCGGAACGGGGATGGAAGCGGTGGTGGCTCGGGACTCCGGATATTTGGCCATTTCGAAAAGGGATGGGGTGGTCGAATCGGTGGATGCCAGGCGGATCGTCGTTCGGGCAAGCGCAAAGGAAAAGGATGAAAATAAAAAAGGCTCAAGAATCCTTGATGCGTACGATTTAATTAAATTTCAGCGTACCAACCAGAACACCTGTATTACGCAAACTCCAATTGTTCGTGCCGGGCAACCGGTAAAAAAAGGGCAGGTGTTGGCCGACGGACCGGCCATGGATTGTGGAGAATTGGCGTTAGGGAAAAATGTGCTGGTGGCATTTATGCCATGGGGTGGCTACAACTTTGAAGATGCCATTTTCCTGAGTGAACGACTGGTCAAGCAGGATACGTTTACCTCAATCCATATCGAGGAATTTGAAGTCGAGGCCCGTGATACGAAATTGGGAAAAGAGGAAATTACGCGTGATATTCCTAATCTGGGGGAAGAAGCCCTTAGGAATTTGGATGAAAGTGGTATTGTCAGAATTGGAGCGGAAGTCAAGTCAGGAGACATTCTGGTTGGGAAGGTCACTCCAAAGGGCGAAACCCAGTTGACGCCTGAAGAGAAATTGCTGCGGGCTATTTTTGGGGAAAAGGCAGGTGATGTAAAAGATACATCCTTACAGGTTCCTCCGGGGATTGAGGGAATTGTTGTTGATGTCAAGATTTTTTCCAGAAAAGGCGTAGATAAAGATCAACGTTCACGTAATATTGAGACCGATGATCATGTGAAAATCGAACGGGATTATCAAGAAGAGTTGAGGATAATCGAAGAGGAGCGGAATCGCAAAAATCGGAAATTGTTGCTGGGGCAGTTCGTCGGCCGAGATCTTATGGATCCTGAGAGTGGTGAGGTGATCCTCAAGAAGAAGGGGCGTATTACAGCCGATGTCTTAAGGAAATTGACTGATGATGATGCCAGACGGGTTATTCTTGCCGATGCCGAAGAGCAGAAAAAGCTTGACGAAATCGAGCGGGAAGCTAAGGATCAAATTGAAATTTTGCAAACGGAATACGATGAAAAGGTCGGTCGTCTTCGGAGAGGCGATGAGTTGCCTCCCGGCGTGATAAAGCTGGTCAAAGTGTATTTGGCCATCAAGCGAAAAATTGCTGTAGGCGATAAAATGGCGGGTCGTCATGGTAATAAAGGTGTGGTGTCTCGTATTATGCCGGAAGAGGATATGCCCTATCTCCCTGACGGAACGCCCGTTGAAATTGTTTTAAATCCGCTGGGTGTGCCGTCACGGATGAATGTGGGGCAAATTTTAGAAACCCACTTAGGTTGGGCGGCCAAGGTATTGGGAATAAAAGTGGAGACCCCTGTCTTCGATGGGGCCTCTGAAAAGGAAATCAAGGACCTTCTGGGGAAGGCCAAGCTGCCTGAATCGGGACAGTCCGTGTTGTATGACGGGCGGAGCGGAGAACCGTTTAAAAATCCGGTTACCGTCGGATATATGTATATGCTTAAACTGCATCACTTGGTTGATGATAAGATTCACGCGAGATCAATCGGTCCATATTCGTTGGTCACTCAACAGCCGTTGGGCGGTAAAGCTCAATTTGGCGGACAACGTTTGGGAGAGATGGAGGTTTGGGCTCTTCAAGCGTACGGAGCGGCTTCTACTCTGCAGGAATTTTTGACGGTCAAGTCCGATGATGTCCCGGGTCGCTCTCGGATGTATGAAGCGATCGTCAAAGGCGAGAATTTCCTTGAGCCCGGATTGCCTGAGTCATTTAATGTGCTGGTCAAAGAGTTGCAGAGTTTGGGGTTGGATGTCGAGCTGATTAAGTCGCCCGACTGAGGCGGTTGCGTTATCGGCTTTCCCACCTTCCCACCTAACCGGAGGAACGAACTTGGAAAGTATCTATTCATTATTCGAAAAGCCGCGTGATGCCGTGTCCTTTGATGCCATGCGAATCCGCATTGCCTCTCCGGAAAAAATACGATCCTGGTCTTACGGGGAAGTCAAAAAGCCTGAAACGATCAATTATCGTTCATTTAAACCTGAGCGGGACGGATTGTTTTGCGCCAAAATATTTGGTCCGACAAAAGACTGGGAATGTAATTGCGGGAAATATAAGCGAATGAAGCACCGAGGCATTGTCTGTGACAAGTGCGGAGTGGAGGTGATTCAATCGAAGGTTCGCCGGGAGCGCATGGGGCATATCGAGTTGGCTGCCCCCGTGGCTCATATTTGGTTTCTGAAGGGGGTCCCTAGCCGGATCGGTATCCTTTTGGATATGAGTTTAAAGCAATTGGAAAAGATCCTGTATTTTGAATCCTATGTCGTGCTGGATCCAGGTAATACCAATTTGCGTGAAAAGGAACTGCTGTCTGAGGAGAAGTATCGTGAATGTGTCGATCAGTATGGGGTGTCCTCGTTCAAAATTGGAATCGGGGCCGAGGCTATTCGGGAATTATTGAGAAAAGTTGACATTGATGCGTTATGGGATGAACGGCATGTCAAGATTAAAGCCACGACTTCTGCGGCTGTTGGAAAAAAGCTCACGAAGCGTTTGAAAGTCATTGAGGCATTTCATAAATCGGGCAACAAGCCTGAGTGGATGATCATGGATGTGATTCCGGTGTTACCTCCGGAATTGCGTCCGCTTGTTCCTCTGGACGGGGGACGGTTTGCGACCTCTGACCTCAATGATTTGTATCGCCGGGTAATCAACCGAAACAACCGGCTCAAGCGGTTGGTGGAGCTTAAGGCCCCTGGCGTTATTATCCGAAACGAGATGCGAATGCTTCAGGAAGCGGTTGACGCCCTCTTTGACAATGGACGCCGAGGGCGGGTGATTCGGGGAGCAAACAAACGCCCCTTGAAATCGTTGAGTGATATGTTGAAAGGAAAGCAGGGGCGGTTTCGTCAAAATCTTCTTGGTAAGCGTGTGGATTATTCGGGGCGGTCGGTTATCGTCGTTGGCCCTGAGTTGCGCCTGAATCAGTGCGGGTTACCCAAGAAAATGGCACTGGAATTATTCAAACCCTTCATTTTTCATAAATTGGAGGAGCGGGGGGCGGCAACCACCATTAAGAGTGCCAAGAGGTTGGTGGAAAAGGAGCGACCTGAAGTTTGGGATGTCCTGGATGAGGTGATTCGGGAGCACCCCGTGATGTTAAACAGGGCTCCAACGCTGCACCGACTTGGAATTCAAGCATTCGACCCCATCTTGGTCGAAGGGAAAGCCATTCGGCTGCATCCCTTGGTCTGTGCAGCCTTTAATGCCGACTTTGACGGGGATCAGATGGCTGTTCATGTGCCGTTGTCCGTGGAAGCCCAAATTGAAGCCCGAGTCTTGATGATGTCGGTCAACAATATTCTCTCGCCTGCCAATGGACGTCCATTGGCTATTCCCTCTCAGGATATGGTTCTGGGCTGTTATTGGTTGACCAAGGAGCGGGAGGGGGCCAAGGGCGAAGGGAAGATTTTTGCTTCCACGGAAGAAGTGCGAATTGCTTATGATGCCCAGGAGGTGGACGAACAGGCCAGGATCAAGGTGAGAATTGATCATGAGTTAGTGGAAACTACGGTCGGTCGAGTGATCATGTATGAAATCCTTCCATCATCCATGTCGTTTGCACATGTGAATCAATTAATGACCAAGAAAGAACTGACCAAGTTGGTTGATCGCGTGTATCGTCAAGCGGGCCTTCACGATGTGGTTGTCATGTTGGATCGCTTAAAGGATCTTGGCTTTTCCTATGCCACCAAGGCCGGGGTGTCCATTTGTATTGATAATATGCATATCCCGACTCGAAAAGTGGAATTGATTAATAAAGCGCAGGCTGATGTGGTTCAGGTTCAACAGCAGTACAATGAAGGTTTGATCACCAACGGCGAGCGCTACAACAAGGTCATCGATATCTGGGCCCATGTCAGTGAGCAGGTTGCCGTGGAAATGATGAAGGAAATCAGCCAGGGCGGAGGCAAGGGAGACAGTGAGGCGCTCAATCCGATTTATATGATGGCGGATTCTGGAGCACGGGGGAGTTCTCAGCAAATTCGGCAATTGGGTGGGATGCGAGGGCTTATGGCCAAGCCATCCGGAGAGATCATTGAAACCCCCATTACGGCCAATTTTAGGGAGGGCCTCACGGTGCTCCAGTATTTTATCTCGACCCATGGCGCCAGAAAGGGGTTGGCCGACACCGCCTTAAAAACCGCCAATTCTGGTTATCTGACAAGGCGTTTGGTGGATATCGCTCAGGACGTTATTGTCAGTGAAGATGACTGCCATACGTCTGATGGGATTGTGGTTTCTGCTTTGGTTGAAGGGGGAGAAGTCATTCAATCATTGGATGAGAGGATATTGGGACGGTTATCGGCGGAAGACATTATTGATCCCGTGACGCAAGAAATCTTGGTCCAGGCGAACGAAGAATTGAACGAGGAAATCAGCAAGGAAATCGTAGAGGCTGGGGTAGATCACGTCAAAATTCGTTCGGTTTTGACATGTCAGTCGCGTTGGGGGGTGTGTGCCAAATGTTATGGGCGTGATTTGTCCAGAGGAAGGCTGGTTGAAAAAGGCGAGCCGGTGGGAGTGATTGCCGCGCAGTCAATCGGTGAGCCTGGCACGCAGTTGACGATGAGAACGTTCCATATCGGCGGGACCGCCAGTAAGGTTGTGGAGCAGACCGTTTTGGAGTCCAAGCATGTAGGAATTATAAAGTTTCTCAGTTTTGATGCCAAGAAAAATGCGGATTATCACAATCCTAACATGGCCGTTAAAACGCAACAAGGCGATTGGGTTGTGATGGTAAGAAACGCTAAGATTGCCGTTTGCGATGAAACGGGCCGAGAGCGGGAAAAGTATCCTCTAGTCTATGGGGCCAAAATCAAATTGAAAGATGGTGATAAGGTCGAGATCGGTCAGAAGATGGTGGAGTGGGACCCGTATTCGCTTACAATTTTGACGGAGGTCGGTGGGCGTGTGGCCTATGGGGATATCATTGAAGGGGTGACGATGAAGGAGGAGGTCGATGAGGTAACCGGGTTGTCGCGCAAAGTTGTAATTGAGCAGGCTGGGACTAATCTTCGTCCTCGGTTGTCCATAAAAGATGATGTCGGGAAAACCGCCAAGCTTGCATCAGGTTCCCTCGCACGTTATTTGTTGCCGGTTGGAGCGCACATATTTGTGGAGAAAGGGAGCACAGTCTATCCCGGTGATGTTTTGGCCAAGATTCCTCGAGAAACAACCAAAACAAAGGATATTACCGGTGGTTTGCCGAGGGTGGCTGAATTATTCGAAGCTCGGAAACCCAAGGAGCACGCTGTGGTCAGTGAAATCGATGGAGAGGTTTCATTCGGGGGGTTTGTCAAGGGTTTAAGGAAGGTAGTGGTCGATAATAAAATCGGAGATGTAAAGGAGTACTTCATTCCCCGTGGGCGCCATGTCAATGTTCATGAAGGGGATTGGGTGCGTGCCGGTGAGCCTCTGATGGATGGATCGGCGAATCCCCACGATATCCTTAGTGTCTTGGGGCCACGTGAACTGCAAAAATATTTGGTAAATGAGGTGCAGGAGGTTTATCGCCTTCAGGGAGTGGTCATCAATGACAAGCATATCGAGGTCATTACCCGTCAGATGTTAAAAAAGGTCAGGGTGGAAGAGTCCGGTGACACCACATTTTTACCTGGAACACAGGTAAATAAATTCCTGTTTGATGATGAGAACGAGAGGGTGTTGACTGAGGGAGGTAAGCCAGCCCTAGGTAAGCCGGTTTTATTGGGTATCACCAAGGCTTCGTTGAGCACGGATAGCTTTATTTCGGGGGCCTCTTTCCAGGAAACAACAAGGGTTCTTACGGAAGCTGCAATAAATGGCCGAACGGATGAGCTGCGTGGATTGAAAGAAAATGTCATCGTTGGTCGGCTTATTCCGGCCGGGACCGGTTATGGAGACTACCGTGAAACGTTCGTTCCGAAACCAGCGGAAGAAGAGGTGCTGGTTGGAGAAATGGATAAATTGAGTTGAGTGTCTGAATAAATGATTTCAGAAAAATAAATATTTTTCTTCTTGACAGATTGAATGACAATCTATAACATCAGCTGGTTTCCCTTTTGAAAATTTCTATGCGTCTAAGCGTTGCGACGCCAATGTGAAGCATAAGGAAGAAGTATCATATGCCAACAGTGAATCAACTCGTCCGAGTTGGGCGAAAAGCGATAAAAGCAAAAAGCAAAAGCCCGGCGCTGAACAATTGCCCGCAAAGGAGGGGAGTGTGTCTTCGTGTCTACACGACAACCCCCAAAAAGCCGAATTCGGCATTAAGGAAAGTGGCCCGTGTTCGCTTGACGACCGGTTTGGAGGTGACGGCGTATATTCCAGGCATGGGGCATAATCTTCAAGAGCATTCAATTGTGCTGGTGAGGGGCGGGCGTGTGAAGGACCTTCCTGGGGTTAGGTATCATATGGTTCGAGGGGCATTGGATGCCGTTGGGGTGGCCAACCGAAAGCAGGGTCGTTCAAAGTATGGAGCCAAGCGTCCAAAGTAGTTCCTGCCTGGTAAAAATAATCTAGATAATCTTTTGTAAATTTTAAGAATCGGTAAAGGTTTGTAGGGGAAAAGCTATTTATGCCGCGTAGACCGCTTGTAATTCGCCAAAGGGTTGTGCTGGATCCAAAGTACAAAGATCTGGTGGTGGGAAGGTTTTTGAATATCCTGATGCGGGATGGAAAGAAGAGTACGGCGGAGCGGGTATGTTATGGGGCATTTGAGATTATTCAGGAAAAGACCGGTGATGATCCTTTGAAAGTGTTTCACGCGGCATTGGGGAATGTGAAGCCGCTTGTTGAGGTGAAGTCGCGTCGGGTGGGTGGTGCTTCTTATCAGGTGCCAGTAGAGATTCGGCCTGTCAGGCAAATTGCGCTGGCCTTGAGGTGGATCAAGCAGGGAGCGGTCGGGAGGAGCGGCAAAAGTATGCCGGAAAAGCTGGCCGGAGAATTGTTGGATGCGGCGAATAATGGTGGGGCTGCCGTAAAAAAGAGGGATGAGACGCACCGTATGGCTGAAGCCAATAGGGCTTTTGCGCATTATCGGTGGTGATGCCATTTTGTTGTGCTGCTGGCTCATGTTCCCTGGTGGTGAATGTTTGCCGTCAAGGTGACTATGTGGCTGTGCGGCATTGTTGTGTGAGGTTAAGGTGGCTGTAGATTATTCATTGAGTCGTACGAGAAATATCGGCATTATGGCCCATATTGATGCCGGAAAAACTACGACAACGGAAAGAATCCTTTTCTATACCGGGGTCTCTCATAAAATCGGTGAAGTTCATGAGGGCGCAGCTCAAATGGACTGGATGGAGCAGGAGCGGGAGCGGGGTATTACGATAACCTCTGCGGCAACGACCTGTTTTTGGAAAGATTCGAGGATTAACATTATAGACACGCCCGGCCATGTAGATTTTACTATTGAGGTTGAGCGGTCGCTCCGTGTTTTGGATGGGGCGGTTGCAGTCTTTGATTCTGTTCAGGGTGTGGAGCCACAATCGGAGACCGTGTGGCGGCAGGCCGATAAGTACCAGGTTCCCCGAATTGCGTTTATGAATAAAATGGATAGGGTTGGGGCTGATTTTTTTGCAAGTGTTCAATCAATGATTGATCGTTTGGGGGCCAAGCCTGTTCCCATTCAATTGCCTTTTGGAAAGGAAGACGGGTTTCGTGGGGTGATCGACCTGTTAAGTATGAAGTCTTACCTGTTTGATGATGAAACGCTTGGGGCGGCCTTTGTAACGGAAGATATTCCGCAGGAATATTACGAGCAGGCTAGGGAGTACCGTGAGAAGTTGTTGGATTCCGTTGTGGAATTCGACGAGGCTGTTATGGAGCGGTATCTAAATGGGGAGGTCTTGGAGGTTGATGAGATAAAGAGGGCGATACGTCTTGGGACGGTCGGATTGAAGATTACGCCGGTTCTTTGCGGCTCGGCATTCAAAAATAAGGGAGTGCAGCCCCTTCTGGATGCGGTGGTGGATTATCTTCCTTCTCCTGTTGATTTGCCTCCTGTGGTCGGGGTGGATCCGAAGACGGGTGAAGAATTGGTCAGGCGTCCACAGGTTGATGAGCCTTTTTCGGCATTGGCTTTCAAGATTATGTCGGATCCATTTGCCGGGCAGCTTACGTATTTCAGGGTTTACTCCGGGAGGTTAAGCTCGGGTTCGTATGTGTATAACGTGGGCAAGGAGAAGAAGGAGCGGGTCGGCCGATTGTTGAAAATGCACGCTAATAAGCGAGAGGAGATTGATCAGGTCTCCGCCGGGGATATTGCGGCCGCTGTTGGGTTGAAGGATACAAGGACTGGTGACACACTGAGTGATGAGAAAAGTCCAATTCTCCTTGAGGTGATAAAGTTTCCGGAGCCGGTGATTGCTTTGGCGGTGGAGCCGAAAACCAAGCAGGATCTTGACAAATTAGGTTTTTCGCTTGAAAAACTTGCCCAAGAGGATCCTTCTTTTCATGTAAAGTCTGATGAGGAGACGGGGCAGACGATTATTTCCGGAATGGGTGAGTTGCATTTGGAAATTATTGTAGACCGACTTCTTCGTGAATTTAAGGTTCAGGCGAATGTTGGGAAGCCCCAGGTGGCCTATCGTGAGACAATCCGTGGAAAGGCCGAAGCGGAAGGAAAGTATATAAAGCAAACTGGTGGGCGCGGCCAATATGGGCATGTTTTTCTGAGGGTTGAGGCAGCAGAATCAGGGGTCGGGTTGGAGTTTGTGAATAAAATTGTTGGAGGTGTCGTTCCTAGGGAATATATTCCTGCCGTTGAAAAGGGTGTCCGTGAAAGGATGGAGGGGGGAATTTTAGCCGGATATCCTCTCCGGGATATTCGTGTCACCATTTTCGATGGGTCCTATCACGAGGTTGACTCAAGTGAGATGGCCTTTAAGATTGCGGGATCGATGGCCCTTGTTAGTGCTTGTGAAAAGGCTGAGCCTGTTCTTTTGGAGCCAATTATGAAGGTTGAGGTTCTGGTTCCTCAGGAGTTCATGGGTGATGTGATTGGTGATCTGAATGGTCGGCGGGGAAAGATTCATGGAATGAGAGCTAGGGGGGGGTCTCAGGCTGTCGACGCAGTGGTTCCCTTAAGCGAGATGTTTGGTTATGCCACAGACCTTCGTTCCAAGACTCAGGGGCGGGCTACTTATAGTATGGAGTTTGACAAATATGAGGTGGTGCCAAAGCAGTTGGCCCAGCAAATTATCAAGAAAAACCAGGGCGAATGATTCTGTTTATAAAATAAGTTGTAAAATTTCAAGTAATTGACTCCAGGAGGAGAGTGTTATGGCCAAGGCGAAATTTGAGCGGAAGAAGCCGCATGTCAATGTAGGGACGATCGGGCACGTAGATCATGGGAAGACGACGTTAACGTCCGCGTTGACGAAGGTGATGGGGGAGCAG
>JBDIVP010000105.1:0-11342 GCA_039794325.1 Candidatus Inrsubterrania sp.
ATCTTCGTCATGGGTTGGAGGGCATAATTCTCTTCCCGCTGTTTTCCCAGAGTGGAAACGGTTTCCGTGCTCAGATGTTTCCCGCACATGGATCCCGCCCCATGGGCCGGGTAGACCAGGGTTTCGTCCGGGAGCGGTAAAAGTTTGTTGTGAAGCGAATCGTATAATTGCCCTGCCAGATCTTCAGCGGAGATCCCGTTGGAGGCCATCAGGTCGGGTCGGCCCACATCACCGATGAAGAGCGTATCCCCCGTCAGGACACTGTGCGGGCGGTCCTCACGGTGATTGAGGTCATAGACGGCAAGCGAAATACTTTCAGGAGTGTGCCCCGGTGTTTCCAAGACTCTGATGCGCACCGACCCGAATTCAAGGCTTTCCCCATCCTTGAAAGTTCTGCTTGGAAAATGGGTGTGACCTTTCTCGCCCAGACAAATCGTGGCCCCGGTCCGTTGCTGAAGTTCAAGGTGGCCGGCTAGAAAGTCAGCGTGAAAATGTGTGAGGAAGACATATCGAATGGTCCAGCCGTGACGTTCGGCTTCCTGAAGGTATTGGTCGATATCGCGTTGAGGATCGACGACGACGGCGGTTTTCGTGTGTTCATCGCCGATGATGTATGAAGCATGGGCCAAACATTGAAGGTAAAATTGTTTCAGAATCATGGTGAATACCCTCCCTCCTTAGTATGTAGTGTTTGATTTACTCGATTAGGAGAGCAACCATGATGCCAAGGCAACAACAATAAATATTCTTGTTATTTTTCTTGCAGTTAGGGTTTCTAACCCACATGCCTAAGAGGGAAAGCCCATATTTTATGAAGAAAAGTTAACAGTAGGAGTTAGCATGTTAACTTAACGATTAGCGTTAAAAGGGAAGGAAGAGAAAAGGAATGGAAATGTGTTAAGGGGAGACGGAAGAAAGCTGATGGAGTTGTTTTAGCTTTTTCCAGAGAGTGACCCGGCTATAACCTAGAATTTTTGCGGCCCTGGTTTTGTTACCATTGGCTTGGTCCATGGCCTTTCGAATCCTTGTTTCTTCATCCTGGTCTGGATGAGAGGTGAGGGGGGAGATGAAAGGTGGGGAGCCGGTTGGCTGAATCTCCGGAGGAAGATCAAATAACGTAATGCAGGGTCCATTCACCGTGACGAAGGCGTGGTCTATGGCGTTTTTCAATTCCCGGACATTTCCAGGCCAAGAGTATTCTTGCAGTCGTTTCAGCGCATCCTTGGTGATTTCGTGAACATCACGGTGAAAAACTTTGCTGTTTTCCTTCATGAAATGGGTCACCAGGAGCGGAATATCTTCACGCCTGGCCCGTAAGGGCGGTAGTGTGATGGCAAAAACATGTATGCGATAGTAGAAGTCCTCCCGTACTTTGCCTTCGGCAATCAAGGTTTTCAAGTCTCGATTGGTGGCTGTAATGAGTCGGACATTGACGGTAATGCCCCGTTCGTCTCCGACTCGTTTGATTTCGCCTTCTTGTAGGACGCGCAACAGTTTCAGCTGAAGTAGGGGGCTGGTGTCCCCAATTTCATCTAGAAAGAGGGTTCCTCCGTCGGCGGCCTGGAAGACCCCGATTTTATCCCGAATCGCGCCGGTAAAGGCACCCTTGACGTGACCGAATAATTCGCTTTCAAGGAGGGTTTCCGGAATAGCCGAACAATTGATGGCAAAAAAGGGGCGATCCCGTCGATCGCTGAGTGCATGGATCGCCCGAGCGCCCAGTTCCTTCCCGGTTCCGGACTCGCCCGTGAGCAGGACCGTGACGTCGCTTTGCGCAGCGAGGCGAAGTCGTCGAAAAGCTTCCTGCATGGGCGGACTCTTGCCGATGAGTTGCTGAAACGCATCCCGGGATTTGGTTTGCTCTTCCAATACTTCGATCTTTTGATTGTTCAGAATAAAATTCGTGAGGTCCGTGAAGGTGCCTACGGCGCCGGCAACCTGTCCCTGTTCATCCCGGAGAATCGAGACATTGCCGAACAGATAGAGTTCTTTGCCATCCTTTGAAAGAACTTTACATTCCTGATTACAAATTCCCCAGGGAAAGGGTGTGGGATTGGAAAGGAAATCGGTCAGGACCTGGAAGCCTTTGCAATTCTGCCCTTCCAAAATATGGCAGGATTGCCCGATGATGTCTTCCGGGGAATACCCGGTGATGCGGGCGGCGCCGTTGCTCCATGCGACGATCCGACCCTGGGCATCGACGGTGAATACCCCGTCGGCCATCACATCCACCATGGTGCTGAGAATGGCAGGGTTTTTTCGAAAATCAAGCTCCATGAAACGCCAAAGGGCGGGAGGGTCTCGGGCCCTTCTGAAGTGTACAAAAGGGGGATCAAGCTTCCCCTCCGCAGCCCCTTCCGGAGTAAGCCGGAGGCAGGGCAGAATGCCCTGCCACTTACACTATGGTTATCGGGCGGCCAACAGCGCTTTGAATGTGTTGTCGGTTTCGACCAATCCTTTCATCGTGTCGTTCTCCAACATAAATGCCCAAGCCTCGGAGGAGGACCCGGGGATTTGTTCAAACCAATCGCGAGCTTGTTTGAGCCATTCAAACATGGCTTGATTGTCACGGGGAACATGAAACGCCAGGCTATAGGCCATGGCATAGGCCGCGGTAAATTTGTTGATGGGATCTTGTGTCTTTTCGTAAGCCCGTTTGGCGGACTCAAAACCCTTTTGAATGTCGGGATCGTCCAAATGCCGATTCCAGGCTACTTTGCCGATTCGTGCCCATGCCAGTTCCAACAAGGCTTCCACCCGGATTTCAGCCTGTTCGGATGGAATTTCGGCCAGAAGCTCTTGCGGGGAAGAGAGTGCGGCCATCTGATCATTGGTCCACCGATAAGCGGCCGACAAGCGGAGGCGGTTGTGAAAATTACCGGGTTCCAAGGAGGCCAAGGCTTCCATCACGGGAATCATGCGATACAGGAAATCGGCCGGCATCGGTTCCGATTTGCCGCCGATTTCCATGCCCAGGGCCAAATCGAACCGGTCCGTTTGAGATTGGATAGTCCAATACAGTTCGTTGAATCGTTGAGCTAAGCGTTTGTCTCCCACATTAACGGTGTGCAAACGCGTACCGTAATTCATGAGCCCCTGATACAATTGATCCGCAAAGACCTCCAAGGCCTGCTTGTTGGTAGGGGCAATCATCAACACCCGGTTTAACTTCATAATCCCTTCCAAAGGGGTCGAGGCAGCCTGAGCCTGTTGAATGCCGGTGGGTATGGTATCCGGCCGGTCTTCCTCACCGAACCATTCCGTGGACTTCGGGATAAATCCTCCGGCATCGACGACAAAGGGGACGGTGGTCCCATGCGGGCCGTCGAGGGGGATATCAAGGATGGCAAAATCGGTAGGAAATCCAAGGCTCCGAAGATCATGAAGCACGACCCATTTGACCGTGACGGATTTGATTACCCGTTGAACTTTTTTGTATGGCACCGCCCAATCTTTCGCCCCGGGCCCATTGGAAATCGGAGCGGTCAGGGGATTGGGATAGGAGATTCGGGTGGTGAGAGAGAGGGTCGGGGCAGCCAATACGGTGGATTCATCTGCCGAAGGAAAAGAGGCATGGGGTAAGGGACCGGACTCCAAAGCGTCGATAATGAAGGGGGTATCCGGTTCATACTCGGCAATGCCTGGCATGACAAAAAGGGATGGGGCGAGTTGACGGCTTTGGGTTTCCGAAATGAAGAAACTCTGAAAGTCCGCGAAATCCACCACCTTCCCCGGTCCCGGCCAGACATTATCCAGTGCGCGGTCCTTCTGATTGATCACTTGTTGATAGGCGTCATGACGGCGTTGCTCACACCATTCATACACAGGGCTTAAGGCATCGGGAAAGGCCCCGCCTTCCAGCAAGTGCTGCTGGGCCATTTTTTGCAAACAGACGAAATCCCGTTGGCCTGCGGTGACCCGGTCACCTTTTGCCACGGCATCGGCGAATTCACGAACCAGGGTCAATAGGGAATCCTGATTGCTTTCCATTGGCTGGGCAGCCCAGGCAATTCCGGGCAGACCGGGGAGTAGGGTTAAACAGAGACATGCCAGTCTTCCCAGTGATTGAAGCATATGGGATTGGCGATATCGGAGCGTATCAGTGGCCTGCTTGGATTCAACATGGGCAGATGACCAGAATTTTGAAAATTCACCAACAGTAATCATGGAAAACGGTTCCTCCTTCAAAGCAAATGAACGATAGTGGGAGCCACCATGTCCGTAAGTTGCTGTTATGTGACCGGCAAAGCCGTTACTCTACCATACCCCTACCTGACCTGCACCACGATATTCCCATGCATGACATGACCGGGAAGGTCGCAGAGATAGGGGAAAGTGCCCGGCCGACTGGGAAAGAAAACGATGTCCGTTTGTCCACGGGAAGGCAGTAGTACCCGCAATAACCCGTCCTTTCCGAATTGAGGGGCTCCGTTGCCGCTCAGATTGAGGTGGGTATTGGTCAGGAGGCCGACGGGTACAAAGGCATGTAATTCCGCATCACCATTTTTAATAATCAACCGGGTTTTTTTGTCCGGGCTCAAGGTCACGGTTTCCGGGATAAACTTCCGGTTTTTAATTTCAATGGTCACTTGCGTTTCCTTTTCAGGGCCTGAGAGGGACAAAACGGCCGGGTGTGTGCCTGAGGCACCAATGGCACGTCCCTCGATGAAAAACCACGAGCAGATCAGGGACAAAAGAGAAACAACCACATACCTATAAGGAAAAATGGAAACACGCATGGAGGTATTATAACGTTTTGGGCTGCCGGCAAGAAACGTGGGAAGGTCAGACAGACGTGAAAAGTTTGGGTAGAGAAAAGTTTCTTAGGTGAAAATATTGATTTTGACCATAGGCAACGGAGGGGCTTGACCGGCTCATTACTAAAGCTTTAAAGGTGATGTCCGAAAGTAGGGAAGTAAGGATATTATCATCGGAGCATAAAACGTGGAATTTGTAGGATTTATTATGAACGACGATTTCTGGAGTACCCTGCTCATCGGGATGATTTTGGTGAGTGGGGTGGGGGTATTTGGTTGGTTTGAATACCGTCGAAATATACGGCTTCCTCATCTGGGAACGGTGCTGGTAAAAAACCGGTTGAAGCGATCCGGTTAGATTTGCCCAGGTCCTCCCTCCAGCCCGTGTTTTGTCCGATTCTCATTGTTTGACGGTGCCTTCCTCCTGAAAACAAACCGGAAAAGTCTTACGTTCGCCTAAACATCGAAAGAAAGGCGTGCAATCTGGATGTTCGAAGCCGGAGAAGCTGCCCCCGACGGAATTGGTTTCGAAGGCGAATCCGGTGAAAACGGCAAATCCCGTGCGAGACCGGATGGCTCGAATGCAAGGCCGGCTTTGGAGCGGTTTCTAGAGAGGGTTCTGTTGTATCGGTGTGATAACACCAGGCGCAAATTTTTGTCATGTCAGGGAGAATATTGCGGAATATTTCCGTCGGGAATGCCTTAGCTGTTGCGGAATTGATTTCGTGTATATTGATATAAGCAAAAGTTGCGCCATCTAAGCCATGGCAAGTAACTGCATGAAAACAAAGTATTTTATTGTGCTGTACCGGATCCTGGTTGATCCATCCTGTATTGCAAAGATACACAAGTGCATCCAAGGGGATACGCATGAGGAGGCACAATGGAGAAACTTCCAAACAATTTCATCATAGTCGTTCCCAAGGCCCGTGACTGTATTCCCTCTTGGGAAGAAATATTCGAGAATTAAAAATGACATCCTCTTGCCGATAGTTTGGAAATTTCCTTTGTAGAATCAAGTGGTGATGTTGCCATCTGTGGAAAGGGTCGCCCATAATGAAAAGATGAAAAAATTAGAACACCTCTCCTTTGTGAATACCTATGCCAGGTTGCCCGAGATTTTTCATGAGCGGGTCAACCCGACCCCCTTTCCGAACCCCCATGTCGTGAGTGTCAATCCCGCGGCCGCTGAATTACTTGAGCTTGATCCAAACGAATTGAACCGTCCGGAGTGTGCGGAATATTTCTGCGGGGCCAAATTGCTGCCCGGCAGTGAACCGATTGCCATGCTCTATTCAGGGCATCAATTCGGACATTATGTGCCTCAACTGGGTGACGGGCGGGCCATTTTATTGGGAGAAGTACAAAATGCCAAGGGCGAACGATGGGATTTGCAACTGAAAGGCGCCGGCCTGACCCGGTTTTCCCGGGATGGCGACGGACGGGCCGTTCTTCGGTCCACCATCCGGGAGTATTTGTGCGGAGAGGCCATGCACGGGTTGGGCATTCCCACCACACGCAGCCTGTGCATTGTGGCCGGAGAGGAAATCGTGTTGCGGGAACTGCCGGAGCCGGGGGCCATGCTGATTCGGATGGCTCCAACCCACGTGCGGTTCGGCAGTTTCGAGGTCTTTTTCTACCGGCGCCAGCATGAGTATGTGAAAATCCTGGCGGATTACGTCATCGATCATCATTATCCCCATTTACAAAACGCCGATGACCGGTATGCCCGGCTTCTGCATGAGGTGGCCGTAAGAACCGGCGAGCTGATTGCCCACTGGCAGGCCGTGGGATGGGCACACGGTGTGATGAACACCGATAATATGTCGATTCTGGGATTGACGTTGGATTACGGACCGTATGGCTTCATGGAACGGTACGATCCGACCTTTATCTGCAACCATTCGGATCATCACGGCCGGTATTCGTTCCAGAATCAACCTGACATCGGCTATTGGAATATTCGAGCTCTGGCTCAAGCCTTGTCACCCTTGATGGGACAGGCGGACGTGCAGGCGGCGCCTGAGGTGTATGAACAGGCGATGGTAGGGAAATATGCGGATCTGATGCGGGCCAAGCTGGGATTTGTGGAGGCCCATGCCGGAGACGACAAGCTGGTGACCGACTTGTTGAATCTGATGGATTCCAGCCGGGTGGATTACACCAATTGTTTCAGGGAGCTGGGAAACTTCAATCAGGATCATCCGGTATCAGCATGGCCTTTGCGGGATTGGTTCCTGCACCGGGAGGCGTTTGATGATTGGGCGGCACGGTACCGGGAACGATTACAGGCGGAAAAAAGCCGTGATGCTGAACGCCGGGTGCGAATGAACCGGGTGAATCCCAAATACATCCTTCGGAACCATCTTGCTCAACGGGCGATTACCCTGGCCGTTCGTGAAAAGGATTACACCGAGATTGACCGATTATTGGACCTGCTGAGCCATCCCTTTACCGACCGGGACGGCATGGAAGCCTATGCCCTCCCTCCTCCTCCCGGCGACCCGCCGATTATTGTGTCGTGTTCCTCGTAAAAATGCCTGATTACCACGGGATCGGATAGGTCATGCGGGTGGTGCTTCTTGTTCTCCTGTTCATCGGCATCGTGTTGGGGCCCCAATTGTGGGTGTGGTGGGTGTTCCGGCAAAATCGCCGCCCGCGGGAAGATTTCCCGGGAACGGGCGGCGAATTAGCGCGTCATCTGTTGAACCGGTTCGGTCTTCAGCATGTGCGGGTGGAACCGACTCCTCTGGGGGATCATTATAACCCTGAAACCAAACTCGTGGGATTAACCCCCAATCATTACCATGGCAAATCCCTTACTGCAGTGGTGGTGGCGGCGCATGAAGTGGGACATGCCCTGCAGGATTATGAAGGCTACCGGTTGTTAAAGGACCGGACCGAGCTGCTGCGCGTGGCACAAAAGGCCGAAAAAGCCGGATCCTACCTGATGCTGGGTATTCCCGTTCTGGCGGGGCTCACGAAGATTCCGGCGATCGGCATCGGTGTGCTGGTTCTGGCGCTGGGCGTCATGAGCATCAGCGCGCTCGTGCATCTCATCACCCTTCCGGTGGAATGGAACGCCAGTTTTCGGCGGGCGTTGCCCATCCTGCGGGAAGGGGGGTACTTGAACACGCCGGATTTGAATGAGGCCAAACGGATTCTGACCGCTGCCGCACTGACCTATCTGGCCTCGTCCCTATTCAGCCTGGTCAATTTGTGGCGGTGGATTCGGCTGGTCCGCCGCTAAGCAATCCTGCCCCGACGCGGGTTTCGCCCATGAAGGCAGGGCTGGTGATCGGCGGGAGCGGCTGCCAAACCCCAGCTCCACACATCACTTCTTTTCATTCATTTTTTGTCTGCTGTTTCCGTTGAAGGGATTCCAATTGCCGGGCCAGCATAGAGCTGGTGAAGGCCAGGGTCGGAGTCAAGGGAAGTCCTCCTGCCTGAAGGGCCTGGGCGGCATATTGATGGCAAGTATGAAAGACATGATACGACCTGACGGCCGGAAAAAAGCGTGATGGGCCAAACTCGGCAATGGGAGTGGACGAGGCCATGGTGGCTTGCAGGTGCCGTCGGATGGCCTCGTACTGATCTTCTTCCAGGTGAAACAGAAAAATCCGGACAGGCGGTTGGGGGGTGCGTTCCGCCCAGATAGCCCGGTACCGTCCCACCTCGACCACTCCGTCGGAAGGCCAGAGCAAGGCTCGAAAAATTCCGGTGATTCCGGTTTGACCTTCCACATACCACGCTCGTTCAGCATAGCCCCATTCCTCAAATTCCGGCGCTTCCTGCGACGATTCTTCCGAGGCTGAGAAGGGAAACGCGAGCATCGCATGCCACGTATCGATGGAAACGATGACCGTATGGGCGGAAAGGTCCTGTGGAAGGGGTAAGGTGTTGGGTGTTCCGGAGGTGCATCCTGCTCCACAGAGGATGGCCAATCCGCCGAAAATAAGAACGACCCAGGAGATGAGGAGTTTCACAATCATCGGGTGGGAAGACCTTACCTTTTTCCAATAACCTCACTCAATTCCGGAAACGCACGCACAGGTGGGAACCCGTGTGATGGCTCATTCCCCAAAATCATGCACGGGCGCATACATGTGTTGAAAAGGGAACATCTTGAGTTCAGGCTTTTCATGATTATTTAATAAGTAGGAAGGAGAAAGGAAGCAAGGGGATTACAAAGAAAGGAGGTAACCCGGAGACGCAAGATGGGAAGAGTAGGAGACAGGCTGCCCTTGGTTGCGGAAGTTGTACTTGGGAGTTGGTGTTAGCCCGGAGCCAACGACGAGTTCGATGGGCTCGCCCCTCCAACCCCGAGGTGAGGTTCCAGAAGGAGACTCAGAGTTAAAGACTGAGTCCGAAAATGGAGGATGGCGAAAGAGTCAGGGAAGCTGGCATCGAACGGTTCGGGACCCAAGAGACAAGGACCGGTCCAGGGGCAGTGATTTGTTGAAGGAAGGGCGGAGTGAAATCACTGAAATCGAAGATGTCTAGGGAAAAGGGTAAAAATACTTTTCAGCCGCCCTGCAGTAATTTTTTGAGTTCTTTCCAACTTTTGGTGTTTATGACATCGCCCGCCTCCAACCAACCCCGGCGGGCTTGATCAATGCCGAATCGAATCAATGGCAAATCTGTCGTTCGGTGGGCGTCGGTAGAGATGGCGACGCGCACGCCCATGTCCTTGGCCAGCTTGCAGTGCACATCCGTCAGGTCAAGCCGGGCCGGTTGTGCATTGACTTCCAAAACCCTTCCCCGTTCCTTGGCGGCGGACATGAGCCGCTCCATATCCACTTCATAGGGTTCCCGTTCATTCAGCATCCGTCCGGTCGGATGTGCCAAAATGTTGAAAGCCGGATGGTCCATGGCCCGGATGATGCGCTCCGTCTGTTTGGTCTTTGACAGGCGAAAGTGGTAGTGCACGGCACAAACCGTCAGGTCCAACTGCCGGAGAAGATTGTCCGGAAGATCCAAGGAGCCGTCCTCCAGAATATCCACTTCGGCCCCTTTCAAGACCGTGAACCCCTCAAGGCGGGCATTGAGCCGGTCAATTTCCTCCATCTGCTGCATGAACCGTTGTGGCGATAAGCCGTGAGCGATCGTCACCCGAGGGGAGTGGTCGCAGATCGCCACATATTCGTATCCTCTTTCCCTCGCGGCCCTGGCCATGTCTTCAATGGTGGCATTGCCGTCACTGGCCTTGGAATGGCAATGCAAGTCGCCTCGCAGGTCCTTGAGAGTCACCAGGCGGGGGAGAGTCTTCTTCAACGCTGCTTCGATTTCTCCACGGTTTTCCCGCAGTTCGGGCTCGAGATACGGAAGGCCGACCTGGCGGTACACCTCCTCCTCAGTGGCTCCTGCAATCGCGGTTTCCCCGCGGAAGACACCATACTCGTTGATTTTGAGTCCCTTCTTCACGGCCAAGGAACGGATGGCGATATTATGGGCCTTTGAACCCGTAAAATATTGCAGCGCGGCCCCATAGCTGGCTTCCGGGACGACCCGCAGGTCGACATGAAGGCCCGTCCGCAGGACAATCGTGGCGCGAGTGGTGCCTTTGGAGACAATCTGATCCACGTCCGCATAGGCCACAAAGCGGTCTATCACGGCAGCCGGATTGCGGCAGGAGACTAGAATATCCAGATCCCCGATCGTATCTCGTCGCCGGCGATAACTTCCGGCAAGGATCGCCTTGATGACGCCCGTGGTTTGCCGGATATGTTCCAGAATCGGTTCGGCAAACCGTTCGGCGGCCGGCAACGGGATTCGTGGTTCGCGACCGGTCCGGCGCTGAATTTCCGCTAACAGGTTCTCCTCGCTCTTGGCTCCGAAACCCGGCAACCGGCGGATGTTCCCGGCACGGGCGGCTTGTTCGAGCTCCTTGACGCTGGTGATGCCGAGTGCGTCGTACAAGGCTTTCACCCGCTTCGGCCCCAGCCCCGGAATGGCCGCCAGTTCGGCCAGTTGTCCGGGCAGGTGGGTGCTGACCTGGTCGAGGAGCGCCAGATGCCCTGATTCCACGATTTCCCGGATCTTTCCGGCCAAATCCTTGCCGATGCCGGGCAATTCGGTCAGATCGGCCCCGTCGGCCACCATGGCGGCGACGGAGTGCGGTAGGCCTTCGATCGTGCGGGCGGCGTTGCGATAGGCCCGCACCCGAAAGGGATTGGCGCCTTCAATCTCAAGGAGGTCGGCCAGGCGCTGAAAACGTTGGGCGATTTCGGTGTTGTGAATCGTCACGTGACCGACGGGATTAGGAAATGATGTTTAAGTGTTTGCCGACTTTGGCAAAAGCCTCCACGGCTCGCGTCAAGTCCTCCTGTGTATGCGCGGCGGACATTTGGACACGGATTCTGGCCTCTCCCTTGGGCACGACGGGATAGCTGAACCCGATGACATAGATGCCTTCCTTCAGCAGGGCTTCGGCCATGCGGCCGGCCAATGTGGCATCTCCCAACATGATGGGAATGATGGGGTGAGAACCCGGTATGATCCGAAAACCCAGGTCCTCCAGGTTTGTCCGGAAAAACGCAGTATGGTCGCGAATGGCCTGTCGCAACGGTTCGCCGGCCCGGACCA
>JBDIVP010000106.1:0-11194 GCA_039794325.1 Candidatus Inrsubterrania sp.
CGTCGATGGCCGCCCGCCCAGGTGTTGTTGGTGCCGGTGACGGTTCAGGGGCCTGAAGCTCCCCGTGAATTGAAAGAGGCGATTCAGATTCTTAACGGTTTCGAAGATGTGGACGTCATGGTGGTGGGACGCGGAGGTGGAGCGAGCGAGGATTTATGGGCTTTTAATCATGAAGAGGTTGTTCGGGCAATTGCAGGGTCTCGCATTCCCGTGATTTCTGCAGTGGGCCATGAAACCGACGTGACATTGGCTGATTTTGCAGCCGATTTTCGGGCTCCTACCCCCTCGGCGGCGGCCGAATTGGTGGTGCCGGACTGGAAGGCGGTATCCCACCGAATGGAGCAGTATCGACTGCGATTGGTTCGGTTGATCAAGGGAGTCATGGATCGAGCCGTATTGGATGTTCGTGAGTTGGAGCGACAATTGCCGGAGCCTCGTTTGATGATTGGCCGATATAGTCAACGCGTAGATGATCTGGAAGAGAAATTGTTTTATTCTTTGATCCATTGGCAACGCAGCCTTCAAAAAAGGTTGCACGACTTACAGGCTGGGATTCGGGTGTGTAATCCACAAACAATGATTGTCCGACGGCGGGATCAGTTGGAGACATTCCATCAGAAAATGCATGGTTTGATGAAGATGTGGGTACGTGATCGAAGGTATGCCATTCATGCCTTAGGCGCGCAATTACATCATTTAAGTCCGTTGGGCGTGTTGCAGCGGGGGTATGGAATATTGAGAAGGATGCGGGATGACAAAGTCCTCAAAGAGTCCCGCGAGGTTCTACCTGGAGACATCGTTCATGTCAGGTTGTCTCGCGGAAATCTGATTTGTGTGGTGAATGAGTCCCAACCTTGAGGGGTCTGTCTGTTCAAGGCCGGCTCGAACTGGCTATACTCGAACTGGCTATAATTGAAGCCCGGTGTTTGATTGAGAATCGGGGCGATGTTGTCGAGGCTCATCCCAGGGTGATTGGCCGGCGTTGGAGGAGGTAGAGGAGATGGCGGCGATAAAGTTCGAAAAGGCCTTGGCAAGGCTGGAAACCATTGTTTCGGAATTGGAACGGGGGGAGCTGTCTTTGGATGAATCGCTTAAGATATTTGAGGAGGGAGTGAAATTATCAAAAACCTGTTTGAAAATGTTGGATGATGCGGAGCGCAAAGTTGAAATTCTTGTTCAGGACAAGGATGGGCGAAAACGCCTTCAGGCCTTTTCCCTTGGTGACGAGAACTCTATTGATGGTTGATAGTTGGACTCCACCTTCATGGGTTTTCATGGCATAAGAGTTGCCCATTCATTTTGTGGTGTCGATTCCCAAGAAAGAACGAGCGGATAGTCTTGTCGTAACCCGTGGATTGGCTTCAAGTCGAGAGCAAGCCGTCCGTCTTATTTTGGCCGGTCGAGTGCGTGTCGATGGCATGGTGTTGGATAAGCCCGGGAAATCGATCTCGACGGATGCTTCCTTGGAAGTGCGGGAACCGGCATGCCGATATGTGAGTCGGGCCGGTGACAAATTGGCTTCCGCCCTTGACGCATTTTCCATTTCCTGCTCCGATCGGGTTGTTCTTGACGTGGGGGCCTCCACCGGAGGATTCACGGATTGCGTGCTCCAGCGGGGTGCCCGACGTGTCTATGCGATTGATGTAGGGTACGGCCAATTGGATTGGCGCTTGCGGGCGGATCCCCGGGTTGTGGTGATGGATCGAACGAATGCCAGGTATCTTCGTGCTCATGACTTGCCGGAATGTGCCGATTTGGCGGTCATTGATGTCTCCTTTATTTCCTTGCGATTAATTCTCCCGGTTATTCAACCCATGCTTGGGAGCGATGCATGCCTGGTGGCACTCTTGAAGCCGCAATTTGAAGTGGGTAAGGGACAGGTGGGCAAAGGAGGAATTGTCAGGGATGAGGTGCTTCGCCAGGATGTTAAGGAGGCTTTTTTGTCGTTTGTGCGAAACCTGGGGCTGGATATTATTGGAGTACTTGACTCCCCCGTTCATGGGAAAAAGGGTAACCGGGAAATGTTGATCGGGATGAAAGCGGTTGCGGCTCGACTGACTGATGAGATGAGGCATTCAGTCTAACCTCTTAAACACGTAAAGGATGCGACGATTATGAAAATTCTCGTAACGGGGGGCGCAGGGTTCATCGGATCCCATCTGGTTGACCGGCTGATTCAGGAAGGCAATGAGGTCGTGGTTGTGGACAATCTGTCGACCGGCAAACGCAAAAATGTGAATAAAAAAGCTGTGTTTTACAAATTGGATATTCAAAGCAAACGGATTGACCGGGTCTTTAAAAAAGAACGACCTTTAATTCTGGTCCACCTGGCCGCACAAATGAATGTACGTCATTCAACTGAGGACCCGGGATTTGATGCCCAGGTTAATATTCTGGGGACCATCAATTTATTGGAGCATGCCGTCCGCCATGGAGTGCGAAAAGTGTCCTTCGCTTCTTCGGGAGGGGCCATCTATGGAGAGCAGGAAGTGTTTCCGGCTTCCGAAGAACACAAAACCGATCCAGCTTCCCCCTATGGTATCAGTAAGCTGGCCGGAGAGAAATATCTGGCCTACTATGCCAATGCGGCGGGCCTTCGTTATGTGGCGTTACGTTTTGCCAATGTCTATGGCCCGAGACAGGAGTCCGAAGGTGAAGCGGGGGTAGTGGCCATTTTTACCAAAAAAATGTTGAAGGGGGAGCAACCTATTATCAACGGAACCGGAAAGCAGACCCGGGATTTTGTGTTTGTGGATGATGTGGTTGAGGCCATCATGGTGACCTTGGCAGAAGGTGTCCAGGGGACCTTCAATGTGGGGACTGGACGCGAGACGACCATCAATGAGACTTACCGGATTTTGAAGGAGTTGACACAGAGCGCTTGTAAAGATTTGTTCGGGGCCGCCAAAAAAGGAGAACAATACCGCAGCGTTTTAGATGTCAGGAAACTTCGAGAGACATTTGACTGGGACCCGCAGGTATCATTCCAGGAAGGGTTACGGAAAACCGTAGAGTTTTTTAAGTCGGATATGCGCTAGGCCAAACCTTGCCGACTTTTTTGAATACAACAGACGGAATCATGCCTGGTAGGGGCTTGGTCAATACCGAGGGACCGAATGGTCGATTTCAATGGACCAGGAATCGATGCCCCCAATCAAGTTCTTGACGTTGGAAAACCCTTGCTGAAGGAGGAAGCCGACAGCATCCGCGCTTCGCATGCCCTTGTGGCAATACGCGACAATTTCATCATCCCGATTCAATTGGTTGAGAGAGGTGGGTAGTTGTCCTAATGGAATCAGAGTTGCCCCCTCAATTTTTGCCAGCTCGTATTCGTGCGGTTCCCGAACGTCCAACAAGAAAATTTTGGCTCCGTTATCCAGCCGGGATTTCAATTCTCTAACGGTCATTGTATAACTCATGAACGTCTGCCTCCTGATTAGGAAATCTTGTAGTTACCATTATTAGGTGAAAACCATCTTAGCGGCTGAATTTTCAGAGTGTCAATTGAAACAATATCCATCACGGAAGGAAGGGCAAGGTTATGATGCAGCATCCCGGCGTGTCCATCGATCGTATTGCGGATTATGAGGGAAGCACCGTCGTGATCAGAGGATGGGTTCGTCACCGTCGCTCAAGCGGTAAGCTTGGATTTCTGACGGTTCGTGATGGGACTGGTGATCTTCAAGGTGTCGTCAACAAAGTGACGGTGGGAGAGGAGCAATTTGGACAGTTTAATCAACTGACGCAGGAATCTTCCCTGGCTGTGTGTGGAGTCATTCAAAAAGATTCTCGGGCACCGGGGGGATACGAGATGGATGTGACTCAACTTGAAGTGTTTCATGTGGCCGAACCGTTTCCCATTCAACCCAAGGAGCATGGGGTGAGCTTTTTAATGGACCATCGTCACTTATGGCTACGGTCCAATCGCCAGCATGCGATTATGCGGGTACGGCATGAGATTATCCGGACGTGCCGGAATTTTTTTGACGAACGCGGGTTTACCCTTATCGACGCACCGATTTTTACTCCTAATGCCTGTGAGGGGACGACGACCCTTTTTCAAACACCTTATTTTGACCAGATTGCCTATTTGACGCAAAGCGGGCAGTTGTATGGTGAAGCAGCGGCGGCCGCGTTTGGAAAGATTTATTGTTTTGGTCCGACGTTCCGTGCTGAAAAATCCAAAACACGCCGCCACCTGATGGAGTTTTGGATGGTGGAACCTGAAATAGCTTTCGCCGAATTGCCGGAGATCATGCAGTTGGCTGAAGATCTTGTGTCGGAGGTCCTTCGGCAGGTGCTGAAAAGCCGAAGGACGGAATTGATCTTGCTGGAGCGGGATCTTTCCAAGTTGGAGGCCATGGTCCCGCCCTTCCCACGGATCACGTATGAAGAAGCCATTCTCAGGTTGCAGCAGCGAGGCATTTCGATTCAGTTTGGTGAGGATTTCGGAGGGGATGATGAAACCGTGCTAGCCAACGAATTCGATCGCCCCGTGATTGTTCATCGGTATCCCGCGGCCGCCAAAGCGTTTTATATGGCAAGAGATCCTCAGCGGCCGGATCTGGCCTTGTGTATGGATGTACTTGCTCCGGAAGGTTATGGGGAAATCATCGGTGGAGGGCAACGGGTTCATGAGCTGGAGCAGTTGGCGGCCCAGATTCGTCAGCATGGCCTGCCGGAAGAGGCATTTAAATGGTACCTCGATCTGCGACGCTATGGGACGGTTCCCCATGGAGGGTTCGGCATGGGTATTGAGCGAGTCGTTGCTTGGATATGTGGGCTGGACCATGTTCGAGAGACCATTCCGTTTCCGCGTATGTTGTATACCCTTTATCCCTGAGCTCTTCGGAGTTCGGTGAAGCGTATTTCAAAAATTCCTGCCGTTGACGGTCGATTCTTGGGTTTCGTTTCCCGCAATCCTTGAACAGGAGAAAATGTCTTGACTTCATGTCGCTCAAGTGTATACTGGATGCGTGGGAGAAAGTGGGAGAAAGTTATAGAAAATTCACAGAAATTATATGAACTTTGCGATGAATAAATGGGTAATCCTCACTTATCAGTACTCGTCGAGGAAATTTGTCGCTGGCTAATTGTCAAAGAAGGGGGAGTCTATGTTGACTGTACCCTGGGAGCCGGTGGAACGGCTCGGGAAATTTTAAAAAAAGCCGGTAAAAATGCTGTTGTTATTGGTCTGGATCGTGATAGTGAAGCCATTGCTCTCTCGAAGGAGACCCTAAGAGTATATGAATCATCGGCGTTTTTTTATAATGGGAATTTCTCCCACATTGAAGAATTCGTGAGGGAGTCAGGCTTCAGGAAGGTTGATGGAATTGTATTTGATTTAGGTGTCTCATCCATGCAGTTGGATCAACCGGTGAGAGGGTTTAGTTTTTCACAGGATGGGCCATTGGATATGAGAATGGATCAAGCCCAAACTCTTACGGCAGAGGAGTTGGTGAATCGGCTCCCTGAAAAAGAATTGGCGGATTTGATCTTTCACTTTGGAGAAGAACGGTATTCGCGTCGGATTGCCAAGTCCATCGTCCGGGCGAGAGTAAAGTGCCCCATTACGACTACCGGGGCGTTGGTCAAAGTCATTGAGGAGGCAGTTCCCCCATTTTATAAATGGGGCCGGGTTCATCCTGCGACCCGGACTTTTCAGGCGCTTCGGATTGCTGTCAACCAAGAGCTGGAAATTTTGGAAAAATCTCTCAAGGCCGCTATCGGTCTTCTCAACATCGGGGGGCGAATTTGTGTGGTGAGTTTTCATTCTTTGGAAGATCGAATTGTCAAACACACGTTTCGTTCAATGTCGGCCCCCAATAATCCTCTCCTGCGCATCCTCACGAAAAAACCAGTTGTTCCCAGCGAGGAAGAAACTCACAACAATCCCCGTGCCAGGAGTGCCAAGTTACGGGTGGCCCAGCGAGTAAATCCAGAAGAAGGAAGGACATTATGAAAAAACCTAGGGGCCTGATTTTGATGGTATTGGTCGGTGCGTTGTGCCTGATGTATGTGGGAATTAAAATCGATATGTGGCGGATGGGTTATGAACTTGAAGGTTTAGAGCGTCAACGGGCGCTCTTGAAGCGTCAGCAGGAAGCCTTACAGGTGCAGGTTTCCAAATTGACCGATCCGCAACAAATTGCGCATCGAGCAGGGTGGCAATTAGGCTTTGCCCCACCCCAGGAGGGGCAGGTGGTCATGGTGTCTCTTGATGTGCTGCCCTCGGAGGAGTCCGGGGAGCACGTTCCTGTCAGACTCGTTCAAAGTTTTGCCGAATCCCGACCGGGGTGGCCGTGAAGCATCCGTCAGGGGAGATTCATTCTGTTTGTCGGTTGCGGAGTGGCCTGCTTTGCTTTGGCCTGTTGTTTGGGTTCGCCACGGTGTTTCTTCGGTTATGTTACCTGCAGGTTATCCAGGCTGAAGATGGGGCACGTTACGCCGAACGGCAACATCAAAAAACGGTTTTGGTGCAGCCCGATCGTGGGGCCATCTATGACCGACAGGGACATCCTTTGGCAATGAATGTGGAGGTGGCCTCCCTGGTCGTGCGGCCGGCACTGGTTGTGAATCCCAGGGAAACGGCGCGGGCACTGGCTCCATTAATAAAGGAAGAGCCCGGTCGTTTGATGGGATTGTTGACTCGAAAAGAGCCTTTTGTGTGGGTCCAGCGCCATCTCCCCGATATCGTTGCCCAACACATTGAACGCTTACATCTTCCCGGTTTGGAATTGGTGAAGGAACCTCATCGATTTTATCCCAAGGGTGCCCTGTTCTCACACCTTGTCGGTTTTGCCGGAATCGATAGTCAAGGCTTAGAAGGCGTCGAGCACCAATATGAGGCGTACCTTCGTGGTGAGAAAAGTCTGGTGCAGTATCAGCGTGATGCCTTGGGTCGAACCATTGCATACACCCAGGGTCGGGCCATGGACGCTCCGCCAACCGGCCGACATCTGGTGTTGGCCCTCGATGAAGTCGTGCAATTTATTGCTGAGGAAGAGCTGGCCGAAGTCGTTGGGAAGAGCAAGGCCAAAGCCGGAAGCATTGTTATAATGGATCCGACGACTGGGGGGATTTTGGCTTGGGCGCTGTACCCCACATACGATCCCAACCATTATGGGCAATTTACTCCGGACGACTGGCGCAATCGGGTGCTGACCGACCCTTATGAGCCCGGATCCACCTTAAAAATAGTCGGAGCGGCGGCGGCGTTGCAGGAAAAAGTCATGACCTCCGAGACGTTAATATATGGGGGAGAGGGGCAAATGCCCGTGGCCGGTACCATTGTGCATGACCCGGCAAAATCCGGTTGGATGACTTTTTCAGAGGCGCTGGCTCAATCCAGTAATGTGGGGGCCATTAAGGTGGCCGTCGAATTGGGGCCCGATCGGTTGTATCGATATCTTCGGGCGTTTGGATTTGGAGAAAAAACCGGTATCGATCTCCCGGGAGAATCACCCGGACTTCTTCGGCCTCCCAGTCAGTGGAGTGGGCGGTCCTTGCCGTCTTTGGCCATGGGGCAGGAAATTTCCGTCACACCCATACAGATGGTTGCAGCCATGTCGGCCATCGCCAATGAAGGGCGGTTGATGGTGCCTCATGTGATGACCGCGGTTCTCGATCATCATGGGAAGACGGTGCGGGCCAATTCTCCCTTTGAAAAGCGAACGCCAATTTCGGCGGAAACCGCTCATTGGATGACGAACATCTTGGAACTGGCCGTTGAGCGAGGGACGGGCAAGCGGGCCAAGCTTGCAGGCTACCGGGTTGCGGGCAAGACGGGGACCGCTCAAAAATATAATTCCGAAGTTGGAGCCTATTCCACTTCAAAAGTTATTGTTTCATTTCTAGGGTTTGCGCCGGTGGGGCAACCACGGTTGACGATGTTGGTTATGGTGGATGAGCCTCAAGTGGGAAAGTGGGGAGGCGAAGTAGCCGCGCCGGTTTTTCGGAAAGTGGCTGAACGCGTATTGCCATATTTGGGGGTGTTGCCGGGGGGAGCTCACCTCATCCGAACCGCTTCCTCGGAAATGATGACGCCTCCTTCAACGGTTGTGCAATAAGGTCGTGACACTTCAAGCGTTGATTGCTCCATTGAAAGTGACGAAAACCAGGGGAGACCTGATGGTTGAGGTCGAGCATATCACCGATGACTCTCGGGCTGTGCAACCGGGCTCCCTGTTTGTCGCCATAAAAGGAGGGCAGGTTGACGGGCATCAATTTGTGGCACAGGCGCAGCATCGTGGAGCCATCGGGATAGTAGTGGATGAGGGATGGCAAGGGTTTCACGAGATGTTGGAATCCAAGGCCGTTCCCGTGGTTTATGTTCCCTGTACCCAAAAAGTCCTGGGGATTTTGTCGGCGAAATTGTTGGGGGTGCCTTCCGCCAAAATGACGATGGTTGGGGTCACCGGAACCAATGGAAAAACGACCGTGACGCATCTCGCCAAAGCCATCCTGGAGGCAAAGGGGCATGCAGTAGGTTTGGTGGGGACGGTAGGGTATGCATATGGAGGGTCTACGCAGGTGGCCTCCCATACGACTCCGGGAGCCGTCCAACTCCAAACACTGTTGTGCGAAATGGTCAAGGCTGGGACAGATGTGGCTGTCCTGGAGGTTTCCTCGCATGCATTGGCTATGGATCGTGTGGCCGGATGTGAATTTGATGTTGTGGTGTTTACGAATCTGACCCAAGACCATTTGGATTTTCATGCGTCATTGGAGGAATATTTTCTTGCCAAACAGCGTTTGTTTAAGGATTTTGTGGGGAGTGAACAAAAAAACGGCCCCAAACGTGCCTTGATTAATCTTGATGATGAACATGCCTCCGCTCTGATAAAGGGGTGCAGGCTTCCTGTCTGGACCTTTGGCATACATCGCGAAGCTGATATTCGGGCTCGGAACGTTCGGTTATCCATGGAAGGCACCGCATTCTCCGTCCAAAGTCCGGCCGGTCCCATGCAGATTGCCAGTCAATTGGTAGGATCGCATAACGTGTCGAATATGTTGGCGGCAATTGGCATTGGATTGGCCTTGGGGGTAACCCCTGCCGAGTTGGAGGACGCGTTGACTTCCGTGCGCAATGTGCCGGGGCGTTTCGAACGGATCCGGGAAGGACAACGATTTACCGTCATCGTTGATTATGCACATACCGAAGATGCCTTATACCGCCTATTGGAAGCGGCAAGGGCCGTCATGAAGGACGGTCGCCTCGTAACCGTGTTTGGGTGCGGGGGTGACCGTGATTCCGGAAAACGACCCAAAATGGGACGTGTGGCAGTCCAAAACAGCGATTGGGTCATTCTGACATCCGACAATCCCAGGACGGAAGATCCATTGATGATTCTCAGTCAGATTGAACAGGGGATTCAAACGCTTTCGGCCACCGACCGGTGTCCTTATGAGGTGATTCCCGATCGAGCGCAGGCTATTCATCGTGCGATCGAGGCAGCCGGTCCGGATGACGTGGTGTTGATCGCCGGAAAAGGGCATGAAGATTATCAAATTTTAGGTAAAAACAAAATCCATTTTGACGATCGGGCAGTGGCGAGAGCCGCCATTCGTCAACGGATGCTCCAGATATGAGGGCGGACGGAGTGCATGGCGGTGTTTGACGTTGATGACATCATCCGCGCGACAAAGGGGACGTTGATCACAGGCGGGGGAAATGGTCGACGGTTTCGACAAATTCAGACCGACTCGCGTCGGGTCGTCACGGGGGATCTGTTTATGGCCCTGCAGGGTCAACATTTCGATGGCCATCGATTTGTCAGAATGGCCTGCCGCGCAGGAGCTTCGGGCGCAGTCGTAGCGGAATCGAATGCATGGGAAGCGTTGCGAAACCTCAGAAAGGAGAAGGTGCGGGGGCTTTCGTTTTCTCTTGTTGCCGTCAAGGACACGCTTCAAGCATTCCAGGACTTGGCGTCGTACCATCGAGACCGATTTTCGATTCCCCTCATTGCCATTACCGGAAGTAATGGTAAGACAACTACCAAGGAGATGGTCAGTCGGATATTGGCCACCCGATGGAAGGTGTTGAAGACCGAGGGAAACTTCAATAATGCGATCGGGGTACCCATGACGTTGCTGAGGCTTCATCGAGGCCATCAGGCCGCTGTCATTGAAATGGGCGTGGATCAGCTAGGGCAGACCACTCGTCTTTGTGAAATTGTCAAACCGGATCTCGGGGTCATTACCAATGTTGGGCCTGATCATTTGGAATTTTATGGCACGATGGCTCGCTCGGCAGCTTCAAAAAGGGAATTGTTAGAATGTCTTCCCTCGACTGGTACCGCTATTCTGAATGCGGACGATGCTTATTATGCCCCCTTTTTGCGTAAAGTCCGTTGTTCGGTCGTCTCATTCGGGTTTTCTCTTAAGGCTGATGTACGGGGAAGATTATACCGGTGGGATGGGCGGCGCACCGAATTTGGGATCTGGTTTCCCAAATGGAAAACTCAGAAGAGGGCCTTGGTTCGTACGATGGGGGCTCATAATATCTCGAATGCCTTGGCGGCCGCTGCAGTAGGATGGACGCTGGGATGTTCCGCCTCGAATATTCTTGAGGGGTTCACTCGATTCCGGCCCGCTCCTATGCGATCCGAAATCCGGCGGATCGGGGGAGTGATTTATCTGTTTGATTGTTACAATGCCAATCCGGCTTCGGTCAAAGCCGCCCTTGATGTTCTTGTCGGCCTGGATCCCACCAAGCGCACTATTGCCGTTTTAGGCGACATGCTGGAATTGGGGCCCCAAGAAACACAATTTCATGAGGACATCGGACGGTATGCCGCTCAAAAAGGGGTTACCTATTTGGTGGCTAGCGGCCGGTTCGCCTCTGCGATGAAACGTGCGGCGGAAAAGGCCGGTCATTCCATTCACGTCAAGCAGGCCAAAGATGCCATGGAAGCCCGGAAGATCCTGAGAGGCTTGGTTGAAAAGGGTGATATCGTCTTGGTCAAGGCTTCCCGCGGCGCGAGGATGGAACGGGTCTTGGACGCGGCGCGAATTAGGTCCTGAGGGCATTGATCATTCCGGGCAATCTTCCTGCGGGTGACGTCATGGAATTACTAAAAGGAAAAGGTGTGAGTTTCCGGCCTTGAGGCCGGGAATCACGGTTGGGAACCTATTATGCTGTATTTGTGGTTGTATCCTCTTCACTCCGATTTTGCCATCTTTAATGTCTTTA
>JBDIVP010000107.1:0-11132 GCA_039794325.1 Candidatus Inrsubterrania sp.
GGGTGTTTTCCCGGTGGACAAATCTGTTTGTCACACCTAGGAAAAACCCCAAGGAAGACCGTACCACACGATTTTTTTGAGGGTCAATCTTGCTTCCGAAGCTGGAGCCTAAAATCCAATGCCGGGAGATGGCCAGGGATTACACCTACACCGAACGAAAGACGGCCAAAAGGTCACTCAGGGCCAGCATTTTCACCCTGAGAGTTTCCCGTTCCGCTTCCAGGCGGCGTTGGTGTTCCTGGCTGTCGGGATGTTTCAGGTATTCCTGGCAGAGGTTGATCACTCGTTGGAACTCGGCTTCGGCCTTATTCTTGACCACGCGGTTTGTTGCCAGGATATCCGTGGCCTGTTCGTGGGTTGTGGCCAGGTGTTGCTGAAACTCTTGTTCGGGAAGGGATCGCCGGTGTTCCTCATCCAGGCACCGGTCGATGTATTGCCCGAGAAACACATACAACCGGAGGACGGTTTCCGTGGTGGTGATGTGTGGGGGATTGTTTTCTTCTTTGGACATGAGATCTCCTTTCCAGGGTTGAAAACCCAAACGGCAAACGACTTCGGCGCCGGCGGAATCTGGTCATTCCCCGGAATGACGCCAGGGCTCCATAAAGAATCTTTTGCTTGGCTAGGGTAGCGTGCTCGGCCAATAAAATCCAGAAGAGGTTTGGAATATGAAGGGATTCCCAAGAAGCCGGGTCGGGTTGAGGCAGTTAATGTTTAGGCACCCGGACGCGTTTCGTTTCCTCTTGAAAGGATTTGAGGAGGGAGATGATGAGGGTAATGATGACGAACACGAAGGGAAAGGCGGCTAAGATGGCTCCGGTCTGCAAGCCTTCGAGTCCACCGGAAAAGAGCAGAATGGCCGCCGTGAGGGACTGAATAATCCCCCAGATGAATTTGATGCGGTTGGGCGGATTGAGATTCCCGTTTGTCGTCAAGGTTCCCAGGACAAAGGTTGCGGAGTCCGCTGAGGTGATAAAGAAGGTGGTGATGAGGAAAATGGCGATAAAGGACATGATGATCCCGGCCGGATATTGCTCCAAAACCTTAAAGAGCAACACCTCAATGCCTTCTGCTTCCATGACGGTTTTTAGCGGGGTATTCTGGAAGAGTTCCAAGGAGATTCCGGTTCCTCCGAATACCGTGAACCAGAAGGCGCAGAAAAGGGACGGGACAAGCAGGACGCCCAGCACGAATTGGCGCACCGTCCGGCCCCTTGAAATTCTGGCGATGAAGGTCCCCACAAATGGCGCCCAGGCAATCCACCAGGCCCAGTAAAACAAGGTCCAATTATGAATCCAGGTTGAATCCCGGAATGGAGCCAGATTCAGACTCATTGTCGGCAGGTTCTGGAGGTAATGGCCAAATGTGGAGGGAAATGCGGTCATAATAAAATGAGTGGGGCCGAAGGACAGCAGAAATAGCATCAGGGATAGAGCCAGTATCATGTTGAGATTACTCAGGTATTTAATGCCGCGCTGCAGCCCTGTTTGGGCTGAGGCCATAAAGAGTAAAGTGACGACTGCGATTAAGGTCAGTTGCGTCATGAGGGTATTGGGTATTTCAAAGACATAGGACAGGCCTCCACTGATTTGCATGGCTCCGAACCCCAATGAAGTAGCCACACCGAAAATTGTGGCAATGACGGCAATGATGTCTACCGCCGTACCCAACGGCCCGGCGGCGTGTTTCCCAAGCACTCTCTGGCAACTCCGGCTAAAGAGTCCAGGCAGGCCTTTTCGAAACTGAAAATAGGCCAACGCCAGCCCTACCATCGTGTAAATACCCCATGGGTGCAGACCCCAATGAAAAAACGAATATTGCAGGGCCAAGCGAGCGGCTTCCGGAGTCCCTCCCTCCCCGGCAGGGGGCTCATGAAAATGTGATGTGGGCTCCGCGACTCCCCAAAACACCAGCCCGATGCCCATTCCGGCACAGAACAACATGGCAAACCAGGTCAGAAGGGGGAATTCGGGCTTACAGCCGTCAGGGCCCAGTGGGATATCACCCCAGCGGGAAAAAATCAGACAAAAGGCACACAGGAGAAAAGCGCTGGCCGCCAAAACATACAGCCAGCCGAAAGAGTCAAGTAGGGAGGTTTGGAAGGCGCTGGTTCTCTTGGCCAAATCATCCGGGGCCAAGGCTCCCCACACTAAGAAGACCAAGACCAAGGCACAGGAAATACCGAACACTGCGTTCGTGGATTTGAGGACCGGTTTCAATATTTGAAAGGACATGATGACGGGGCTGCGTGTTCAATTGCCGGGGTAAGAATAGGCCTTACCATACTTCAAAGGCTTGAACAAGAAAAAATCTTAAGGAAAATCTTCAAGAATCCCTCACCTTCGGTCGTCAAATTTGTTGAAAATTGGTTACTTGTGGGAATATTTTTCGCTGAAATTGTTGATGAATTTTTCTGAGGGGTTGCCCTTCAAGGCTTAAAGAGGTAGATTCAATCTATCGCCTTCAACATTAAGGGCTTCCTTACGCTCGCAAGAGAAGTTCGGAAGCTTTTTTTATTTCCCGGTCCAAAAAACAACAATGTCGGTGTTCGTCTACAGCTGGCAGGTGTGTGGCCGGCAACATCCCGATTTTCTGAGATAAAGACCTTAGCCATAAATAAGTATGTTTATTCACTTTTACCCATCACTCAAGGAGGTGGCGAGGGCAGAGGCCTTCCAGGAGGTGTTCTCATGAAGACAGAAAAAGCCGATTTCAAGGTTACCGGACAATTGTATGGGAGTAATCCCATCGCGCAACGAAAGACCGACTTGTACAAGAAGGAATATGTTCATGACTTTGTTCGAAAATGGGATGACTTGATTGATTGGGATGCCCGGGCTTCGAGTGAAGGTGACTTTTTTATTCGTATTCTTAAAGAGCGGGGTGTTCGTCGGGTTTTGGATGTGGCGACCGGAACCGGCTTTCATTCCATCCGGCTTTTACGGGCGGGCTTTGACGTGATCAGTGCGGATGGAAGTCCGGAAATGTTGGCGCAGGCTTTTGAGAATGCCAGACGGGCCGGGTTTATCATGCGGACGATTCATGCGGATTGGCGATGGCTGAGCCGCGATATCCATAATAAGTATGATGCGGTGATTTGTTTGGGCAATTCCCTGACCCACCTCTTTTCCGAGCAGGATCGGCGCAAGGCCCTGGCTGAGTTTTATGCCGCTCTCAACCATGATGGGGTGTTGATTCTGGATCAACGAAATTATGACGGTATTTTGGATGAGGGATTTACGTCCAAGCATGTGTATTATTACTGTGGTGACAATGTGAGCGCCGAACCCGAATATATCGATGAAGGGTTGGCCAGGTTCCGGTACACGTTTCCGGACGGCTCCAGGTTTCATCTGAACATGTTTCCGTTACGGAAAGAGTATACTCGCCGGCTGATGCATGAAGTGGGGTTTCAACAGATTAAAACCTATGCGGATTTTCAGGAAACTCATAAGGTCGAGGATCCGGATTTCTTTATTCATGTGGCCGAGAAACTGTATAAAAACGAAGAGCGTCCGACCACAATCATGGCAAAGCTGGGAAATTTGAGTTATTCCGGCACGGTGGGAACGGCTCGCGAATATTACAACAGCTCGGATGCGGACCGGTTTTATGCGACAATCTGGGGGGGAGAGGATATCCATGTCGGGCTTTACCGGTCCGACCACGATTCGATTCTGGAGGCCAGTCGGCGTACCGTCGCTAAAATGGCCGGCTACCTTGACGGGTTGAATGCGGAAAGCCGTGTGTTGGACATCGGCTCAGGGTATGGGGGATCCGCCAGGTATCTCGTGAAAAAATTCGGGTGTCAGGTGGGATGCTTGAACCTCAGTGAGGTGCAGAATCAACGAAACCGTGATTTGAACAAAAAGGAAGGGATCAGCCTTTCGATTAATGTGGTGGACGGCAATTTTGAGGATATTCCCATGCCGGATGACAGTGTGGATGTCGTCTGGTCTCAAGATGCCATCCTTCATAGTGGAAATCGTGAACGGGTCTTTCAGGAAGTGTCCCGTGTGTTGAAAAGTGGAGGGCAATTTATTTTTACCGATCCGATGCAGAGTGAGACCTGTCCGCCGGATGTGCTGCAGCCGATTTTGGATCGTATCCATCTCGATTCGTTGGGGTCCATAGAATATTATCGGAAATTGGCTGCGTCGTTAGGCTTCCACGAAATCCGTGTGGAGGATTTGACGCCCAATCTGTCCGCTCATTATTCCCGTGTTCTTGAGGAACTCGTGGCGCAGCGTCATGCCTTGATTCGAGTCTGTACGGAAGAATACCTGTCAAATATGAAGGTCGGGCTTCAGCATTGGGTTGATGCGGGAAAAGCGGGACATTTAAGCTGGGGAATTTTGCAGTTCAGAAAAGGGTAAAAGATTTGGGGGAGAGAAGGAACGGTTCCAGGCTGAGGAAGACCGGAGCCGTTCGACCCCCCTCTTCAGCGTTCAATTTTTGGGGCTTTGGCCGGTTTGGCAAAGTCCCCGCTTGCACCAAAACGTCCTTCGCTGCCCAGGACGTTTGACGTGTCGGTGTATTCGATTTCCCGGGATTCCGGGGATTCGGTTTCCGGCGGTTGCCAGCCCAGCTTATCAAGCGTTTCCAAGATGATTTTCTTGAGGGACCCGGCCGCTGACATACGTGTGGTGGCAAAGGCCAATACCCGCTCGCTTTCCTTCTCCACTTTGGAGAGTTCCGGATCGTGTAAAAACCACACTAGGGGTTCGATGGCTGCGTCGCCGATTAACACCAAAGAGTTGGCGGCATACTCCCGCAATACCAGGTCTTTGAGTAAAAGAACAAGGTCGGGGATGACTTTGGGATGGCGGAAATGGCCCAACGCAGTGGCAGCCGCTTCTTTAATCAGTTGGTCCTCGCTGATGATACAGCCTGGGGTCGGCTTCCCAACCTGTTGATAGCCTTTCCCCCTCAAAGCATCCAAGACCGAAGGAAACGCCCGTGGGTCTCCGATCATACCCAGGGAGGCAATGGCGTGGCGTCGTACCGATCCATCCTTCATTGTTTCGATCAACGCGTCAACCGCCTTGGGGTCCCCTATATTACCCAAAGCAATGGTGGCATCCTCACGCACCGCACGATCCGGATCCTTGAGCATTTCAATCAAGGCATCAACCACTCGTGGATCGCGAACCCAGGCTCGGCCGATTTGATAGTCGGTGGTCATGCCGCCGAGTGCGCGAACGCCATGACAACGAACGACAAAGTGCGGATCCTTGAGTGTTTCCAGGAGGGGATCGACCGATGGTTGTCCAATGTACACGAGAGCGGTTCCGGCCGTTTCTCTGACAATTTTGGATGTGTCTTTAAAAAGCTTGATCAGCGCGGGGACGGCCTTTGGATCACCGATTTTTCCCAATGCCTCCGCCGCAGCACTTTTAACAGCGCCGTCACGATCACGGCAGGCAATGATGAGCCCCTGCACAGCCTGTGGATCTTTGATTTCCCCTAAAGTTTTGGCGGCCTGTTCTCGAACCCGCCACCGATTATCTTTGAGGCAGGTCAGCAATTGCGGGACAACGCTGGTTCCCATGGTCGCCATGGCCATTACGGCCTCGGCCTGGACTTCCATCATGTTGTCATTGAAGAGGGTGATCAACCCTTCGAGGGCCTTGGGCCCTCCAATCTTGGCCAACCCCCACCCTACTTGGGCTCTAACTGCCCAGAAGTCATCTTCCAAGGCATTCAACAGTGGTTCCAGGGTGCCAGGATCGCCTTTATCCGCGATGGCCTTGGCTGCTTCTTCACGGGTAGTGTCATCAACATCTTCCAAGGCTTCGAGCCAATCTTGAAGGGAATGTTCCATGGTATTACCTGTTTTCATTTCCGAGTTAATTATAATACTCTGGGTCTTGCGGATAAGGTTGGGTGTGCGTGCAGAGAACGGTCAGGACTTGAGTCCCGCGCCCACGAACACATTGGTCGAGACTTTTGTCAAAATCAATTGAGCCGGCTAAGGTGATGGTAAACAAAAAATCAAAAGTAAAGGTACCGAACCGATAATTACCGGGTTTGAGTTTCAGTTCCCTGACCTCGGTTGTTTTATGCGCCTCCATATTAATGGGATCCATGGTGTGGATGAGGGGAGTCACACCCGGAACTTGCCAATAGGTCGGCGGTTCGAGGGCAGTGGGGTTGATGGTTATACTGAATTCCTTCAGCAGGGGATTCACCGGTTCTGCCGTATGGCCGGCATTCGTAACCCCCAAAAACAAGGCTATCATGATGATTAAAGGTCGACCCAGGAATTGACAATAGTGGAAATGAGGTTTTTTTATCATGGTTTTAATTAATTGATTATTATTGGGGATCATTTCCCGTCGTACGACGGGCAGGAACCTTTTGGAAAATTTCCGTTATGGGTTGGCTGTCCCATTCGGTATGGGTCTCAAGTCCGAGGGCATACATGATGGTGGCGCCGGTATTCATCAACGAAACGGCATGATTCGGTGAATAAGCGCGTTTTACATTCGCTCCCCAGGCAATCCAAGGGATCGTCGAATCCCATTGACCGGTTCCGGTTTCCTTGGTTTGGCCGTTGCTTGATGGTGAGGGAATGGGGCCACCATTTAATCCGGTAACGATGATCATCGTTCGATCCAAGACTCCCAGCTCTTTGTAGGAGTTGATGATGTGGGCGATGGCGTTGTCAACAGATTCCACGGCGGCTTGAAACTTTGGGGAATCCCATCCGTATTTTTGGCCGATTCTGGCAGGAGTCGGGAAGTGGGCTAATAATAAATTTGGTACTTCAAATAATCGGAACCCATGCCCGCCTTTGCCGGTGACTTTTTTCAGATAATCTTGAATGTAAGCGGCCACTGTTTCGGGATTGCATTGGGGTTTCGTGTATCCGCAGATTTGTGAATCGACATAAATTTCAGGCCGGGATAAATGGTACAGTCGTTCATCCATGAAGAACACCGCGCTGTCCATCCCTCCGGCCAGATCCAAATAATCAAACATGGTCGGCGAGCGCATAAAGGCTCGGGCAAAGTCGTATCGCTCCCAATCGGCGGTGACGCGATGCTTTTCCACGGGAAGCCCTGTGAGGAGTGAAGCCATGGAAGAAACCGTCAGGGGCGGGGTAATGGATTGAGCCGACCAAGAAACGGTACCTTCCTGGGCCAGGCGGCTGAGCGTAGCCATGGTGCCACTTTGAATGGACGAAGGCTTGATGCCTTCCAGAACAAGCAAAATAACGTGGTCGGCCTGAACAGCCAAAGCCCATACAGGATTCCATGCCCATACAGCCAGAAAAGTGATGCTAAGGCAAAAATTTGCAAGAAGTCGGTGGAAGCGTACAGGACGTGAAGCGGATCCCCGGCTATGCCGGCTAGGAATGAGCGTTGTGTTCATGAACCCCAATCTCCATGATATTTAAAAGAACGATAATGAAGCCAACCTGGGTACTGCCATGAAATTCGATTAAATGGTGTATTGGCTTTGTTGGTAAACCATCCCGAGATGAACTTATCATGCAGATTTTCAAACGGTCAACCAGGTTTCATTTCCGAAATGATTATGGTTTCCATCAAATTATTTAGGGATGTGATTCTTGGGGAAGCCTCTTGCTCTTCGGGCCTTCCATCGACTATGAGTGTAGGCCGGTACATCCGGTAAGCGTAGTCATGCCTTACGATAATAATTTTCAACATGCGAAGTATTCCAGAGCGGACCCAGGGGAGCGGGCGGGCTATCGTATGTTTCAGGCCGGTCCCGCGTTTGATTCCGAGGGATGGCGCCTGGCTATGGGACAGCTTGGAGCTCAATTGATGGCCGCCCGCGTGAAAGGATTTCTATTCCTCAGCGGACATCCCTATATGGATTTGTTTGGGGCCGCTCGTCTGGATGAAGTGGGAGGGCTCAAGCGAGGCTATTCACGCGGGATTTCGGGGCTGGAATCCCTGCTAGCCTTGCTTCGCCCCGATACCAATGAGATATATAGCCCCAAGGATCCGATTCATCCGCCGCTAAGGAATGATGCTCAAACCCATAAGGTGCTGGATCAAATGGCCCAAGACGTCGGGAATTTTTCGGCGTCTTATGTACAACAACTTTTGCGTGGCCTGCAAGGTACGAGGGCCGGGGACCTTGTCGGTGAACGATTTGTGTGGTCTTCGGTCAATCATCACCTGGGCCGGGTCGAGGCCGTAATCGACCTTCTGGAATTTTTGAGTTCCTGGTTGAAAACCTTTCCGCTCAGTGAGGGGAGTCGGGTTCTTCTTGTCGGGCATGGTCATGCGGGGCAAGTTATGGCTTTGCTGTCTAATCTTGTCTCAACCGGAGAGGCTGAGGCGCGTCCGCGGATCTTTGAAATTTTGGCTCGCTATTGGGAGGCTTGCCCCGCTGGCCATCGTTCGTTAGACCGGTTGGAGCAGTTATATAAGCTGATTTCCGATGGTGATGGTTTCGCCGGATTATTAAACGGGGCCGTTTTGGATATGGTGACTCTTGGAACCCCAGTGAGGTACGGGTGGGATACCTCGGCTATCGGACAGTTAATGCATATTGTGAATCATCGGCCGGTTCGTCCGGATGGAAAGCGGTGGCTGTCAAAAATGGATTTGCCTCAAATTGCCTGGGAAATGCCGTATGTAAGCGGAGGCGATTATGTCCAGCAGCTGGCGGTGGCCGGCACGGATGAATGGCCGGCGACGGAGGCCGCGCAACAGGCGGTTTCGGAGTTGCGAGATATTCTTGAGCCCTATGATGGTTTTGAGCGATGGCTGGAATGCGCCAGACGAAATACCCGATGCCCCAATGATGGAACCTGTGTGTTGGTGGATTATCCGGTGCAACCCGAAAGTACGCCTCGTCAGCATTTGTACGGGCATGGATGTTATACGGGGAGGCCGGCCATGCTCTTCACGGTCAAGGAGATAATAAACGGGTTGTATTCGGGCGGATGAGCGTTCATCAGATTAACGAACCCGTTTCGAAAATTCTTTTCACTTTTTTCCCATTTGCCCGCCTTCCGGTAGGAGTCTAGGCCCATTAGGACCACGATTGATGGCCCCAAAGACATATTGATTCCTAAGAAAATGCTGTGATATCACTCCCAGGCTTAGTTGAACGGCCAATTCTGAGTTCATAGGTTCTCATTTTCAGATAACGCGAGATTTCGAGAAAGAGTGAATATGAAAGTCGGTGTGCTCCGAGAAACATTTCCAAGTGAAACACGGGTTGCGCTGGTGCCTTCCGTTCTGGCCTCCCTGAAAAAGAACGGGGTCGAAGTCATTATAGAATCGGGTGCAGGCCAACAAGCCGGTTATCCGGATTCGTAATACTCAGAAAAAGGGGCTCAGATTGCCTCATCCCGTTCGCAGGTTTTTCAAGATTCCGATTGTATCGTTCAGGTGCGGTTGTTGGGTGCCAATCTGCAAGAGGGGAAAGCGGACCTGCCATTGTTCCGGGATGGGCAGTTGCTGATTGGAATGGCCGAGGCCTTGACGAACACTGCTTCCATTCAGGATCTGGCCGCCAGCGGGGTAACGGCCTTCGCCTTGGAACTCATGCCCAGAATCACGCGTGCCCAAAGTATGGATATTCTCTCGTCCATGGGAACGGTGGCGGGCTATAAGGCAGTCCTGTTGGCGGCAAACTCGCTACCGAAGATGTTTCCCATGTTGATGACGGCGGCAGGGACCGTGACTCCCGCGAAGGTTCTGATCATTGGAGCGGGAGTGGCCGGCTTGCAGGCCATTTCGGTGGCGCGACGCTTGGGAGCTGCGGTTGAGGCTTACGACATCCGCCCTGCCGTCAAGGAGCAAATCCTGAGTTTGGGCGCCAAATTTGTGGAATTGCCGCTGGAAACCGGGGAAGCGGAAGACAAGGGCGGCTATGCAAAAGCTCAAGATGAGGCTTTTTATAAAAAACAACGGGAGTTGCTCAAACAGGTCATCTCCACAAGTGATGTGGTGATTTCCACGGCGGCGGTACCCGGAAAGAAAGCGCCGATTCTGATTACGAAAGATATGGTCGCCGGTATGGCTCCGGGGTCGGTGATTGTGGATTTGGCCGCGGAACGGGGGGGGAATTGCGAATTAACCAAATCGGGTCAAACCATTGTGACGCATGGTGTTACCATTCATGGACCGGAAAATTTACCTGCCACCGTACCCTTTCATGCTAGCCAGATGTATGCCAAAAATGTCACCACCTTTCTCCTTCACCTTGTAAAAAAAGGGGAGGTGAAATTGGATATGAACGATGAAATCACCAAAGAGACCTTGATGACCCGTGGTGGTGAAGTGGTTCTTCCACGGTTGCGTGAGTTGCTCGGGCTCCCGGCCTTACCCGGCGAAGTTCAAGCGACCGGAAAATAAGGGAACTAGCTATGGAAATGTTTGTCATGTCGTTTACCGTCTTTGTGCTGGCGATTTTTGTCGGATTTGAAATCATCACCAAAATCCCTCCTACACTTCATACTCCTTTGATGTCAGGGTCCAATGCTATTTCGGGAATCACGCTGGTTGGGGCGGTGGTGTCGGCGGGAACCGAGCTTTGGATTACTACGGTCCTGGGAGTCATTGCAGTAGTTTTAGCGTCCATTAATGTGGTGGGTGGCTTTATGGTCACCAACCGAATGCTGGAAATGTTTCGAAAGAAATCCTGAATTTTATGTACGAAATAATAATAAACTTTGCCTATCTGATTGCTTCTATTCTTTTTATTTTCGGCCTGAAGGGGCTTACGCATCCTCGGACTGCAGTGCGAGGTAATTTTTTAGGGGCATGTGGCATGTTCCTGGCTGTGGTGGTGACGCTCACGGACCAACATATCGTCAGTTATGAATATATAATTTTAGGGATCATAGTTGGGGGAGCGATTGGGGCCACCTTGGCTATCAAGGTAGAAATGACGGCAATGCCGGAACTGGTGGCTCTTTTGAACGGATTCGGAGGGGCAGCATCTATCTTCGTTGCCGGTGCGGCGTTGATCGAAGGAGATACCTTGACCAACGCACCTTTGTTGCAGTTAACCATTGCCACGGCGGCATCGGGGCTGATCGGGGGGGTGACCTTTTGGGGAAGTTTAGTGGCTTTCGGAAAACTGCAAGGGCTTATTTCTGAAAATGCCATACTCTTTCCAGGTCAGCAGGTTATCAATGC
>JBDIVP010000108.1:0-11099 GCA_039794325.1 Candidatus Inrsubterrania sp.
AGAAGCTGCCAAGGCGGTTCTGGAGTTCCTGGGATATCGCGTGACGGTATATTTGAGCGGCAAAGAGGCCGTGACGTATTGCCGGGAATCCGGTGAGTCGGTTGACCTGGTACTCTTGGATATGATCATGCCGGATATGTCCGGGGCGGAATGCTTCGCGCAGCTTCAATCCATTCAGCCGGCCATCAAAGTGATTCTCTGTACCGGGTATGATCGTAATCATGCCGTACAGGAATTACTGGATCAGGGCGTCGCGGCCTTCATTCAAAAACCCTATGATATTGACCGTCTGGCCAAGGTTTGTACGGAAGTGGCTCAGTCGGAGACCCCGCATCCCAATGGAATTTCAAGTGCTTCACTCTGAGAACCGCATTCTCCGAAGGGGGATGTCCTCATAGCTCACTATTTCATTCAAAGGCCGAGAAGGAGGTATGATGCAATTGAAAACGAGTCGTTTCGGTGACCTGGAAGTGGCCGAAGAAGCCTGCGTCACATTCGCTTCCGGACTGGTTGGATTTCCGGCGCATCGCCGGTTCATTGTGCTGGATGTTTCAGAGGACTCGGAGTATCAGTGGTTACAATCCCTCGAAGATCCGGGGTTGGCCTTGATTTTGGTGGACATGCATGTTCTGCAGACCGACTTTCGTATCGAGGTGCCGGATGAAAGTTTACGAGAGCTGGACTTGCGACCGGACGATCCCTTATTGCTGTTGGCGGTAGTCACCATTCCGGCTGAGGCACCTGAAAAGGCCAGCGCCAATCTCCGAGCCCCTGTGGTGGTGAACCTGAGGACCCGCCGAGGAAAGCAATTGATCCTCCATGAATCCATTCCCCTGCGTTTTCCTCTCCTACCCAGGATGGGGGAAGCGAATGCCGCTGTTTCCTGCACCCCCGAACCGGCGTCGGTATGATATACTGACTACGGAAATGGAGAGTAAAACACGAAGAAATGCGTTGCCACAAGAAGGCAGGGTTTCCCGGACATTTTCGGATTATGAATCCGGCTGCCATTGTCCCTATAGCCAAGGAAGGCCGACATGCTCATTCTGACCAGAAAAAAAGATGAAGCCATTCGTGTGGGGGAAGATATTCGAATTGTGCTGGTGCAAATCAAGGGAGGGCAGGTACGCATTGGCATTGAATGCCCTCCCACCCTCCGGGTGCTGCGAGAAGAGCTATATGAAGCCGTTCGCCAGGAAAATCTGAATGCGGTTTCCTCCAATCCGGCTCATGTGACCGTTCTCCCCACTCATAAGACATCTCAGTCCAAACAATCAGAATAGCCCGGTGGTGGTGTATACGTTCATGATAGCAGGATGCTCTGCACGTTCTTCTTTTCCGTCCTGATTGTCCCCTCCCATCCTCTACGCCAACTTTTGGTGGATATCTTTGAAATGTCCACCATGTTCCTTAAAAACTGGTCTGTCTAGTTCAGATCGGTGTTCCAGTTGTTAAAACGGGCGCTTGTCCGGCAAAAAATTCCCATTCCCCCGTGAGAAGTGCCGCCTCCTTCCTTCCCGGATTCATGAAATGGAACATTTTTGGTCAAATTCCTTTGAAACCACGATTATCGGTTGAAAAAACATTGGCATAGAACTTGAACTATCTTCCGGTATTGAACATATGGCCTTCGCTCAAAGCGGCTCATCATGATGCATTCACAATTGTCCACCCATCGCATTTCCAGTCCCGACCTGGCGGTGTTTGCATCATTGGGATGCCCTACGGCAGTGATATTGGCAGGAGGAATGGGTAGCCGGTTGAGGCCTGTGATCGACGATCGGGCCAAGGTGATGGCGCCGGTTCACGGTGTGCCTTTCCTGGCGTTTCTGCTTGAACATCTCTCCGGATTCGGTTGTCAGCGCGTCGTGGTATGTACTGGAATCAGGGCGGAATCGATTTCTGACCGCTTCGGGACACGTTACCGGGATATGACCATTAAGTATGTTCGGGAGTCAGAAGTTCGTGGAACCGGAGGAGCGCTTCGCCATGCTGCTCTTGGCGGGGAGCTATTTCCCCTTTTGGTGATGAATGGCGATTCATTTTGCGAAGTGAATCTCAGTCGATTTGTTCACTGGCATCGGGAAAAAGGACATGCGGTGTCGATGGTCCTGACCCGCGTGGATCAGGTTGAACGTTTTGGGATGGTTGAATATGACAAAGCAGGCCGGCTGATAACATTTTGCGAAAAGGGGACCCGCCAGGGATCAGGGTGGATTAATGCCGGCTGTTATCTGATGGAGCGAGCTTTTGTGGAGTCCGTTCCTGATGCATATCCTTCCTCTCTGGAACATGACGTGTTTCCCAGGTGGGTTCCCCTTGGAATAGGGGGGTATCCCACGAACAGCCGATTTCTTGATATTGGAACGCCCGCTTCCTACCGCATGGCGGAAACCTTTTTTTCGCCGTATCAAGCGTTGCCGATTCGACGGCAGCTTTCGGCCGGAGTTTTGGAATGAGTAATACGACCTATTCTACGATGTTTCGTGATTTGTTTGATCAAGCTCTCCGGATACGTTTGGTCGAAGAACGAATTATTGAACTGTACCCGAGTGACGTTATTCAAAGCCCGGTGCACTTATCCAATGGCCAGGAAGCGGTGGCCGTGGGGGCTTGCCGGGCATTGCGGAAGACCGACCTATTGTTTTCCACATATCGGAGTCATGCCTTTTATTTGGCCAAAGGAGGAAGTCTGCGGGAAATGTTTGCCGAGTTGTACGGCAAAGCGACCGGTTGCGCCAAAGGGAAGGCCGGGTCGATGCATTTAGCCGCGCCGGAAGTGGGATTCATGGGGGCGTCAGCCGTTGTGGCCAGTACCATTCCTCATGCTGTGGGTGCGGCTCTGGCTGCCAAACGGTTGGGGCGTGATCAGGTCATCATGGGCGTGTTTGGAGACGGCGCCACGGAAGAAGGCGTGTATCACGAGTCCTTGAATTTCGCGGCTCTTCACCGGTTGCCGGTGGTGTTGGTATGCGAGAACAACGGATTGGCCGTTCACGCTTCACAGAAAGTCCGGCAGGGATATGATATTCGTGCCCATGCCCGGTCGTATGGGCTGCCGGTGACCTACATCCCCGAAGGGTACGACTTCATGAAAGTGGCCGAACGGATGTCGGAGGTGATCGATCATGTCCGAACCGGCGGGGAGCCCATGTTCGTGGAAATTCGAACCTATCGCTACAAAGAGCATGTGGGGCCGGGTGAAGATTTTCAATGGGGGTATCGGTCTCGGGAGGATTTCCTGAGCTGGAAACACAACGATCTTTTGGAACGGCATACGGATTTGGCGGCCGAACTTCGGCCGGGGATCCTTCGGGAAATTGAGGACGCTGTGGCGTATGCCGAGCAAAGCCCTGATCCATCCGAGGAGGATTTGTTGCGCGATGTTGTGTAATGCCGCTGTTAAGCTGGGTCTTGCGGGAGAATCCCCCTCAACCCTTCCCGCGCGGGAAGCTTCAGCCGTGCTCAGTTATCGGGACGCACTGCGCCATACGATGCGGACGGCTCTGGTTCGGAATGAAGCCGTGATGATCTTAGGGCAGGGAGTGGATGATCATAAGGGGATCTTCGGCTCAACTCTCGGTTTGGCTCAGGAATTCGGCTCGGATCGGGTGATGGATATGCCTCTCGCCGAAGAGGGAATGACCGGCATCGCGATTGGAGCCGCATTAAACGGACTCTATCCCATTCAGACGCATATCCGGGCTGATTTTGTGCTGTTGGCCATGAACCAAATTATTAATTTGGCGGCTAAATACAAGTATATGTTCGGAGGGCGATTTGAGGTGCCCATGTTGATCCGCCTGATTGTCGGGAGAAGTTGGGGGCAGGGGGCGCAGCATTCTCAAAGTCTGCAATCCCTCTTTTCGCATATTCCCGGTCTTCGGGTGGTTATGCCTTCAGGTTCTCAAACTATTTTGGAAACCTATCCTGCTGTCATTGAGGAGTATCCGGGGCCGGTCATCTCCCTTGAACACCGGCTGATGTACGACCTCCAGTTTCAAATTGACGGTGTTCCTGAAGAAATTCCCGGTAACCCATTCGGATCCCGGTTGGTCCGGCAAGGGAGTGATGTCACGATTGTGGCTACCTCCATCATGGTGTTGGAAGCGATGCGAGCTGCAGGTTTTTTAGCCGAGCACGGCGGTGTTCAATGCGAGGTGATCGATTTGCATTGTGTGTCACATCCGGATTGGGATCTGGTCATGCAGAGTCTGGAAAAAACCGGACGACTGCTGGTGGCCGATACCAGTTGGCGTGAATATGGGGTCTGTGCCGAAGTATGCCGGGTGGTGGCGGAGCGAAATCCCGGGGTGCTCCGGCAACCGGTGGTGACGTTGGGCATGCAACCCGCTCCGTGCCCCACGGCCAAGTATTTGGAAGATTTGTTTTATCCGGATTTACGGCGATTGGTGGATGCGGTGGCGGTATTGGCCACGGGTCATCAGCCACATGGCATGCCTTTGCCGGATTCGCAGTCCATGGCCGATGTGTATAAACGTTTCAAAGGACCCTTTTAGGAGACGTCTCTCAATGCGCTGCTTGGAAGGAAAAGATCAATGAAAGTCTTGATCACCGGCATATCGGGAATGGTGGGCAGCCATCTGGCGGAGTATATCCTGGCAGAGCATGCCGGAGTGGAAGTCCATGGGTTAATCCGCTGGCGGACGCAGATGGAATACCTCACGGGTATACGAGATCGAATCACCCTCCATTATGCCGACCTCCGGGATCTGCATTCCCTCATGGTTTTGCTCAAAAAGGTTCGGCCTGATTGGATCTTTCATCTGGCCGCCCAATCCTTCGTCACCACCAGTTTTGACGCGCCCGTGGATACCTTGACGACCAACGTGATCGGCACCACCAATCTGCTCGATGCGGTGCGCCTGACCGGCCTGGATGCCAAGGTGCACGTGTGTAGTTCTTCCGAAGTCTATGGGCAGGTCCTGGAGCATGAGGTGCCGATCGCGGAAAGCAATCCATTCCGTCCGGCCAGCCCCTATGCGGTGTCGAAGGTTGGGGAAGACATGATTGCGTACCAATACTTCCTGTCCTATGGAATTCGAACAGTCCGAACCCGAATGTTTACGCATACCGGACCTCGTCGAGGGGATGTTTTCGCCGAAAGTGCCTATGCCAAACAGATTGTCGAGGTGGAATGCGGGTTGCTGGACAATCCCATTCGAGTGGGCAACCTGGAGAGCATCCGAACCTTTGCAGATGTTCGGGATGCCGTGAGGGCCTACTGGCTATTGATGGAACATTGTCCAGCCGGGGAGGTGTACAATATCGGCGGCAATCGGACGATGACCCTCCGGGAAATGCTTGAAATCCTCAAAGGCATGGCGGCCTGTCGAATCGACCATATGGTGGATCCCGCCCTGTTACGGCCCTCCGATGTCACGCTTCAGATACCGGATACCTCCAAATTCAGGGCGGCCACGGGATGGGAGCCGCGAATTCCGTTCGAGGACACCTTAAGGCATATTCTGGACTTCTACCGAACCCGGTATCACAAGAGGAGCCGAGCCGCATGATCATTTCACGTACTCCCTATCGGTTATCGTTTTTTGGCGGAGGAACGGACTACCCCCAGTGGTATCGGCGTGAGGAAGGAGCCGTGCTTTCGGCGACCATTGATAAGTATTGTTATGTGAGTTGTCGGTACCTTCCGCCATTTTTCAACATCAAACATCGTATCGTATGGTCCCACATTGAAACGGTGTCAAGTATCGGAGAGATCCTGCATCCTGCAGTGAGAGAAGGGCTGCGGTTTTTGGGCTTTGATGATACCAAAGGGGTGGAGATCCAACATCAAGGTGACCTGCCGGCCCGGTCGGGCATTGGTTCTAGCTCATCCTTTTCTGTCGGCTTGGTGAAAGCTCTGACAGGTTTGAAAGGAGGCATGTTGGGAAAAATGGAACTGGCTAGGTTGGCCATGAAATTGGAACAAGAAATCTTAATGGAAACGGTCGGATCCCAAGATCAGGTGGCCGCTTCATTTGGAGGAGTTAACGTTATTCGTTTTCGGAAGGACGATCTGATTCAGGTTGAACCCCTTACGTTATCCTTAGGGCGTTTGGTGGAACTTGAACGGAATCTTATCCTGCTTTATACCGGAACTAGCCGATTGGGCTCTGAAATCGCGAGGAACGTGACCCAAAATTTGTCTCAACGGACAGCCGAATTGAAGGAAATGCGTGCGATGGTGGACAAAGGGTTGGAGGTTTTATGTGGAACAGGTTCCCTGCTCGAGTTTGGAAAGCTGCTTCATAAAAGTTGGATGCTCAAACGTACGCTATCGGAGGGCATTTCCAATTCAACTATCGATGAAATCTATAAAAAAGCTCTGGACAATGGCGCGATTGGAGGAAAACTTTCAGGAGCCGGTGGTTGCGGGTTCATGATGTTTTATGTCCCTCCCTCCAAGCAGGCCAATTTTCTGTCCGCGATGACTCCTTATATTTGTGTGCCTTTTTCAATTTCTCAGTCCGGAAGCAGCATTATTTATTATGACGGGTCTGGAGGAATCGAACAGGCTGGATTCCCTTCCGACGGGGAAGGGATTCACAAGGAGTCGCGAATCAGACGTCCAGGTGGTTACTCATCGAATAAAAAAATGAAAGAAAAAATACTCGCAGGAAACCGGGTCTGAAATGAGAAGGGAGGTCTTACGAGAGTGCAAGGAATGAACGGAATGCCTCTGATTTCAGATATTTGCCGAAAGGTGCGAAAAACGGTTTGATCAGGAAGGGAACCGTATTATCACATTGTTCGTCTTGATAGGGGACTGAGGTTGCCGGGAATAAACGCCTTAATGGTTTTTTGACTCATTTTTTAAGGAGAAGCCATGAAAATTGTCCTGCATTTTGTGGTGTTGTTTTGGGGAATTTTTGTGAACGCTGTATTTGGCGAGAATTTCCAAGCCTGGGACAGGGTTATGCCATCTGAAGAGCGTTTTTCAATTGTAATGAGTGGTGCAGGGGTTCTAGATAGAGAAACGGGACTAGTGTGGGAGAAAAGTATTAACACTTCAACGTTCACCTTTTTTAATGCGGCAGCGCACTGTAATACAAAAACTGTCGGTGGGCGAAGGGGATGGAGGGTTCCTTCAATTTGGGAATTGGGCACACTTGTGGATGATTCTAGCTCTAGTCCGGTTCTTCCCACAGGACATCCCTTTGTTAATGTTCCAAGCGGAAATCCTATATTTTGGACAAATGTTCCTCATGGCTCAGATGGAACTTGGGCGTTAAATCTTGATAGTGGATGGATGGGTTACTACAACTGGAATAGCTCAGGTTATATTTGGTGTGTCCGTGGTGGTGATCCATATAAATTCTAGGGTATTAATTTCTTGCCGGTTAGTCAAAGTTTAGCTGGAGTTCATTTGTGCTTTCGCAGGTTCTTGATTGGCCAAATGAGGCTCGAGAGAAGTTTATTCACAACCTTTTTAAAGGAGAAATTCTGTGAGTATCAAAAAATGCATTTTATTTTGTATGTTTTTTGCAATTTGGAGTAATTCTGTTTGGGGGATGACATTTGAATCCTGGGATCGAGTTTTGCCAGCTATAGAACGCTTTGTCCCTGTAATGGGAGAGCAAGCGATCCTCGATAGGGAAACCGGAATTGTTTGGGAGAAATCCCCTGGTACAAGCACCTTTAATTGGGCCGATTCAACGATTCATTGTATTGATAAAAATGTTGGGGGACGAAAAGGTTGGAGGCTTCCCTCTGTTGATGAATTAGGTTCTTTGGTAGATACAACAAACTCCAGTCCTTCTTTGCCAAGCAACCATCCATTTTTAAATGTACAATTAAATATTTACTGGACCGCAACTTCCGGCTGGGACACATCCACCGCGTGGTGGGTTCGTTTTACAGATGGATTGGTCTCAGGGGGGCCTAAATCAGGCGGATATTATGTGTGGTGTGTTCGAGGAGGAGCCGCACAGGGGCGGGACATGTATTAATAAGTCTTGGAGTACTGTCTGACTTTATCGCGGTTGGGTTTTGAAAAGTGGGAGCTAATAAGTCGAATGTATTCAGGGAAGTTTCGAAAGAAACTTTCTTATGACAGAAAATCATCTGGCATTTTTTCAAGACAAAGATTATTGCATCGTTCAGGATGGCTACACGGAGTGGGAATGTGAGGAACCGATTGTTGCATTAGAAGAACTTGATGCCTTTAAAGATGGGACTCTAACCCCGGTGACAAATCCTCACAAGCTGGATATTCAATTTTTGCATGCCATGCGGAATCCTATTCTTCTTGACATGATGCACAGACTTTTTCCAGGAGACATCAGTTGATTGCAGATCCAATTCTTTTTCTGTCGACCGGGGATGCCAGGTTTCTCGAGACATCAGGGTAACTTTTTCCTTGAAGCCTGAGGTGATTGCTTCGCATCTGTACAGCGAGAAGGTGTTGATTTGAGCAACCGGTATCTGTACCTACAGGAATTTGGTCTTGAAGGGATGAGCAGACGCAATTCGTCACCTATGAAGAAGAAAAGAGGGCACAGTGGCAGCGTGCGTGATGAGTGAAGCGATTACCGGCATGAAGTTGTCGGCGGTACTGGGAGTTGAAGAAAAAGAGGCCAGGCTTTCGATTCCCGACGACGGGAACGATTTGTCTTATTATTCTTTAAACGAGGCTGAGAAGGACCGCGTGGTGCTGCAGGTGCTGCAGACGCTCGAAAGTCCAACACTTCAGAGAGTGGGAGACCATCGGCAAGCCATATGGGAACTTGCCTGGAAAGCACAGGCGGAAAGATTCGCCAATAAACACTTCTCCCGAACGGGTTTGGTCCCGGACTTCATGAGTGCCACGCCGATCATGCGGTTTGAGCAACGATATATTCGACCGCAGAGTCCTCACTTTGAGTATCGCTTTTTTGACCGGTTTCGTGAGTGGCTTTTCCAAACCTACTGTTCGGATGCTGCCGTTGTGTACGAATTCGGCTGTGGGAGCGGATTCAATTTGGTCGCGCTAGCCGACATCAATCCGAACGTGCGACTGGTCGGACTGGACTGGGCGGAACACTCACTCGGCTTGATTCGGGAGATCGCCAGTGTCCATCGGTTGAACATGGAATCCAGAAAATTCAATTTCTTTCAGCCCGATGACCGTTTCAGCTTGAATGCCGACGGTGTCGTCTTGACGGTCTGCGCGCTGGAGCAAGTCGGAGGACGGTTTACTCCGTTCGTGGACTATTTGTTGCGGCAAAAACCAAAACGATGCATCCATATCGAGCCGATCTATGAGTTCTATGATCCTATGAATCTTCTGGATTATTTGGCGATCAAATATCATGAAAAGCGAAATTATCTGCGGGGTTTCTGGCCGTTCCTTCGCGAGTTGCAAAGCCAGGGTCGCATTGTCATTCAAAAAGCCCATCGTGTGTATTTCGGCAGTTTATTTCATGAAGCCTACAATTATGTCATTTGGGAGCCCCGGTAACATGGAACTCGGTCTTCAAGGAAAACGGGCCTTGATAACCGGCGGAAGTTATGGAATTGGAAAAGCCATTGCGTTGGCTCTGGCCGATGAGGGATGTCAAGTGGCGATTTGTGCAAGAACCGCATCCCCGCTTGAGAATACCGTAGCCGAATTGACGAAAAGGCGAAACGGTTGTTTGGGTCTTCGCGTGGACGTCATGGACAGTTCACAGATTGATCAGGCCTGGGAACAAATGATGCAACAGTGGGGAACCCTCGACATCCTCGTAAACAACGTTGGAGGAGGGGGGCAACGCGTGGAGGGCGACATTGAAGAATACCCGGAAGAGCAGTGGATGGGTGTGTATTCGTTGAATGTTCTGGCGGCGCTGCGATTTACGATGAAAGCCATTCCATTAATGAGAAAACGAAAATGGGGGCGCGTGGTCACGATCGCCTCGATTCAAGGGCGAGAGGGAACCGGCCGGCCATGGTATGCCGTTGCCAAGACTGCCGAGATCACGTTGATGAAAACGTTGGCCAGAGACGCCAGACTCGTCGGAGATGGGTTGACCTTTAACAGTATTGCCGCCGGAACTATATTGACCGAGGAAAATGATTGGGGACGATTCAAGCGCGAGGAGCCCGAGAAATTTTCTGCGGTTATTCATGACAAATGTCCACTGGGAAGACCTGGAACACCCGAAGAAATCGGGTCGGTGGTTACTTTTGTTTGTTCCAACTTGGCTAGTTACATGAACGGATCGTGTTTGGTCGTCGATGGCGGGGAAAGTCGGTGCCTGTGAAAGGTAATGTTCGATTGCGAACGACGGACCACAGACAGGAGATGCCTTCGTGACAGACAAAACCATTGTCGGATTGGTCCAGATTAACAACAGTTTTTCAGGCCAGAATTATCTTCCCTATTCAGTCGGATTGCTCCAGGCCTATGCTCTGGAGAATGCCGAGAATGCCGGCGCACTGCAGTTTCTATCCCCCATCTATTCGCGAATGGCCGTTCACGAAGCAGTTGAACACCTCCATTCCGCGGATGTGGTGGGTTTCAGTGCGTATGTGTGGAATATTCGGTTGTCCCTGGCCATAGCGGAAGTCTTAAAAGAAAGGAACCCACAAACCGTCATCGTGTTTGGAGGACCTCAGGTTCCTGATCAAGCCGAACAGTTCCTTCGCCACAACCCCTTCATTGACTTGGTCTGTCATGGCGAAGGAGAGCAGGTTTTTTCGCGGATAATTGAGCGATATATGGAGAAAGCATGGCATGACATTCCAGCCGTTAGTTACCTGGAAGAGGACGGCAAGTTTATCACGCACCCACGGGGAGGGCGGGCGAAAGATCTGGAATTATATCCTTCGCCATATTTGAGCCATGTGTTTCTTCCCCTTATGGCGGAGAATCCTGACAGCAAGTGGCTGGCGTTATGGGAGACCAACCGCGGGTGTCCATTCGCGTGTACCTTTTGTGATTGGGGATCGGCGATTGCTTCCAAGGTGTTCAAGTTCGGCATGGATCGTCTGATCAAAGAGGTGGAGTGGTTCGCCACGCATCACATCGAATTTATTTTTTGCTGTGACGCAAATTTTGGAATGTTGCCGCGAGACTACGATATCGTCCGATGCGTGGGGGACGCAAAAAGAAC
>JBDIVP010000109.1:0-11095 GCA_039794325.1 Candidatus Inrsubterrania sp.
CGTCGGGAAGGGGTCCACAACCAACGATTGTTCCTGAGGGGTCCGTTCTTGATAACTGATGGACATTAGCAGGGGATCTCCGGATCGACCTGAATCCTTAGAGGAAATTTGGGATAAGGCATCATCTGGGGAACCATGCTTAGGCATTTCGCCAACATGCATAGACGTATATCTGACCGTCGCAGATTCACAACCTACCAACATTCCCACCAGGCATAATAAGACACACTTCAAGAGCATAACGCCTCCCCGGATGTTTTGAAAATTTTCGGCTGGTCAAATCCGAGACTTGAATGGAAAATTCGCGAGGAACCTTTCCCTGCCCCCCGACGGATCCGCGACAACATCACGCTCCTCAGGGTAGGTGCATCTTTATTTAGAAATTCATCCGTGATGGGCCAAACGGCTTCAGATCGCGTAGGTAAGTGGGCGAGGAAGCGTCTCCTATTCTGCAGTCATTCGTCGATTTCAGGGATTGTTGCCGATTTCATGGATCAACTGCACCGTTTGCAATTTTCCATTGATGAAACCAAAGACCTGCTGCAATTCCAACCCCAGAACCTGAAGAACCCCCATGATGGCCATGCCGATCAAGCTCAGAAACAAGGCATATTCCACACCGGCCGTTCCCTTTAGATCACCCCAAAATTCGAGCATTTCGAAAGCCTCCTTTGACTTTCGCACAGTCTAATAATATTTTCTTCTTGAAGGGTGATACTCGCAAAGAGCGTTCCACCAAACTCCGCATATCAGTTATGCACGCTTGATCGTTTTTCATGGAATCCCCGCCCCTTCCTTTAGTCATTAAGGGGTATAAAATTGCAAAAACCGCATTCATCTCACGCAAACCATTTCGACAACTACCCCCTCTTCCATTAGAACAAATACCAGGATTTTAAAAGAATAGACGTTAAGGACAAATGAGAAGGCGTAAAATAATTAAATTTTTCCGACCATTGGTAAGATGGAATCCATCCATGGGAAAAAGCCCATTCCACGGAAGACCTATTTTATTAAGCAGCAGGCTTAAAGGAGGCGGACTTCCCAACCAGAAAATAAGAGGTAGTCCACCCGCGTTCACTGCAGGAGGGAATCCGCCACGGGGCCAGGTGAACCCAATGGATGGTCCGTCAAATGAACAAAGCCGAACCCAATTCAAATCCGGGGAAGGAACCCCACAAAAAGTTGGGCAGGATCTCTTACGAAGAGGGGAAATTCACTGATAACTTATTTGGTCCGAAAATGTACACGAATATCGATTTCCCCATCGACAGGATCATCCCCTGCCATCTGAGGAAGAAATGTCCATTGTTGAAGAGCTTCCAAACTGACAAGGGTTAATTCACGATTGGCGGCCGGATGAGTAATGACCACGGTCGGTTGTCCCGTCCTAGAAACCAGAATCTTGGCCTTCAACCAGTCATCCAAATCGCGCCCCTCCAAGGCAGGCGGAATGGTCGGCCATGGAGTTTTTTGCGGAACCGGTCCAAATTGCTGGTCCTTGTTCAATCGAAGGCCATGCACGTGCACCATGGGGAGCGTTTCGATGTCGGCATCATCGGCATCATGATCCGCCTGATGTGTGGATAATTCCGACTCGTCCGGATCTTCGGCAAATGCCAAATTCACCATCAAACCCCACCCCACCCATATCCCATACCCCAGCACTCTCACCCATTTCTGGAAATTTCGCATCATTGTCCAATAATTTCCCGATGTCATCCGTTAAAAAACCATTGACCTCGAAAGAAAAAAGACCGTGGCATATTGGCATGGGAAACGCCCAATCCAATGCTGCCTTCTCCTTGATTCAAAAAGACATGTTGATCAAGCAAATTAATCACATCAAATCCCAATACCATGGTAGTACTTTTTCCGAAGGTGACCACTTGGTTAAAGGACAAATTGTAGGTGGTATGAGACGGACTATTCGTCGCATTGGTTTTTCCTCCCGGTTCCGCAGTCCGTAACCCCGAACCGAATAACATTTGACCAGTAATCGTGGTTCCTTGAAACGGACGATACGTGAGAACGGCCGAACTTGTCACCAGCTGCATATGGTCACAAAAAACCCCGTTACCACTGTTTATGTCATCAATTTCGCTCTGTTCCAACAAAAAATGCCCTGATTGCAGGCCTTTTCCACGGCATTGCCCCCAGGCGACATGGGCACGGCCACTTAATTTCTCAAATAATTTGGCCTTGATGGTAAGATCCACACCCCGTTGCCATCCCCGCTCAAATGCGAAAAAGTTCAACAAAGGTGTGGTTCCAAATTGTCCGGCATCGGACAAATTTTTACTCAATTTATAAAAGCCCGTGATTTCCACCGTCACGGATTCCCCCAGCGCGTGAGAAGAGCCGACTTCAAAATAATGTGCCCGCTCGGGCTTCACGGTCCGATTCGTCAAGTTTTCCGGTTCGGCGGTGGTTCCGATGGTATTGAGTTGAACAAACCTCACCGCCTCCAAATTCGGCGGAGTAAATAATCTCCCGTAAAACGCACGAACGACATGATTCGGAGTGATCGCATAATTGGCCCCCACACGGGGACTCAACTGCCCTTCATGAGTCAATCCTTGAATCTGATCGAAGCGGAGCCCCAGATTAAACGTCCATTTTTTCCAAGGTGTCCATTGATCCTGGATCCACACTTCTTCCCTCCATCCCACTGTCCGGCTGTCGGCATCACGGGAAATTACTCCTCCGGTAGGATCACCCGCCCCATCTCTGGCAAAGGCGGAAAGGCGGGTCTTATTCACAGCCTGAGTCCGGTCAATTTGAAAACCGGCTTTTATGAGATGTTGGGAATTGATCCGATGGGTATAATCAAACCGGATTCCCCCTGAATAGGCAAACCGGTCCTGATTTCCAGCGGAAAATGGTTCATCCGGATCGTCGTTATACGCCAGAACATTCAACGGATCGGTGACGAAGGTAGCCCGGGTGTGACGAACATACCCGGCCAAACTGAAATAACGGGAGGCACCGAGGTCATGGCGCCACACCAGATGACCATATTGATTCGTTTCCTTTTGAAACTCATCAATGTGTTTCGAGGACACCGGGGTAAAGGCAGGATTTTGTGCTTGAATCAAATCAACGAGATCGTCATTCGGATCCAGGTCGGGCCGCGTGGGAATCTGATATTTGGCAATGGAGTTTAAAAATAACGCGGTAATATTGTTTCGATTATCAAACTGCCAGTCTCCACGGAGAAAGGTTTGATTCCGGTTGCTTTGATTATGAAAATTTGTTTTGCCCAGGGTTGGAGGGTTTAATCCACGATTGGTCGATGTATAACTATTTTGCAGGTAGTATCGAAAGGTCGATCCGACTGTCCCTCCGTATTCGATCGTTGGATTCAGGGTTTCATTGGATCCGCCAAACATTTGAACCGACCCCATGCCGGGCTTCGTTCCACTTTTGGTCGTGATATCGATCACCGCTGCCGTTCTATTCCCGAATTGGGCTTCAGGACCTCCAAGAATGACATCCGCCCGTTCCCATGTCCTCGGAGAAATGACGTCCGTAAAGACGGAAGACACGGTATCAGGTATCGGTACCCCATCAATTCGAAATTGCAGATTGGCATGATCTTGCCGGATATGGACCTGCCTTAATCCTCCATTGACCGCACTGGGAAGGGTTAACAGAACATCCTGCAATTCAATATTATTGCCTCTCGGCAATTCTTCAATGTCCTTCTGACTAACCGAAACAATCTCGCTGGACGCTTTATGATGAATGGGTGGAAGCGGTGCCACGACCTCCAGGGTAATTTCCCGGCGTGGCGCCAAGGTCAGAGTTACTGCAATAATCGGTTCTCGTTCAACGGTGATAATGGCCGACTCACTGGACAATGTCGACTGGACCGCGCTAATGGAATAAATTCCCGGCTGGGGAGGAGACACCACAAATTCGCCGGCACTGTTGCTGATCTGGGTTTCGATCAATTGCCCTTCCTGGTCCCGTAGCTCCACTTTGGCCTGACCAATTCGACTCAAATCTTCCGATTGAACGATACCAGTGACCACCCACACTCCCGCCTTCACCTCGGTGGTCTCTGAACGGGCAAAGGACATAGGCCCAACGATTTCCCAACTGACCCACAGCCCTACCAGTAGACAGAACAATCCCCATTTCAGGTTGACAAATAACATCTGATTCGACTCCGACGAAAATGGCCGGCCCATATCCATTCCAACCTCGTGACGAGGGAAATTGGCATCATCGTCTCCGAAAAGAAACGACGACGAAAAGACCGATTAAAGGGTGAAAAAAGGCTTACGGCGTTAGGGAGGAAGGAGGCCCGCGAGAGTCACGAAAGATAGGAATGCGTAGCGTGACGAACCGGATAAGGGGCGATTCAATAAGACCGATATGATCATGTAAGGCCAGGAGAGGGGGCTCTTGACCGATCAGAGAACCGGCAGTATGGGATTGGACCCATTGGCACAAATCAAACTCCGAATGTTCGTGTCCGTCATGATCGACTTCCGCGAACAGGTGATGAATTTCCAATGCATGTCCCATCGTAAACGAGGACAACAGCACAAGAATTATCAACCCGATGATCTTGAGAAATCCGGCGTCACCCTTGCGATCAATCATCGTCATGCACATCTTGGAGAAGGTTAGAGGAGGCAGAACGTACCAAAGCAGAATTTTTCTGTCAATAAAATTGCAACCAATTTGCAATAGTTTTTGCCATTAAGGGCAGGTGCCTCAAAGCCGAAAGTAAATCATATGAATCGACAACCACATCACCTTCATTAGTATTTTTCACGGAGGGACGCTCATTGGGACTCATGAGCCGGACTGCAGTGATTTTTGCTCTTTCGACGATCGGGGTGGTGGCTGGAGGACAGGGCATGCTCAAACACCTCGCCCCCGATTTTCCTGTTCCGTCGGGACTCTCTCCGCTTCATCCTGCGGGATCCCTCACGCCAGGGACAGAAGAAACGGTGATACCGCTGGAAAGACTCGGAGGCGTATGGGTGGCCCGTGTGGAATTGAATGACCTGCATCAGGCCGCATTGATTGTCGATACCGGGGCAACCTTTACAACCATTTCCGAAGATTTGGCCTTTGATGCGGGCATCACCCATCACGCAAACAATTCACCCATACAATTGTTTACGGCAGGGGGAAACGTCCAGGCACAAATGGGAATCGTCAACACCCTTCGGGTGGGAAACGCCGGACGGGAAAATGTTCATGTCGTCATCCATACCATTCCGAATTTACCCGAAGGGATCGACGGATTACTGGGGCTCAGTTTTTTTGATCGGTTTCTCGTCCACCTCGATCAATCCGCCCGACAACTACGTCTGATCCCTAAAAGATAATTCCGCTCCACAGGTGGGGTCCTCCTGAACCGTCAGGCAACCATCCTTGACAGTCCGCAAAGGCAATATGGTAATACTACTTCTCTTTTACCAATTCTGTGACGTAGGACAACCCCATGCGTTTTTTCATTTATGGCGACAATCTGAATCCCACCCAATTGAAACGACGTGCTCCGGAACACAAATTTTTGTTTCACGCCTACCTGCCTGACCATACGATTCAGTTCGGCCGGTGGTCCAATCAATGGCGATGCGGGTTGGCGACGGTCGTCCCTTCACAGGGGGAACGGGTTTGGGGGGCGGTTTTTGACCTTACGGACGAGGATGTGAAAGAACTGGACAAATTCGAAGGAGACCTTCCGGAAGGCGCCTTTCGGCACGTGGAAGTCAACGTTTTCCGTGAAGACGGACAAAAGGAGTTTGTCACCACCCATGTGGCCAACGCCATCGGCAAATTCAAGCCTAAAGAACACTATTTGGATTGGATCGCCACCGAGGTACGCCATTGGAAGCTTCCCGGTGAATGTGCGGAAATGTGGGATCTCTTCCGCCCCCGATAGCCACGGTCTTATTTCTGCAACTTGCAATTATAGCGCACTTTCACCAACATCATTGTCGAGGAAGGAGGATTTATGCCAAAACCTAAATATCATATCCTGGTTTGTACTAATTCCCGCCCACCGGGGCATCCTAAGCCTTCCTGTGGAGCGGCTGGAGCCCAAAATATTCTAATGGCTCTCAATATGGGACTCATCGAACGTGGCGTTCCTCCCGGGGAAGTTCTGGTCACCGGCACCACATGTTTAGGCCCCTGCGAACAAGGTCCGAATGTGGTGGTGTACCCAACCGGCACCTGGTATTCCCAGGTCAAGGACTCCGATGTTCCCGTCATCCTGGATGAACACATTCAAAAGGGGCAACCTGCGGCTCAACTGAAACCGGATTCAGTCTGGTCCTAGCTCCGATTCTGAGCATGCAAACCTGAATGACAATGAGTGCACATTCACCGGCTCATGGCCACCCCCATGAGTCGCACCCCAACCATCCTTCCCATGTTTCCCATAAGGCACATGCCCCTCTCTCCCTTTTTTGTGTCATCCTTACCTGCAGTGACACCAGGACGCAGGAAACCGATACGAGCGGCAAATTACTTTGCCACCTGCTCGAGGAACAAGGGCATCGGATTGCGCATTATCGCATCATCAAGGATGAACCGTCGGAGATTTTGCATCAACTTCATGAGGAGACCAAACCAGGACAAGACAGTCGAGTGATTATTATCAACGGGGGGACGGGAATCTCCAAAAGAGATTCGACCTATGAGGCAGTGGATGGTTTTTTAGAAAAGCGTTTGGAAGGTTTCGGTGAAATTTTCCGCTATTTGAGTTACAAAGAGATTGGATCTCCGGCCATGCTTAGCCGAGCCACCGCCGGAATTCGGGGCCCTCATGTCATCTTTTCCATACCCGGGTCGGAAGGAGCCGTCAGGTTGGCCATGGAACGCCTTATTCTTCCGGAAATCGGGCACATCATCGGAGAGTTGAACAAGTAACCACCCACAGGCGCGTAGTTTCCACAGGCCATTCCTCCGCTCTAATAAATTATCCTTCCTTCCGCAACCATCACCGCTTGCCCGCCGACCTTAATGCTTTTAATAATGTCGTCATCCGAAAAAACCTGAACCAGAATTCTAGAGGGTCTGTCTATTTCGTAACCCTGCTCAATGACGACTTCGGTAGTCGGCGCCACTTCCACCACCCCGTTTTTCACCACATACGCACCCAAAGCCCCCGCCGCACTGCCGGTAGCCGGATCCTCGCAGATACCGATAGGATCGGCAAACATACGGGCATGGACACTGGCATCTTCTTCCACCGTCATGGTGGAGAAGGCCAATATCCCAGCCACTCCCCAACGGGAACAGACATCCAGAATCAGGGCCTGATTGACTTCGATGGATTTGACGGCAGTCAGGGATTTTAACGGGACGATTAATACCGGCAAACCAGTGGAAACCGTTTCCAATGGAAACATGTGATCCAAAATGACCGATTTCTGAATGCCCAGGGCCTTGGCCACCTCATACACCGCCTCCGGCCCTCGAACAACCTCGATGAATTCCGGATGAGGTTGCGACATAATCAGCAATTCAATTTTTCCTTTCAAAACAATGATCTCGAGTAGAAACGTCCCCAAGTTACATTCATAGTAAATTTTCGTTACCGGCTCATGGAGATCGATTTGGTTGAGCATCCCCAAAATATAGAAGGTGCCCACCACAGGATGACCGGCGAAGGGTATTTCACGGGTCGGGGTAAAGATGCGAAGCTTGACCGCGGCTTTGGGGTCGTTGGCCGGCAAGACAAACACCGTCTCGGACAGATTCATTTCCCGTGCGATCTGTTGAAACTCCCGTTCGGTCAAATCGCCCGCCGAGGGAAACACGGCCAACGGATTGCCGCCGAAGGGTGCGTCCGTAAAGACATCCGCCTGATAAAACTGCAGCCAGCGCTTATCGGTATCCATACGATTCCCTCATTAGGCCCGCGCAAAATATCCCCCGCTGCCTCATGGGATTTTCCTTTGCCTTCAAGAAACGGTCAACAAGAACACTACGCTGACAATGAGTACTGTTCATACTGTCGTGCCAACGGGTTATGCACGTAGTCTTCGACATAATTGCGGAGAGATCCATTCCGGTATAATCGATTATTGGCAAACTTGGTGTCGATTTTTCGTAGGAGACGAACCGCCACGCCGGTTTTTTGGGTAAAATCGTTCACCGTGACCCCGGCAATATCCCGGCCGATTCCCCGACCGGATTCCACGACACATTGAGGAATATACACATATTTTTCATGGCGTACACAGCGGGCAATGTCGTTCAAGGTCAACAAGACCGTGCAATCGGAATCCCCCCCGAGGGTCGCATTGGGTATCTGAAGAAATTTGGCGCGGTTTTTCCGAAACATGGTGAGAATTTTATGGACACTCCGTGCCATGACAACCGGATCCCTTCGCTCCAGCTCCAGACTGTCGAACAGACTGAGAATACGTTTCCGGTTTAAAAACGCCGTCACATAGGCTTCTGTATGAATCGTGGTCAAGTTGGGTAACCCGGCATCATAAATTTTCTCGGCTTCATCGGGGAGAGACTCCCTCCCCTGCCGCATCAAGGCGGCGGTGTCTTCAGGAATCCCTTTGACGGGTGTCAGGCATCCCATCCATAACACGCATTTTGAATTGATCCGGGCTATCGCGACCGCATCTTCGGACATGGTGTCACGATCAAACGCATAGAAATTCGCCGAAGATACCGCCGGTCCATCCAAAACTTTGACCAGGTGTTTAACCGAAGGGGCATGAGGCATCAACCGTTGCCGATACCTTCCTAAGGTTATGACGGATAATTCAAAATTAATCCGACCCGGATAGCGCTCCACCAGTTGATGAATTTTGGGAACATGCACAAAGCCGACAGTGAAAAATTGAATATTTTTGTCCGTATACTTGAGGAAATCTTCAACCCATTCCATCGCCTTCGGGTGAAGAAAAAGATCTGTCCATTCCATATATTCATTTCCGCCCAAACACCAGAACTGCAAAGGATCGGTCGGCTTGGAATTGATGTAGTTCAGAATAAACTCCCAATCATCCTGTGTGGTTTTGGGAGGATCCAGCGTTTCACGGTAGGAATGATCCAACTCGTAACAGAATTCACACTTCACGGGGCAGGCTTTTCCCAGACTCAGAGGGATTTTGCCTCCATCCATTTCCCGCTTTAGGACTTCCCGATAATCGGTCGGCGACAAAACCCTGGGAGCCTGTAAGAGGGGAATTTCTTTAGACATAACCACAGGGCACGGGCCGACGTTGCAATTGGCAGATTGACAAATCTCTCATGCTCCTGACACATTGGCATCCGGACGGGGAAAAAGCCTGGAGGAATTGTGGAGCGCTGAAATATCCGTCTTTTGAGGTGTTTTGTGACATCATCATTACCCCAAACCGTTCAGGAAGCCATGGAGGTTCTGAACCTGAAAGAACCCTTTTCTCTTGATGACTTAACCAGCCGGTATCAAGAAGCCCGCCGACTCTGGTATCCGGCCCGTTACGCCGGCCTCACCAACAATCCAGGCAAATATATGCAAATGTACAAAAAAGGCGAATCAAAAACCAAGGAGATTCAGGCTGCCTTTGAAATCCTTCGGCAATACCTGCACAGCAAGTCCCAGGCGTAACCCTATCCACGCATTAGGAACCCAGATACGCCCCCTCCCCCTTTCCGAATTTTCTGCCGTCCAACCAGAACGGAGGGCACATGGCAACATCCACTGGCATATCACCTGTCCTTTCAGGGTGCTTGAGGAGCCGAATGGCTGACTACCCGTGACATGCCCGGTTCATTCTGGGTGGTTTTTTCGGATGGGGCGTGGGCAACCGGCCAGGTAATGAGACCTTGCACCCCATCGGTTCGGGGAATTTCCTGACCGGCTTTCAAGGCATAAATCTGGGGCAGATAATTGGTCCCATACTTGGAAATATAAAGGAAAACATGTTCACGGGCATTCACCCGGACGGCCCAGGATTCAAAGTCGTGCTGATAAAACTCTTCGGCCAATTGCATGGCCTCCAAACACGTTAATCCCCCAGGTTCGTTGAGGGTATAGTAATAGTCCAACGGCATGTCATACTCATCTTGCTTGTGAATCGTAATGCCGAATTTATCAGGATTCCTGACCATCGGCGTATGCCGATAGGCCACGAAATAAAAGACTTCCACCGAATGGATGACCCGCTTGTTATCCAACAGAAACTGCCTGGTTTCTTCGGCTTCTTCCCGAGTTTCCCCCGGAAACCCATAAAACGCCATAACATGATTCCAGATACCGGCCTTGGCGGCTTCGCGCAAGTTATTTTCGATGACGGACTTGCGCGCATGTTTATCCATTAATTCCAACACCCGTTCATTGGCCGATTCCATGCCGTAATACAACGTACAACAACCGGACTCGACCGCCTGTTGCCAGATTTTCGGATCCTGCAGGGATTCTTCAAATCGGATCAACGTCGTCCATTTGATGTTGACCTGCTCCTCAATCAACAACTGGGTGACTTTTTTAAACAAGGCTGGGGGATATGATTCATCGGAAAACAGGAAATGATCCGCATGGAACTTTTCTTTCAGAGCCTTGATTTCCCGAACCACATCATGGGCCGGCTTGCCTCGATATTGATCAAAATACCCCTGGCCATGGTCACAGAAGGTACATCGCCCCCAATAACATCCTCGCGTGGCAAGATAGGGAAGAATCCGAACGGGTACAAAGTATGAGTCCAGCGGAAGACCGTCGAAGTCGGGCAACGGCAGAGCCGTGGTCTTCTCCGTATAGACCTCGGGATTGACCTGTACGACGTCCTGCTTGGACCACATGAGATTGGGAACCTGCTCCCACGTCCGTTCATCGGCCAAGGCTTCCAACAACCACAGGAGGGCATGCTCCCCTTCATATAATATGGCCGTATCAAAAATCTGCTTGAAAAATTCGGAGTGCTTAGGCCACTCCTCCTGCAAGCGGGTAATGACGTTTCCACCGACCGTCACATGAATTTCGGGAAACTCGGTCTTGATCATCTTGCAAAAGGTCAGGCCTGCAAATAACTGCATCTGCGTGCCGATGGATACTCCGACCACCTCCGGACGTTCCTTTTGGATGGAGGGAAGGACCAGTTGTCGACAGACA
>JBDIVP010000110.1:0-10893 GCA_039794325.1 Candidatus Inrsubterrania sp.
GCTCCACAACCGGCATTAACTCCAAGTGGGTGAAGCCCATTTCCCTGGCATAGGGCACCAGGGTTTCAGCTAATTCCCGATAGGTCAACCACCGGCAGCCTTCGTCAAATTTCCGTTTCCAGGATCCAAGGTGCACTTCGTAGATCGAAAGGGGCTTGGACAAGGGGTTCTGTTGAGACCGTGCGGCCATCCACTCCCGATCCCCCCATTGATATTCGGAGACATTCCACACCACCGACGCGGTTTTGGGACGCAATTCCGCCGCTGTAGCCCAGGGATCGGCTTTCGTAAAAGGGCCCTCCCCGTTTTGCGGAAGAATTTCAAATTTATAGAATTCTCCGGCATCAAGCTCGGGGATGAATAATTCCCAAATCCCTACTCCTCCCCGAACACGCATGGGATGGCGGCGGCCGTCCCATTCATTAAAATTTCCCACGACACTGACCCGCTGGGCATTGGGAGCCCATACCGCAAAATTCACGCCTTTGATCCCTTGATGGACGCAGGGGTGGGCGCCCAATTTTTCATAGGCTCTAAAAAGTTTGCCTTCTCCGAACAAATGAAGGTCAAATTCCGAAAGAACCGGAGCGAAGGCATAAGGATCATACCGATGGCTCACCTTCCCATCGTGGGTCATCACACGTAGTTGGTAGGGCTGATTAAAGGATGGGATGGGAAACGCCGCCTCAAACACCCCGCCCGGGTGAACCAACTCCATCGGTTTGACGGAAGGGGCATCTCGACCGGTCATGCACATGACCTGGGCGGCTTCCGGTAAAAACACGCGAACGAGTATCTGCCCCTTGCCGGCCGGCCCATCCTGATGAGGCCCAAGAACGGCAAACGGGTCCCACTCTCGGGCATCCAATAATCGTTGATAGGGTAATTGCTTCTGAGGCATTGCCAACGGATAGGGACTGTGTTAACTAAAGGAATATGTTAGCATATCATATCTTATGTACGCTGTCTTGATCGCCTTTATTTTAATTCTATTTTTCGCCGTTGCATTTTCATTGCAAAACGCCGACCCGATCGTCATTCATTTCTTTTCTTGGAAGTTTGAGGGTTCATTGGTCGTGGTCTTGTTATCGGCGCTGGCCTGTGGCGTCATTCTGACCGTCTTGGCCTCCATACCCTCTCAAATTAAAAAAAGCCGTCTGATCAGCCGGCAACAGAAGACCATCGCGGAATTGGAGCGAAAGATAGGCATCTATTCACCCCAACCCCATGAGGAATCCAAAGAAGTCGTCCTGCACCACTCCGATCTATGAAAAAATCCGGTTCATCCCAGCGACGCGCCACCCCCGGCGAACGGGCCCCTCAAAAGGTCCTGGCCATGATCATGGCCGGCGGTAAAGGGGAACGGCTCATGCCCCTCACCGAACAACGGAGCAAACCGTCCGTCCCATTTGCCGGAACCTACCGCATCATTGACTTTGTGCTGAGCAATTTCGTGAATTCCGGCCTCCTGGCCATGTATGTGCTCGTCCAATACCGCTCCCAATCGCTCATCGAACACCTTCGCCGTACCTGGCGTTTCGGCGGCCCGAGTCGACAAACTTTTATCACGGTCGTCCCCCCTCAAATGAAAGGGCGGGGAAAATGGTATGAGGGCACGGCCGATGCCGTGTATCAAAACATCAATTTGCTTCATGATTTTGCCCCCGGTCTGGTGGCGGTCTTCGGGGCCGATCATATCTACCGGATGGACATCCGGCAAATGATTCAGTTTCACCTGGACCATCGAGCGGAGGTCACGGTGGCTGCCCTCCCGGTTCCTATTCAGTCGGCCAAAGGATTCGGCATTATCGAGGTGACCTCCGATTCCCAAATCGTGGGGTTTGAAGAAAAACCGGCTTCCCCCAAATCCATGCCCGGGAACCCGGACATGGCCTTCAGCTCCATGGGCAATTACATCTTTAATGTCGATACCCTCATCAGAACTCTCGAGCAGGATGCCAGCAAAGCGGGTTCCCACGATTTCGGACGGGACATCATCCCATCCTTGATCAAGTCCCATCGCGTGATGGCGTATGACTTTCTGGACAATGTCGTTCCTGGAATCCACCCCTATGAAGAATGGGGGTACTGGCGGGATGTGGGCACCCTCGATGCCTATTGGGAGGCCAACATGGACGTGTTAGGCGAAGCTCCGATCTTCGATTTACGGAATGTCCGGTGGCCCATTATCACCGACGCATCCGTTGAGCCGGTGGCCAGCCTGGTTAGATCCCAACTGGATGATGCTATGGTCGGCCAGGGAAGCCTTGTCGTCGACAGCAAAATCACCAAATCCATCATCGGCCGAAATGTCCGTATCGGAGAAGGCTCCATCATCGAAGAATCCATTATTCTCGACGGGACCATAATCGGTCCCAAATGCCATCTCCGCCGCTGTATCATCGACCGGTTCAACGTACTTGAAGGGGGTACGAAACTCGGACTGCAAACCGGCCGCGAAGCCCGCCGCTCGACGATTGGAAAAGCAGGCCTCACCGTCTTACCCCGTGGCCAATCGTATGGAGGACGGGCTGTTTCCAGCACGCCTCCCTCTTCCTGATCGGGGGAATCATGCCGATTCCCCGCATTCCCCTCGCCACCTATCGTCTCCAGTTTAATCGGGCCTTCACGTTTTCGGATGCGGCACGCATTATTCCCTATCTACGGAAACTGGGAATCAGTGACCTGTATGCCTCCCCGTACTTTAAATCCGCCCCAGGAAGCATGCACGGCTATGATGTCGTGGACCCAACCTCACTCAATCCCGAATTGGGGACGCCTGAAGATTATCAGATCATGATTCAAACCCTCCGCGAGCACGGGATGGGCCAAATTCTGGATGTGGTCCCCAACCACATGGGCATCGACGCCTCCGCCAACCCCTGGTGGCAGGATGTCCTGGAAAACGGCCCGGCATCCCGATACGCCAACTACTTCGACATCGATTGGACGCCTGTCAAAGATGAGTTATTAAATAAGGTTCTGCTGCCCATTTTAGGGGATCAATACGGCATTGTCCTGGAAAATCAGGAGATTCTTCTGCAATATGAGGATGGCCGGTTTTACCTCCAGTATTATGAACACCAGTTTCCCCTGGATCCCTGCACCTGGACACAAATCCTCGCCCTCCGGTCGGAGGACCTGCACCAGCAATTCGATGACGCCGACCCACATCTTTTGGAATACCTGAGTATCATCACCGCCCTTTCCCATCTGCCCTCCCGGCTGGAAACCGATCCGGAACGGATTGCCGAACGGTACCGGGAAAAAGAGGTCATACGTCGTCGCCTCTCGGCGGTCTCACACGAGAACGACCGGCTGCGTGCCTTTATCATGGACAACCTCCGCATCATCAACGGTGAACGGGGGAATACTCGAAGTTTTGATACGCTGGATGCCCTCGTCAGCAATCAAGCCTACCGGTTGGCCTATTGGCGCGTGGCGGCCGAGGAAATCAATTACCGACGGTTTTTCGACATCAATCAACTCGCGGCCATCCGCATGGAACAACCAGGCGTATTCCAAGAATACAATCAGCAAGTCTTTTCCTTGCTTTCCTCAGGGGCAGTGACCGGTCTCCGGATCGACCATGTCGACGGGTTAAATGATCCGAGGGGGTATTTACAGGATTGGCAGCAATGGTCGGCTGAACATATGGCAGGATCCTCGAACGAATCCGGGCGATCCCTCTACATCATTGTGGAAAAAATTCTCGGTTCGGGGGAACACCTGAGTGCCGATTGGCCCATCCATGGCACCACGGGTTATGACTTTCTGACCTTGGCCAATCAGATTTTTGTCGAATCCCGCCACGAACGTTCGCTCACGCAGTGGTATACCCGGTTCACCAAGCAATCCCTTCCTTATGAAGACCTGATTTACCAGTGCAAGAAACTGATCATGACCACCTCCATGTCCGGAGAAATCAACGCGCTCGGCCATCAATTGAACGTGCTTTCGGAACGGAATCGCCGTTCTCGGGATTTCACCCTCAACAACCTGATCTATGCCATTCGGGAAATCATCGCCTGTTTCCCGGTTTATCGAACCTACATTTCACCGACAGCGGACGAACCCCCTTCCGACAGAGACCGGGCCTATATTCGATTAGCGGTCGCCCGCGCGAAAGGGCGCAATCCCGCCATGAGCAATCTGGTGTTCGATTTCATCCGGGATCTCCTGTTGAAATCACCCCAGGATCTCCCGGATCTTGATTGGGAAAGTCTCCGCCCCTTTGTCCTGAAATTCCAACAGACAACCAGCCCGGTCACGGCCAAGGGGGTAGAGGATACCGCTTTCTACATTTACAACCGGCTGGTTTCCCTCAATGAAGTCGGCGGTGAACCGCAACATTTCGGTATTTCACTCGATAAGTTCCATCACCTGATGCGGGAACGGGCAGCTCATTGGCCTCACAGTCTCTCCACCACCTCCACGCACGACACCAAGCGAAGTGAGGACGTGCGGGCACGGATCAACGTCCTGTCCGAAATTCCCAAGGAATGGGGGGAACGACTTCGTCTGTGGAGCCGGCTGAATAAAAAAGCCAAACGTACGCTGGAGGATCAGATTGTTCCCAGTCCCAACGAGGAGTATTTGGTGTACCAAACCTTACTGGGGGTCTGGCCCTTGTCTCCCTTGGATGAATCGACACATCCTGCATTTGTGGAACGCATCAAGGGTTATATGGTAAAGGCCCTCAAGGAAGCCAAAATCAACACGAGCTGGCTCAATCCCGACGAGGAATACGAATCGACGGTTTTATCGTTTATTGAACATATTTTGCGGTTGAATCCCGACAATAAATTCCTGCAGGACTTTTTGCCCTTTCAGAGTCGATTGGCCAGATACGGCCTGTACAATGCATTATCTCAGGTTCTCTTGAAAATTACCGCTCCCGGCATTCCCGATTTTTACCAAGGCACGGAACTATGGGATTTTACCCTGGTTGATCCGGACAACCGGTCACCCATTGACTTTCCCGCACATCAGGAGCGGCTGGATACCCTGCAAAAGCGTTTGAAGCAGGAAGAGCGATTGTCGCTTATCCGGAGCCTTCTTCAGGCTCCGCAAGACGGGTTGCTCAAATTGTTCCTCACCACCTCCGCCTTACACTTCCGCAATGGCCATCCGTCCCTCTTTCTGGCCGGAACCTATCGCCCGCTTCATGCTGAAGGCGAACAAGCCGCGCATGTCTGCACCTTCCTGCGGACCCATCAGACTGATCATTGCCTGGTCGTGTTTCCCCGCTTCCTAACCAGATTGTCATTCGAATCTTCCAATGTCCCCCTCGGGGAAACCCTGTGGGGGGACACATGGCTGCCGCTTCCCCCCGATCTCACGGTACATACCTGGCAGAACGTCTTTACCGGACAACGCTTGACTCTGCAGCATCGATCCAACATGATAGGATTGTCGGTCGGGACGATTTTCCAACATTTTCCTTTAGCGTTACTGGAGCCTGTCTTATGAATGTCGCGAACATGAACCCTCTCTCTTCTGCCGATTCAGAATCGATGACGGATTCATCATCTCCTCAAACCAATCTGGGTTGGGAGGGACATGTCCATTTCCAGGAAGAAGGACCGATGTGGAGTCGGCTTCTCGAAACCTATCCGGAACTACGAACCGGACTTTCCTACGGTTTAATTTTTGCTTCAGGAGCCCTGTTGGGAGCAGCCATCATGGCCCTGGCTTTCGGAAATAAATCGCAATCCAAAACCATACGATAATTGCTGGAGGATTTGATCATGGACAATCAGCATGTTGATGGAGATTCAGGGTGGGTCAATACGTTTGTATTTGTTGCCGGTTTTTTATTAGGTGCCGGAACCGCTATCCTGTTGACCCCCGAGTCTGGATCGCAACTTCGGCATCGACTCGCCAGAGGAGCCAAAACCGCTCAGGAGGAATTCTCCGATGTGGCTTGCCAAACCAAAGAGTCACTCAATGCCTTATCGGAGGAAGCCAAACGGACCATTCAAGCGACCAAATCCAGACTGCATTCCGCGGTCGATGCCACAAAAGAGTCGGTCAAAACGCCCGTTCAACCGTCATCCAATAATTGACGGCGCCCCCCTTCCGGGAGGAACGCCGTAAAAGAGGGGCTGTGCGACGGGTGTGATCACCGGCCTCACGGGGGTATGGCGGTTTGATCCGACACGGGCAAGATCTTTCCCGACCGACCCCTCCCTTCCGGCACCCAGCCCGGAAGACGGATGACCCGCTCATCTTGCTTGCACAACCATTCAACGGAATTTTACGCCGGTAGCTTGTTCCGAACAGGCGTCCATGCGAAACTACTTTCATGGCTCAGGGAAACGCTTCCTCTTCTCCCCTTGATCAGCGACTCAAACTCGGTCTCCTGTTAAATGGAATCATCATCCTGGCGGAATTTATCGGAGGATGGTGGACCAACAGCCTGGGACTGATGAGCGATGCGGGCCACAACCTGGTCGATCAGGGTTCCCTATTCCTGGCCTTGTATGCCCATTTGCTGGCATCCCGCCCGGCGACAGAATACCGTACCTTCGGTTATCATCGTGCGGGAACGGTAGCGGCGTTTGTCAATGCATTGATCTTGGTCTTGACGGGGCTGGGGATAGGCTTTGTCGCTCTCTTTCGGTTGTTTTCACCAGTCGAAGTGCCGGGGATGTGGATCATGATCATCGCCGGCATCAGCGCCATCGCCAATGTCGGCGTGGCATTGCTCTTACGCCAAGGGGCTCGGGACGACCTGAATATCCGAGGGGCGTTCCTTCATATGGTCATGGATGCCTGGATGTCCGTTGGGGTCATTTTGGCAGGGTTGGGGATCGTGCTTTTTCAATGGGCCTTTCTCGACCCGCTGATCAGTCTGGTCCTCGTCGTGGTCATCCTCAAAGGCAGTTGGCCTCTTTTCCGGGAATCGCTGGATGTCATTTTGGAGTCCACCCCTCCACACCTTCAGACCTCGAGAATCGTCCAGACCCTTGAATCCATCCCCGGCGTAAAAAACGTCCATGACTTTCATGTCTGGGCGGTCGAACCGCGGATCATCATGCTGACCTGTCATATCCTCACGGATCCCACTATGGCTCATGACAAGGAACAGTTGATGAAAGTACTCCGCACGACGCTTCACTCAACCTTCGGCATTCACCATATGACCATTCAATTGGAAACGGAGTGCGATGAGGAACATGACCTTCATTGCGATCTCAGCCACTTGACCCAACACCCGGCGTCTCATTCCGCTCTCCCCCATGCGCATCCCCACTGATCAAAACGCTCCCCGTACCTCGACCGGCCATTTGCTTCGTTAGGATTTTTCTATGCTGGCCTTTCTTTTTGGGGCCAAGAGACCGATAATTTTGCTTTTGATGACATAGGCCGCACCTCCACCCAGGATCGTGCCCAGGGCCATCCCCGCCAGAACATCGGTCGGGTAGTGAGCTCCCAGATAGATCCGTGAAAATCCGATCGCCATCAACATGGGAATGAGCCCCCACCCCAATGAGGGATACCACACCATCAAAAAGGCCACTGCGGTGCTCGAATTGACCGCATGATTGGAGGGCATACTGAACGCCCCTCCGCACCCTACCAATTGGTGAATTTGTTCCAACACCTGGCAGGGGCGCGGCCGCCCAATCAATTGTTTTAATTGGTTTCCGATAAAATCGCTTGCCCCGATCGTCAACAACAGCCCGGGAATGGCAATTTTGGCCTCTCCCCAATTCCTCCATGCCCAATAGACGGCAAGAAACAAGCCCGGCACAATCCAATTGTTGGCTTGAGAAAATTGGAACATCAATTCGTCCATGATGGCCGAATGCCCCGCCAGCCCATTAATCCACAGGAACAGACGTTCATCAACATTCATACTTTCCCCTTTCTTATCCTGTTTTTTTCCATCCTCGAAAGTTTCAGCCTGACAAACTCCGCCTCATTGCTTTACCATGTTCCCCATGTTGATCGATACCCACGTTCATTTGGATGATCCCCGGTATGATCAAGACCGGGAGGATATGCTGGCACGGGCGGCTCAGGCAGGCGTCTCAACCTTCATTACCATCGGTTGCGACTTGACAAGCAGCCAATCGGCCGTTCGGCTGGCGAGTCATACAGATAACATATTCGCCACAGTCGGCGTCCATCCTCACGAAGCCAGGGAAGTCGGGCCAGATTGGTACCCCCAATTACGCCGATTGGCCGAACACCCCAAGGTCGTGGCCTTCGGAGAAATCGGGTTGGATTTTCATTACGACCATTCACCGCGAGACATGCAATGCCGACGGTTTCGTGAACAGATCCGGCTGGCCAAGGATCTCGGCCTGCCTCTGATTATTCATACCCGGGAAGCAAACGAAGAAACCCTTGAAATTTTGCAGGAAGAACATGCCCGGGAAATCGGCGGCGTCTTTCATTGTTTTTCCGGAGATGCTCAGTTGGCCCAGGAAGCATTGCACCTGGGATTCTATATTTCTTTTTCCGGCATCATAACTTTTCGAAATGCAGGACCGTTGAGGGAAATTGCCGCCACCATTCATGAAGATCGCCTGTTGATTGAAACCGACGCGCCCTATCTGACACCCACCCCGTTCCGGGGCAAACGCAATGAATCGGCCTACGTCAAATTGGTGGCCGAGCAATTGGCTACGATTAAATTCGGTGATTCCCCGGGCGGATTGGACCGGATTGCGCAACTGACGTCGGAAAACGCCAAACGTCTATTTAAAATTTCTTCATGATCCGATTTCGTTGGCGGACCTTTTTGGGAAGCTTTCGAGGGTTACCCTTTTTCTCGGGTGATCGCTTCCCCTCATCATGATCATTGACCTGCCGGCCCACGGAATCACCGGAAACCGATCGCCTCAAGTCAGCTGGTCCACCCAGTTTGGCGGAGAACTCTTCCGAGCGCACACTCAAGGCCCCATTGGCTTTCGCCGTCGCGACAATCTCGTAATCCGAACTGACTACGGCGACATTCTCCCTTTCCCCGCGAACTAATTCCTGAATGACCTGATCCGCCCGTTTGCCGGCTTCCGAATAGATCACCGTGACCCCTGACCGGTGCTCAACCTGACGCGCCCGGCCTTTCTGTTGCCAGGCATCAAAGACCACCGTCACTTCACAGCGCTTCTGCTGCGCATATCGTTTTAGTCGAAGCACCAATTCCTCCCTGACGGCCTCCCCGCCGGAGGTTTGGACTCTGCTCCAAAGCCCCAACGCTCCAAGAAGATTGTATCCGTCGATGAGCAGCATTGTAGGTTTCATGATTGACCCCGTATCCGACTGCCGTCAACACCGGCCATTTCCGATATCGAGTCCGATTTTCCCATTTTTTGCTTCACCATAATTCCTCATGGGGATGGAAGAATCCCGTAACACATCATAATACACTGCCAACGTCTATTCACTCTTGATCGGCTATTTTCTACGCGTGGATCAATTTTCCCTTCCTCCCTGTCGCTCCATATAAGGGGAGCAGAATGATCCATCGCTTGACAAGAACGGGTTCATCTGCGAAAAAAGATACAGATTATCGGATCCTTATGCGCTTTTATCGTCGCTCTGCCATCCTGTCCGCTGGATTGTCTCTTTTTTTTCTGATTGTTCCAGGACTTGCCCTAGGACTTTCGGGACTGTTTCCAATTCAGAAATCGCCTCCTATAGAAGAATTTGCCTTTCAAACCGCCTCCAAGGCTTCCAAAACCCACGTTCGCAACATTCGAGCCCATCGCCACAAAAAATTTACCCGAGTCGTCATGGATTTGACGAACCTGCCGAATCCGGCTCCTCAAGACCGACGCACCACCACTCACTTCCATCTTGAAATCCCGCGGGCCACAGTGGACAAGAAAGCCGGAGCCAGCCTTACCGGCACCACCTTTCCCCTCGTCGCAGACTTATCCACTTCCCCACAAGGATCCGTGGTACTTACCGTCCCGACAGCCGGATGGAAAAGTTATAAATGGTACCTATTGAAAAATCCATCACGCCTGGTCTTGGACCTCTATCCGACCGAAACCCATGCGACGGACCATCCAAACACGGGCGCGCCACCCTCTCCCTCCCCACTCAAAAAACCCGAGGTCATTCTGCCTCCGGTTCAGGAAAAAAGGGATTTTCTCGTCGTCATCGATCCGGGACACGGCGGAAAGGATCCCGGAGCTTTGGGAAAATCCGGAACGCGGGAAAAGGATGTCGTGCTGGCCATCGCCCTGCACCTCCGCGATATCCTGTTAAAAGAGCCTTCCGTGAAAGTCCTCATGACACGTGAAACCGACAGGTTTATTGAACTGGAAGACCGGGCTCATTTCGCCAACAAGGAAAAAGCCGATCTCTTCGTTTCCATTCACATTAATTCTCATCCGAAATCAACCATTAAAGGATTGGAATTCTATCATTTCGGGGAGGCAAGTGATCCTCGTGCCCTGGAAGTGGCCGCACGGGAAAATGGCACACCGCTTGAGGACAATGCCCCGGCCTGGCAGTTTATTCTCGCAGACAAACTCAATGATAAAAAAATCGACGATTCCCGTGAATTCGCCTGGACCACCAAAAAGGCCGTCATGAAACATTTAAACCCCTACTATAAAATCAAGGATCATGGGGTAAAAACAGCTCCGTTCTTTGTCCTCCGTATGACCACCATGCCGGCCATTCTGGCTGAAATCGCGTTTATTTCGAATCCAACCGAGGAAAAACTCCTGAGAAGTCCGACCTATCAACAACGCATGGCGCAAGGCATCTTTGAAGGAATCAGGGCCTTCATCACTCCTCCTCAAACCGCCCTCAAATAAAATTTTATTCCTTTTGAAATCCGTCATGCGGCCAAGTCAGTCATGTATTATAGTTTGTACGCCTGATAACCTTCCCCTGACCATTTCCAACACTTTTCTTGAATGG
>JBDIVP010000111.1:0-10777 GCA_039794325.1 Candidatus Inrsubterrania sp.
TCGACAGACATCCCGATAGACATTCACCTGTTCATCATCCAGACAGGCGAGAATCTCCCTCGACACACCCGAGCGATATCCTAAATTGCTTTCCATCGGATAAAAGACCAACGAAGCGGGAAAATAGGCGGCCGAGATAAACTGCATGACATCCCGAAAACAATTGAGCGCCCCCTCCAACCTGTCCGCATCATAAAATTCTTCGCCACGGACCACTCGTTTGGCTTTCTCGACTCTGTCAGCCAACCCCATCACATCCACATCCATCTGAAGCCGAATGGCGTGCAATTGGTCCCGCGCCATCTCCGAAAGTTGGTGCCTGGATTCCTGTTCTTCCAGTCTTTTCCGCTGCTCCTCCATGCGTAGCTTGACCCAAATCAGAAAGCTGTCGCTGAAAAACCAATCATACATTTCGATGTTGACATCTTTTTGAATCACCGAATGGCCATGCGCCCTCAAGACGGCCGTCAAACTAGGCAAAGCGAGATACGGGGCGGTAGGAACCCATTCAGGGGGAAACAACAGCATAGTCCTGAACTTTCGTCCGGGCTTGGGGGAAGTCAGCGGCGGTTGTATGTGTATCAAGGCATCCGGCATAAATGATGGTCCTTCGGCATCACGAAAGGGTTATACGGAGGCCAATTTTGGTGACGGCGGCACACCCGATGGATGCCGGAATTGCAATGACGGCAGGACATTGGTTCCAAAGTGGGCGACATAGAGAAACACATATTCCCTGATAAAAATTCGAAGATCCCACCCTTCAAAATGGTTTCGCTCAAATTCCTCAAAAACCCGTTCGGCTTCCTCGATGCCCAGACCATCCTTGACCGTATAGTAATAATCCAAAGCCAAGTCCCATTCAGGATTCTGATAATAGGTCACACCGAATTTTTCAGGATTTTTGGCTACAGGGGTATGCCGGCTGAGATCAAAGGTTCCAAATCCGATGGAATGGACATGCTGCCGATTGTCCTCCAGAAACTGCATGGAGAACTTGGCGTCCTGGTACCGTTCTCCCGGAAAACCAAAAAACCCCATAATGTGATTCCACACACCGTGCGTGGAAGATAATTCCAGGCTTTTTTGAATCACTTCGGTGGTGGTCGCTTTATCCATCAACTGCAAGACCCGCTCACTCCCCGATTCATATCCCATATGAAGAAATTTACAACCCGAGGCCTGTGCATCCCGCCACACCTCTTCATCCAACAGGCTTTTCTCAAAACGCATGTGAGTGGTCCAGGCAATATCCAGTCCGCTCTCCACCAATTGTTTGGTCAGTTTGCGAAATAAGGCCGGGGGATACGATTCATCGGTAAAATGAAAATGCCGTGCACCGTACTTTTCTTTCAGAAATCGAATTTCCTCGATAATCGGTCCAATCTTTTTGGTTCGATAGCCGGCCGTATAGCCTTCGCCGTGATCGCAAAATTCGCATCGGCCCCAATAGCACCCTCTGGTAGCCAAATAGGGCAGGATTCGATCGGGGACAAAATACTTTTCTAATGGCAGTCCATCAAAATCCGGCGGAGGCAGTTCCGCCATGTTTTCGGCATACGTGGCGGAATTGATATGGATCCCCCCGGCATCTTTGTAAAGCAGGTTGGGCACATATGCCAAATCACTGCCGGACTCCACTGCTTCCACGAGTTGGAGAAGAGCCGTTTCCCCCTCATACACAATTGCACTGTCAAACAGGGCAAATAAGTTGGGAATTCCCGGGAGAACATCCCGCAACCGGGTCACCGTATTGCCGCCGATCACCACATGAATGTGCGGAAACTGCTCCTTGATCATGGCGCAAAACGTCATCGATGAGAACAATTGCTGACGAAGCACGATGGAAATTCCGATGATGGTGGGTTGCTCCGCTGCAATGGCCGGCTTGAGAATCTCCTCGAAAACCTCACGGTACACATTTACCTGGGTATCTTGAACGGCCTCCAGGACTTCGGTCGACATGAACAGTTTATAAGACAAATCCGTTTCCATCGGGGGCATACAAATGCGTGCCGGAGAATAGACCAGTGAAATCGTATTGGTCACTTCACGAAACACGTTAATGGCCCACTCCAATTTTTCACCATCATAAAAATCCGGACTGCGCACTATCCGCTTGGCCTCACCCGCCCTTGAGGTCAAATCCGCAATATGACTACGAGTGCAATCACACAACCTCAATTGCAGGTCCAATTCCTCCTCGGTGAGACCCCTTGATTTGGAAATTTTTTTCAGCCGATCCAATTGTTGGGGAACTTTTCTTAAGACGCGTTTTAAGAAATCCTCACTGAAGAACCAGTCGTACATTTCCAAATTGACGTCCTTCTGCACCACATCATGGCCGGCAGCTCGCAGAAAAGCAGTGAGGGTGGGCAAACTCAAATACGGTTCGGACGGATACCAATCGGGAGGAAATACCAGCATGACTTTTGATTTTCTCTCCGGCGTTTGCCGCGGCTTCTGTTTCTGAAGTTGAATCAAATTCTCCCTGATCAACCCGCCCTTATCGTAGTTAATTCTCATAGCATGAGCCTTAGGTGTTTTTATTTAATATGGATTTTATATGACAAGATTGCAGTAAAGGTAAAGAATGGATAGGGCTGACCGACACAACACAAACATGATTGCCACGACCCTCGGGTGGGTCACCACGCTCGTTAAAAGCAGATTTTATTCTAAGTGTATGAAAAAAGGATGGTCAAGCTAATACTCCTCCCCAATCATAAAATTCACCGGAAAAATTGACCAAATAATAAATTCCCTTTAAAATAAGGTCCGGCATCGGTTTTCCCGTTGTTCCAATCCATTTTATTCATTAACCCCCAATTATTTCCTTTTCCTCATGACAGCTTGGAAAGGAATTTTGTGCGAGGAGCCCATCATGTCTGAACCGTCTCAGTTACAGAATCGCAATTGGATGTCCTATCTGCTTGATTCGTTGGTAAACTCAGGGGCCATGCCAACCTGGGAAGCACTTGACTATCTCACCGGCAACCTCATCGGTGAAGGGCCGAACCCAAACTTTCATCAAACCAAGTCTCCCTATGAAACCATTCAACAATTTCTCTATCGAGTATACGGCCCCATAGTGGAAGCGGCCTCACGGTCCGTCAACCTTCCCTCTTCAGCCATGATTCAAATGTTTACGGATATCAGCTTGATCGGCAAATCGGCTATTTTGGTGGTCTATCATCCCGGTCTTAATCGATCACATAAGCTTTTGCTCATGGACGCGGTATGCGCCTGGGACTTGGTATTCGAGACTTCAAAGGATTTCGACCGATGGGCTGAAGAACGCTATGGCTGGATCACATCCGCATTAATGACCGAATCGGAATTTCAACAAGATCTGGCACTCGCCCCGGAAGTGGACGAACAGACGGTATTGACTTAATCCGGAAGGGTCGGATGTGTCTCCCTTATGACACATGATGCAAACAAAGAGCTTCTTTCACAGGCCCTCCCCCCGGTGAAGCGGATTCTGAGTTTAGCGCCGTGGACAAGACATCGGTCTCTCTTGACAAGAAACAGGTCAAGCAGTTAAGGAGAGGGGGATCAAGTGACGGTATACTATGCCCATCAATGTCCTACCCAAAGCCACTCCCAGAGGAAAAGGACCGGAACCCTCTCAAGACCTGCAGGCGTGGGGAGGGAAACCATCCCAGCCTGAGCTTAAGCTCCAAGAAGAAGATCTTGCCGCCAAGGAAATGCAGGATCTTTGGGAATCACAGGAAGTCGGCTTGTCCCGATGGTCGGGAGAGGGCGATTCCCGATTTTCCGATCCTGATTGAAACTGCTGCCCTTCAACAGAGTTGAGTGGCTCTCGCTACGACACGGAGCAGTTCTGCAGGCACTCGTTCTTTCATGGATCGCCCTCTTCCCTTGTCGAGAGAAGCCTATGGCTCATATCCCAAATTAGGCATGAGCCATTTTTCTACTTCAGTGACCGCCCATCCCTTTCTCTTGGCAAGATCTTCAACCTGATCGCGTAAAATTTTCCCGACTGAAAAATATTTGGCCTGCGCATGAGCCAAATACCATCCGCTCACGGACGCCGCCGGAAACATGGCATACGACTCGGTCAATTGAATGCCCGCACCGGTTTGAGCCTCCAGCAAATCAAATAACGTGCTTTTTTCCGTGTGATCCGGACAGGCCGGATATCCCGGAGCCGGGCGAATGCCGCGGTATTTTTCCTGAATCAGATCCTCAACGGAAAACTCCTCATCCTTTTCATATCCCCATTCCTTCCGGACTTCCCGATGCAGCCATTCCGCAAAGGCTTCGGCTAACCGATCGGCCAGGGCCTTCACCATTATCGCCTGATAGTCATCGTGATCCTGCTCGAATTTCCGACAAAGCTTGTCGGCACCAATTCCGGCCGTGACGGCAAAGCCGCCGAGATAATCCTTCCGGCCTGAAGACACCGGCGCCACAAAATCCGCCAAGGCCAAGTTCGCCTCCCCCGCCGGCTTTTCTACTTGTTGACGTAAGGTGTACACCCTTGTCAGGACAGATGTCCGGGTATCGTCGGTGTAGATGATAATATCGTCTCCCTCGCTGTTTACCGGGAAAAATCCATAGACGCCTTTAGCTTGAAGTAATTTTTGCGAAAGAATCTCTTTCAATAAGCGTTGAGCATCATCAAACAGTTCTTTGGCTTTCTCTCCCAGATTCGGATCCTTTAGGATACCGGGATATTTCCCCTTCAATTCCCAGGCCCGGAAAAAAGGCGTCCAATCGATGATCGGCACCAGGAGGGCCAAATCCAAATCCTCGATGACCTTTTTCCCTAAAAACCCGGGTGCCGGAATATCCGTTTGCTCCCAGGCATCCGTAAACCGCCGTTTTCTGGCCTCTTCGATGGCAATCAGGGTCTTTGCCGTCTGCTTGTTCCGGTGTCCTTCCCGAATACGCTCTTGTTGGCGGCGGTTTTCCTCCGAAAAAGCCGTTCGTTCCTGATCATGTAACAATTTTCGGACAACATTCACCGACAAAGAAGCATCCAGCACATGCACCACAGGTTCATCATAAGCCGGTGCAATCTTCACAGCGGTATGAGCCTTACTTGTCGTCGCCCCTCCAATCAAAAGGGGCACGGTAAACCCCTCGCGCTTCATTTCTTTCGCATTGTGCACCATTTCATCCAATGAGGGAGTAATCAATCCACTGAGACCGATCATATCGACGTTTTCCGCTTTAGCGGTTTTCAGGATTTTGTCACAAGGCACCATAACTCCCAGATCGATCACTTCATAATTATTACAGGCCAACACCACGCCGACGATATTTTTTCCGATATCGTGGACATCACCTTTAACCGTCGCCATTAAGATTTTCCCCTGACTGCCTCGATTGGATCCGGCTTTTTCCTTTTCCATAAAGGGAAGCAGATAGGCCACGGCTTTTTTCATGACCCGGGCACTTTTCACCACTTGCGGCAGGAACATTTTTCCGGAACCGAAGAGATCCCCGACAATATTCATCCCATCCATCAAGGGACCCTCAATGACGGTAAGCGGCCGTTGGAATTTTTGTCGGGCCTCCTCTACATCGGCTTCAATAAATTCCACAATACCTTTAACCAAGGCATGAGACAGGCGCTCCTCGACAGATCCTTTTCGCCAGGCGTCTTCACGAACAGCGCTCTTTTCCTGCTGTTTGACGGTGTCGGCAAAAGTCACCAGCCGCTCCGTGGCATCGGCCCGGCGATTAAACAGCACATCTTCCACCAATTCCAGTAAATCTTTGGGGATTTCCTCGTACACTCCCAATTGACCGGCATTGACGATGCCCATATCCAACCCGGCCCGAATCGCATGATACAGAAAGGCCGTGTGCATGGCCTCACGAACCACATTATTCCCACGGAAAGAAAAAGAAATATTGCTGATTCCGCCGCTCACTTTACAGTATGGCAATGTCGCCTTGATTTGCCTGGTTGCTTCGATGAAGTTGACGGCATAGTCGTTATGCTCCTCCATACCGGTCGCCACCGTCAGAATATTCGGATCAAAAATGATATCCTGGGGAGGGAATCCGGCCCGCTCGGTCAGGAGGCGGTAGGCTCGCGTACAAATTTCGACTTTGCGTTCGACGGTCTCCGCCTGCCCTACCTCATCAAATGCCATGACCACTACCGCGGCCCCGTAACGGCGAACCAGACGAGCCTGTTCCAGAAATTTTTCTTCACCTTCCTTGAGACTGACGGAATTCACAACCCCTTTCCCTTGAATGCACTTCAAGCCTGCCTCGAGAACCGACCACCGGGAACTATCTATCATAATCGGGACGCGGGCAATATCGGGCTCGGAAGCAATAAGATGCAAAAACATCACCATCACTTTCTCGGAATCCAACATGCCTTCATCCATATTCACATCGATGATTTGGGCACCACCCTCTACCTGTTGCCGGGCCACGGCCAACGCATCCTCGAATTGTTCATTGATGATGAGTTTGGCGAACTTTGGAGACCCGGTCACATTGGTCCGTTCGCCGATGTTGATGAAATTCGACTCGGCCGTTATAGTCAGGGCCTCCAATCCGCTCAATCTGGTCAAAGGCTCAACGACAGCCTTACGATGCGGAACCCGATCGCGAACGGCTTCCGCAATGGCTTTGATATGATCGGGGGTACTCCCGCAACACCCCCCAACGATATTCAACCACCCCTGGTCGGCGAAATCTCGAAGATCGGCAGCCATCCGTTCCGGGGTTTCATCAAACCCTCCGAAAGCATTCGGGAGGCCGGCATTCGGGTAACAACTAATGTACACGGGAGCCACCTGGGCCAACTCTTCGATATAAGGGCGCATCTGCTTGGCGCCCAACGCACAGTTAATTCCCACACTCAACAAGGGAACATGGGAAATGGAATTCCAAAATGCCTCAATCAGTTGCCCGGACAAAGTCCGCCCACTTTGATCCGTAATCGTCACTGAAGCCATAATCGGGACATTGCGTCCGGTGTCTTCCTGATACCGGGTTATGGCAAATAACGCCGCCTTGGCATTCAACGTATCGAAAATGGTTTCCAGCAACAGCAGATCTGCTCCACCATCAATCAATCCCCGAACTTGCTCATAATAGGCATTCGCCAGATCATCAAACGTGACGGCCCGAAACGCAGGATTATTCACATCCGGAGACATGGAAGCCGTCCGGTTGGTCGGTCCCATGGAACCCGCCACAAAACACATTCGGTCAGGATTTTCGTTTTTGATCCGTTCAACGGCTTTCCGAGCCACCTGTGCCCCCGCTACGTTCATGTCATACGCCAAGGATTCCAAACGATAATCGACCATGGAGATGGCATTAGAATTAAATGTGTTGGTTTCAATAATATCCGCTCCGGCCTGCAGATACTGCACATGGATATCTTCAATAATTTTGGGCTGCGTCAAGGAAAGCAGATCGTTATTGCCCTTGAGATCACATCCGTGATTCTTGAAGTGAGTCCCTCGAAACTCAGCTTCCCCGAGTTGATAGGTTTGAATCATCGTTCCCATGGCGCCATCCATGACCATGATTTGTCGATTGAGGATATTTTCGAGTGCTTTCATTTATGACCCTTTCCGGCTCTCCTGCATGCAGTCGAAGGTACCTCTCGAACTGCCGCCAACCAACTAAGTAAGTGAATAACAGGCTTTTCTTGACTTCATCCCATGGACGAAATAGGATGAAGAATTATTGCCGTCGCCTCTGTATGGTTTCTTTATGACATTTTTTAATTCCCGTTGTAAAAGGGTTGCCGGTCATTTACTGCTTTGCGTTCTCCTCCAATCCGTTATTACTGCTGGAGAAGGCCGTTCGGCGCCCGTCTATGCTGAAGCGTACTTTGAAGACGGATTTCTTGGACTGACGCAGGAGGAATTACGAGGTAAGTTAGGGGTCCCCATGGCAGTCCGTTCCCGGAAAGCCGCCTTACGGGTCTTCAGTTACTATTCTTTCGATGAATGGGAAAAATATTTTAAAAGTCTGGTATCGCCGGAAAACGGAGAAGATGTCTACACCTACAAAAGGCAAGGCATCAGCGTTCGCTATTCATTCGTCTATATCCCTGATTTGAATGACGGGAAGGAAATTCCAACCTTGTACGTGCAACGGTGTGAAATCGAATTTACTCCGGCCGTACCTCTTGAATTACTTCCCGACCTGGTTCCCGAATTCGTCCCTTCCGACCAAACTTCTTCGCCAGCTTTTCGATCAAATTTGTGGGTGTTGGTCTTTAAAGGCCCCCCGGCCTCTGAAGCCCCGTTTATCGTCAAGGAACAGGGAAAGGAAAAATTTTCATGGTCATTGGCATATCAAATGTTTGCGATTAACGGAATTCCCGACCACCTGACCCTTCAAACCCCCATCGACCGTCTGGAAATTACGGCACAAAGCCCTCAGGTCGTAAAGATTCGACAACGTTTTACCCATGAACCGATCCTGAATCCTTTTTCTCCGGAATTTCGCCAACAACCCGAGCCGGCCAAATCGAAGCCCCCGGCCATCCCCCTTCCTCAATACGCCGACTAACGGAATAGCCGGCCACCAAGGGATGGCAATCAAGACATTTATGCAAACCGTAAGTCTTGAATGTCGCCGGCTAATAAATAACCCTCCCCCCATTGTTCTGAATCATATAAATCCCACTCCCCTTCATGAGTTTCCGGTTTCAAGCGAATTCCCCAATTTCCTCCGAAAATAAGATAACTCTTCCCTGCCCCGGAATCGTCCACTTGTTGAGCATAGGCCGGACAGAGAGGGCCGTCGGGGTTATCACACCATCCGGTAACGGCGCACCATTCTCCCTCCGGTCTCCGATCATAGGATCGAACATGGGTTACCGCGCGAGCCGGTCCTATTTCGTTAAAACGGAGAAAATAGGACCCGTCAAAATTGGGATTATTATCAACTTCCAAAAACACAGATCATTGCTCCTTCCTTGCCCCATTTCCAAATCCGCTGATAGAGTGACAGGCTTGCCATTCAGGACATATAATACTGACTGGATACCTAATACTTTATCAAGAGGCGTGCTTACCCCCATCCGGCAGAGGAACGTCGTACCATGCACCCACAGAACCAGGAAGTTTTCTCCAATTTGCAGCCTTCTACCCCTTTTATCCGCCGTCGGCCGGTAAGGGCGATCATTTACCTTTTTCTTGGGGCATTTGCCCTTTGGACGGTGGCCTGGGGCTTGGTCCCTCGCTGGCTGGATCCGACGTTCGAGCAGCACATCAAAGATAAAAATGTGATGGTCGGCATGACCCGAGAGCAGGTCATGGACGCCTGGGGTTCTCCCTATCAAATGAATGTCAGTTATACTGACAAAGGTATCCGACGGGAAGAATGGGTGTATGAAGATTGGCTGGATTCAAGCACGATTAAACATCGCTATCTGTATTTTGAGGAAGGGAAATTAGTCGGAGGATGGCGTTAACCGCCATAGACGAAGGCCGCCGGCATTAACTTCATCACGGCGTTTCCGTAATCTGCATTCTCCGCTCCTTTCCTGCCCCCCCGGAAATAATCAAGACCCTTTTCCATTCCCGAACTTGGTAAATCCCCCAAGCTGATGGCTGGCCAAGATAATAGGCATCAGGATCTTCTCCCTTGGCGCTCAAATATGTCGGTTCCGTAAATCCTTCATCAAGTACATATTCCATGAGATTTTCGGTTGTTACCCCTTTTCCGCGAAGGGCAATTTTCCCCAAAAAATCCCAAATAGCCTCCGTATCTGCAAGATTCACAGGTTCCATGGTTACAGGTCGGTCCAAAGTGTGTTATTGTATTTCTATTGTGATCCGTTTGGCAATCAAATGCCGTAATCGCGAGTGAGCCATCGCGGATATTCTGCCTGATTCTTCCATTCCAAGGGCTTTTTTCGCCATGATCCGAAAACTTTCCCCAGAACAATTCCGTGATCGCTTGTTTGAAATCCTAAGAAAAAAACATCACTGGGCAACTCCCTATTTCCATAGCCATACTGCCACCAAATCCCAACTGAATATTTTCTTTCACCAGGAATATGTGGTTTATGTCAGGGATTTCGCCGTGCTATTAGCCCAGTCCCTGGGTAAAAACCCACCATGGGAAGCCCGGCGTGCACTGGCCACCACCATTTATGAGGAGGAAACCGGCGGATTCTCTCTTGGGAAACCGCATCAAGAGTTATTTCTCCACATGATGAACGGGCTTGGATTCGATCGAGCAGGCTTTCGGGATGTGGAACTGCTGGGACCCAGCGGAGTCTATCGTGAATGGCTGGATCAAATCTGCCGGGAAGAAGACTGGATGGTCAGTGCAGCCGTCCTGACTATTTTCATTAAGGGCACCGCCAACGATCCCGAAGAGGTCTTGTATCCCCAATCTCCGCAAAGTGCCGAGGAAATCGAAGACCTCATTCGTAAGGACCCTCTGGTTCAACATCAAGGTCTTGCTCCCGAATTCATGGACTATATTCGGGCCAAACATATGTTTGAACCAGGTTCTCGAAAAGTCATGTATGACATGATCACCCATCAGACGACCGAAGCCAGCCAACAACAACAAATATTGACCAACCTAGAGGAAGCCATGAAGGTTTGGACACGATATCAGGATGGCATTGCCCGCGCGTGCGGCATTCGGCCAACCTAGACCATCCGGAAGCTCAACCGCAGGGCCTCTCCTCCATCCACATTGATACATTCGGCCTTCGATAACACACTTTCCTGGGACTGATAGGGACGATAGGTCATCCGGCAATAACAGGCATATGTCACAAACGTATCCTGCAGAC
>JBDIVP010000112.1:0-10748 GCA_039794325.1 Candidatus Inrsubterrania sp.
CCATCCAAGGCTTAACACGCCGACTTAACTCAGCATCTTTCCTATTAAATGCTTCTCGATCCGCCTTCGTCAATCAAAAAGCCTTGAACCTCACAATAAATCTGCCATTTGAGAAAGATCGAACAGGATGGATGAGAGAAGAATCCGCACAATGGCGAGAAAACACCCGCCAGTATTTCAAAAAGCCGTCAGTACAGGTGGGATCGTACAAACTGTGGACCGGGCGCGGAGTAGGGTCCGCGCCGGTTACCGCATTCAAAAGACGGGATTCCGCACCCGGAATCCCGTCATGAAAACATTTCAAACATCGGGAACCGCAAAATACATGATGATGGCAATCAGCGGACCGACATACTTCACCACTTGCTTCCCAAATATGTCATAGACTCCGTAAATAAGGATAACCGCAATAACCCCATAGTACATGGAAGCAATACCCTTATAACCTCCCCCCGGTTCCACGGCCCACGCCAACTGCGGCAGGAACATGGCAAGGATTCCCATTACTCCAATATAAATACGGGACAGGTATGTCATGGCTTCTCCTCCTTAAGTTCGAAGGATTCAACCCAACCAATCCAAAAGCACCCTGTTTTTGTTGAACAATCCGGTCAGAAAATCACAAGGCAAGAAAGGGAGGAGCACGCACGGATGGCTGACACAGAACCAACCCCTCAGCCCAAACACTTATCTGACGGGCTGAAGACCCGAGTCGGGTGTGATGGAAATACAGGCAGTTAACAACTACCCCGGCCTCATAACACACGCCTCCGTTGGGCGAATTAACAATTAATTATCCCACCACTCCCACTCCCTTCGTCAAGCAGGCCGTTGCCGGTGGACGGCCTATCCCAGAGTCTGGATAAAGGCCCGCATCTCAGGAACCAAGTCCCCACCGCCGTTCGAACGACCCGAAAGGGCGGCCTCGATTCCGGCATTCAACACCGCTTGGGCTTCCTGGTTTCGCCCGAGTCCCGCCAGAGCCCGCCCCAATGCAAAATGCGAGGCCACATGGACCGGATCCAGTTTCACCGCCACACTCAAATGCTCCACGGCCTCTTCCAGATTGCCCCCTATCTGAAGCAGTTTATCACCCAACCCATACCGCCCGAGAAATCCATCGGGTTTCTTGGCCACCATCTGTCGAAACACTTCAAGATCCATCACGCTTCCTCCTCGGCTTTATCCCTCACGTTTCACGAGTTGCGCCTCTCCATTCACGCCTTCCACTGCCTGCAACACTCCCAACGTCTGCCGCCAAAAGGCCACCACCCGCGACTCATATTCCTCCGGATGCGTTTCATAGCCCTTTCCATGCGGCGCCTCCACCTGCCAGAGCACCTTGGGCTCACGGGCCGCCTCAAACAATTCCTGGACCGACCGGCGTGGCAACAGATCATCTTGTGTCGTGTCGATCAACAACACCGGGCGCGGGCTGATCGAAGCAATAATGGACAAGGGATTAACCAGGTCAAAATCCACTCCCAGGCGCGTCTGACAAATCCGTTTCGAGACCGGCAGAAACGGAAAACTGGGCACGCTCACCCCTTCCTGTCCATGGTCAAAGGCATAATCAATCACCGCATGCAGGGAGCTGAAGGGACTTTCCGCCACCACTCCCCTTATCGCCGGACTTTCGGCCGCCGCCAGCAATCCGGTAACGGCCCCTAAGGAGGTTCCCTGAACGCCGATCCGGTTGGGATCCACATCCGGCCGGCTCAACAAATATTCCACGGCCACCTTTACGTCCTCCGTTTCCTTGGCCCCCAAGGTGCCATGATCGCCCCCGCTCTCACCATGGTATCGCAAATCAATCAGGAACGTGGAAAACCCGGCCTTATGGAGGTAAGCGGCATCGGGCAACATCCATGTCCGCGACACCCGCCGACCATGCACCAGCAACACGGTGGCCCGACTGTCGCCGCGGAAAAACCACCCGGCCAACGGCACCCCGTCGACACTCTCAAACCGGACTGGTTCCGGCGCGGGTAACTCAAAATCAGCCAGGGAATATTTCTCACCCATCCGTTCCGGATGGATACCCTGTTCACAGGCCACCCACCCACCGGCCAGGACCACGCTGCCGCCGGCCAAGCCCACCGCACAAAGCACCCACAACAGAGTTTTGCGCACGATCACGCCTCCGCTCCCTTGACGGTCCAAAAGTAAAGGCTCCACTTATACCGCGAGGCACAGGGCGATTCAAGTCAACCGTTATCGACAGATTCGAGTGGGAGATGTGAGTAGAAAGAACCCCAGCGGGATGGCCCCTGACACCAGGTATGCTATCCTGCGAACATATTCGGAACACAACCAAGAGACACAAGCGCAAATTTAAGGAAGAACAATCATGATTCAAATCAAACGGTTGGACCATGTCGTCCTCCGCACCAGGCATGCGGAGGCCTTAATCGAATTTTATTGCCGGGTGTTGGGCTGCACTGTCGAGCGAACCACCGCACCGGAAACCGGCATCACACAACTGCGGGCCGGCGAGGCGTTAATCGACATTCTGGCCATCCGGGACGATGCCGACGAACAAACAGAGCGGCCCAGCGCTACCCAAGGCCACAACATGGATCACTTTTGCGTGCAACTGGAAACATTCGATGAACCGGCCATTCGGGCCCACCTGGCCCGGCATGGCGTCACCGGAAGCCCGCTTGAATCGCGTTATGGCGCCGAAGGATACGGCCCATCGATCTACATACAGGATCCTGAAGGCAATATCGTGGAGTTAAAAGGCCCACCCGCTTAAGATTTTCATGAAGGCTTCCTTACATTCCGAATCAAACTCCTTCCCTGCTACACTGACCAGAAAAGGACAGACCCACCATGACACCAGACCAACTTTTGGCGGCGATCACACACAATCAGGCCCCGACCATCGTGGACGTCCGCTCCCAATGGGAATATGCGTCCGGCCATGTGCCCGGCGCACTCCATCTGCCCTTTCACACCCTCTGGGCCCGCCACTCGGAGATTACCAGCAATCGTGAAGAGCCGGTCGTGCTGTATTGCGAGCATGGCCCCCGCGCCTGGCTGGGGAAGCTCATCCTCCGGCTGTCAGGCTACACCAACATCACCAACCTGGACGGCCACATGGCCGGCTGGAAACAACGCGGCCTGCCGACCGAAACAACCGTCAAATCCAATAGCCCATGAGTGTCATAAACGGGCAAAAACAGTTTTTCTCCTATATGGATGAAGTGGGCCCAGGTATCCGTTTGTAAAACCGGGCGAAACTGTTCAGATTTTTAATCTCATCCGACGTTTAGGTATTGGACCAAGGCAACCAAAATCATGTCACTCAGGAGCGGCCTTCTTCAGGCCTCCTGTTGTTTGACAAGTCGAATAACCTCTCTTTCCTTACCTTCCAGATCGCATTATCGGCCAATGTAATATTTGGTTTCAAATTGGACGATTACCCATGCATCATCCGCGCACCAGTGAAAAATTCCTAGAAAACGTCACAGAACAATTTACCGTGATCATGGTCTACCGGCCCACGTCAGGGGGGAAAGACGACAATCTTGCAGCATTTAAGCAAAGACACCCGCTCTAAAGGAAATTTGACTTGACGCCACGGCTATTCCCGCCCTATCCTCGAAACCATCCGTCAACCCGAAGTGTTCGCCATCAGGTATGCCGAAGAACCGGTTGAGCAGGAAATTCATCATCCACTCCCCATGCATTGACCTCATCCTTGCGGGTTTTGCTCAAGGCTTCTCCCGGCTGATCACGCAATCTGATCCCCTTCTTTTCACTTGCACCTGATATCAAGAGAAATCCGGGAGACCATTCCCATGAAGAATGCCCCTAGATGGCTCTGTGAATGATTGTCCAAGAACGTTATTGAAGACGGATTTTTCCCGGGAGCCTAGCTCCCTTTACGTTGGCTGTCATTCCGGGCTTGACTCGGAATCCAGTCTTTCTAAACTGGATTCCCGCTTTCACGGGAATGACTGCCTCGGGATTAACGTAAAGAAGCGTTGGATGCACTACACCAGGAATCTTATTCAACCAACGGGCATTTGATCTGGGCACAGATCCTTCGCCTCCTGCTCAGGATGACCTCATGTTGGATCGGCATGCCGAGTGGCCATCCTTACCCTGTGTCTTTTACCGGCTGGATTTCAATTCATCTCATTCTCCACACAGCCCGGTGTGGCTTCTCCACCGATCTTGCCGGTCTGGTCACCGGTCCGCTTTCACAAATTCCAAGAAATATTGGCGGGACAGAAAAGTGTGTTCGGTGGCCAGGGTGTAACCGGCGTGTTCCATATTTTTGATGACCTGTTCGCGCGGGACCAGATGATGTTTGGCAAAGCCGAGCTTGCCGGACCGTTCATCGTGATAGAAGTCGACCACGGCGACCCGGCCGTTGGGCGTGAGCATGGATTTGAGATTGGCAAAATATTCCACATGACGGTCCAGGTGATGATACGCATTACAGATAAAAATCAGATCTATGGTGTTTTCCGGCAAGGACGGTCCTTCGGGGCTGGCCAGGATGAAACTGACACGGCCGTCAAGTCCGAGTTTTTCCAACTCTTCTTTGTTGTGATCCAGCATTTGCTGTTCGACGTCGACCGCCATCACCTGCCCTGTTTCTCCCACGGCATGCGCCAACCGCCTGGTGAAATATCCCGAGCCGGCTCCGATGTCTGCCACCACCATGCCGGATGTCAGGTTCAACGCCTCGATGACCTTGTCGGGTTGTTGGTATTCATCCCGTTCGGGCCGCTCAAGCCGTTGGATATAGGTCTCAATGTCCGGCGGCTGGTGTGCGCAACTTGCGAGGACCCCGGCCAAGAGGGCAAGGAGCAGAAAAGAAAGGAATCCGTCATGGCCATGCTGTCTAAGGCGTTTTGGTTGTGCTGGTCTGTTCATTGTCGTCACTCCATGGTGAAAGTCCGTTCCGTTTTTTATGCTCGCTCGATTGTCCCACCGTGTTATACCCGTTGCCTCCATGCCGTTCAAGTGGATCAGGAATGCGGCTGATCGGCCAGATCCCGGATGACGTGGCGCAGGCCCGACACGACGCGGGTCAGGTATTCATAATGAATGTTTTGGGGTAAATCTCTGCCTGTATGGTAGTAGGGATCGCGGAAGAGGGCGGTGTCGGTCACCATGATGGCCGGAAATCCTTCCTTCCAAAACGCCCAATGATCGGACCACCCCACGCCGGGCAGCCAGCCGAACAGGGCGGCCCCTTCGGAGGGGAAGGCTCCATGTTGGCGGAAGGCCCCGATCGTTCGTCGAACCCAGGAGGCGTTGTCGGTATTGCTCACGAAGGCAATGAAATTACCGGTTGAAGGATAGAGGAATTGCAGGGGAAAGGGATAGCGCTGGCTCCGGGGCGCATCGGCGTAATAGCCGATGGTTTCCAGACTGATCATGAGAATGATCTGTTCGCCTCGTTCCCGGCTCCGCTTCGCATAGACGCGGCTACCCATGTGCCTGGATTGAAAGAAGGGCGGTTCTTCGTTGACGAATGCGACAAAGCGGACGGTACGGGCCGGCTGAGTTTTCGCAAAGGTGCGGGCCAGGGCCAGCATGGCCGCTACGCCTGAGGCATTGTCGTTGGCGCCCGGGCTCCCCCTGACGGAGTCGTAATGCGCGCCGATCAGGACGATTTCGTCGGGATGGGTGGTGCCGGGAATTTCGACCTCGATGTTTTCACACATCATCTCCATCACGGTATATTCCTGAGAGCGTACCTCATGGCCCATCCCGGCCAATTCCGTTCGAATGTAGTCGGCAGCTTGTTGCAGGCGCTCATAGCGCCACACATTGCGTTCGCCGATTTCCCCCCCCAGCCTGTATACATGCCTTTGCATTTCATCCTTCAGGACCGTTTCTTCCGAGGTCATCGGAGGAAGCGGCCCCTCGTATGATGCTCCCGGCATCCGGATCATGCCCAACCATCCTCCCGTTCCCAACGCCAAAAGCAACGCCGATGGGAGAAGCCACCAGACCCCCTTCACGGTTCCTTTTCCCCTCTCCCTTTTCCCTTCCGACCATGCCGTCCTAGGTGAGGACTTATTTGATCCCCACCACCATGGAATCAGGACCGATCAAATGCTCAACCCGGGTTTCCCGGAATCCTACTTCCCGCAGCCAGCCGGCACAATCCGCCCCGGTATAATCGAATCCTCCCGGCAGTTCGATCAACATATTCAGACTCATCAGGAGGCCGAAGGCATTTGACCGCCGATCATCATCGATCAACGATTCAAAGATAATCAGGGCGCCTCCCGATGGCAGAGCTTCATACGCTTTGCCGATCAGCATTTTCTTTTCTTCCAAATTCCAGTCGTGCAGAATGTGCCCCATCGACAGCACATCGGCTTTCGGCAGGGAATCGGAAAAGAAATTGCCGGGATAAAAACGCAAACGATCGGACAAACCGAAAGTCCGGACATACTCTTCAAAAATTGGACCGGTTACCGGCAGGTCGAATCCGCCTCCCGTGATGTGCTCATGCGCGAGCGCTACCTGCACGACCAATCCGCCTTGCGCGGATCCGATGTCGATAAACGTGCGGTAGTCCTTCCAGGGAAATTTGGCGGCAATCGCTTTGCTGGCTCCCATACTCAGACCGGTCATCGAACTTAAAAAAGTTGTAAGCCGTTGAGGGTCGCTATATAAGCCTTCGAAAAAATTCCTACCGTCCTTGACTTCATTCTGGGGCAGGCCGGTTTTCAACCCCTCGGTCAGATTCCCCCAGAACGGATACAGTCGGGCATTGACCATTTCGAACCAACCTCCCAAATAGGTGGGTTGTTCCCGATCCAAAAAGGCCCCGGTTTCAGGAGTATTGCGATATTGCCCATCCTCTCGCTCCAACAGGCCGAGTGCCACTAGCGCATCAAAAAAATCACGCGCGCTTCGTGGATGCAGCCCCAGCCGGTTCCGCAAGGCCTCGGCCGACAGTGGTTGCTTGGCTAATTCCGAGAACACGCCCAATTCCACGGCGCTCAGCAAGGTTTTGGATCCCCAAAAGGCCATGCCCACTTGCATAAGACGATCCGGCTTCAATTCAGTTGTCATGACGTTCACTCCAGATTTTTTAGGTTAGGGTGATCTATGAGTATCCGGACCGGGAGACTCCCGGCCCTCACACACTGCCGCATCAAATGGTTGGTGCCCATCCGGCCATGACACACCGCTGGGCCACCAGAGGCACAAAATTGGGCACGTCGGCGGCAATGAGTTGCATGAACTGTTCGGCCGCGGCCTGATCGGTGAAACATTCATACACGTCATCCAGGAAGCCTCCCCGCAGAAGCGGATGATAGAGAAATTCCCGGCCGGGATTCGTAGTGACTTCCAACGGATCTTCCGCCACCTCCACCCGCTCCAACCCGCAGGCGTCCAACCAAGAGCTGGCCTCCTGCGCCGAGGGGCGCTCGGCTCGATACTCCATAAATTTCCGCCGCTCCTCGGTCAACCCCTGCGTTTGCATTTCCTGATCCACCCGCCGCCACAACGAGTCGAAGGTCCCCTGCGAGGGAAAAGTCAGGACGATCTGCCCACCCGGCACAAGAAAGGTTGTGAGTCGCCGGAGTGCTTCTTGTCGTGATGGACGGAAAAACATGAAGGACAGATTGCCGGTAATCCGGTCGAACCGGCCCAGGTCGGCCGGGAGCGCCCGCATGTCGCCATGACGGAACTCCAGCCAGGGGAAATAGAGCCCTTGCACGGCACGGGACCGGACAAGCTGGGCGTGATTCAGGTCGATGCCGATCACGCGCCCCCCGGGTCCCACCCGATGCGCCAGGTAAAAGGCCGGGAGACCATCTCCGCAGGCTACATCCAGCACGCTGAGATCCGGCTGCAGGTCCAGATGTTTCAAAAGACTCTCCGCAAAGGGAGTGGACCAGGGATCTTTTTTCGGCAGTTCGCACAACCACGCAGGGGGCTGATGGGGAAACGGGGAAGGAACGGATGTCGGCATGATCACAGCCTAACAATTTCAGCGTGCCTTGTCAGGGTGGGCTTGGCCGCCCCGTGTCTCCTATTCAATCCGGCCAACCGGTCAGGACCAGTTTGCCGATCATATGGCCCGCTTCCAATTTTGCATGCGCCGTTCGAAGATTGGCGGCGGTAATCGGCGAAAGGGTTTCGGTGAGGGTGGGCTGAATTTTACCGGTATCGACCCAGCCGGCCGTTTCCATCAGCAGTTCATGATGCCGGATCATATCCTCGGTGCCATACAAGGGTCGGGTAAACATGAACTCCCAGGCAAAGGCGGCGCTTTTCCGTTTGAGCAGGTTGAGATCGACCGGCTCCTTCGTGTCCACGATGCCGCAGATCCGCCCTTGCGGCTTGATGACGTCACTTATGGCCGCCCAGTGTTCTTCCGTGCTGGAGGTATTGAGGATGAATTTTACCTCCGGCCGGTTGAGCTGCCGCAGTTGTTCCGGAATCGACGCCGCATGGTCAATCACCGCATCGGCTCCCATTTTCCGGCACCAGGCTTGCGAGTCCGGCCTTGACGCGGTAGCCACCACCTGAAGGTTTACAAGTTTGGCCAGTTGAATGGCAATGGATCCGACCCCGCCGGCCCCACCGATGATCAGCACCGTGTTTCCGGCATCCGAGCCATCCCGTGCAATCCCCATACGGTCAAAGAACGCCTCATACGCCGTAATCGCCGTGAGCGGTAGGGCGGCGGCCTGCTCCATCGACCAGGAAACGGGCTTTTTGGCTACAATTCGCTCATCGACCACATGATATTCACTCTGGCATCCCGGCCGTATGAGACTCCCGGCATAGTACACTTCATCGCCCGGTTGAAACCGGGCGACTGACCGTCCGACTTCCTCCACCACACCCGCTGCATCCCAGCCCAGCACTCGTGGGGGCGGCTCCTGCCCGTCCGGCACTTTGGCCAGCCGCATTTTGTAATCGAGCGGGTTGACGGAGACGGCCTTGACCCGAACCAACAGGTCATATTCCTCGGGCACGGGTGTAGGGATGTCCCGATCCTCGAGCGACCCGGGATCCGTGATGGGAAGCGGCCAAGTTTTGACGATGGCTTTCATGAGCAATCCTGCCTGCTAGAGAGATGAGCGCAGCCTATCATGTCGATCCGGCCGTCCACATCACCTGGTGAATGATCCGCCCTTGCGCATCGATCCATTCTACCTGAACCGATGGGCTCTGCTCATCCGGTCGGACCGTCATTTTTCCGAAATTGGGAGATTCCTGATGAAAGAATTCAAAGCGAGGATCATCGGACGGAACCACGACATTCATCGGAGCGGCCAGAGGCCCGAAGATCATTTCCTTGATGTCCGGAAACCCCGGCATGCGGCTGACCGCACCATGATGCACATCCCCGGCAACAAAGAGGACTCCCGGAATCTTGCAATCCTGAATAAACTGCAGCATCTCGTCACGTTCACTCGGATATTCTCCCCATTTATCCTTTCGGGGATCGGATACCGGCACGGAGGAAAACACAATTTTAAACGTGGCGGAGGATTCGCCCAACCGCCTAAAGAGCCATCCCTTCTGCTCCTCCCCCAAGATGGTTCCGACCGAGGGATCCCGATATTGGCGGGTATCCAGAATGATCACCTCCACATGCTTTCCCCACTGAAAGGATCGGTAGAGGCGTCCGGATTCCTGCGAATGCCGGGCAATGGGCCAATAGTCGAAAAATGCCTGCCGGCCCACCGGCATGAGCGGATGGGTGGGCAGATAATCGTTTTTAACTTCATGATCGTCCCAGATGGCATATACGCTGGTCCTGGAGAGAAGATGCTGAACATGTTCATCCCGGTTTTCCACATACTTTCTCCAATAGCCTTGCAGATCACGAGCCTTCCATTCCCCCACATCCGCATAGATCGTATCGCCCAGAAACACAAAAAAGTCCGGCTCTTGGGCTTGCATGGTCCGCATGATCGAGAAAGGATGATGTCCGTATCGCAGGTCTCCCCCCAGCACGAACGTGACGGGAACCGATGCCTCAGGGAGGGGCGCCGTCATGAATTCACACGGGGGACCCGGCCGTTGACCGGACACTATGCTTCGGTATCGGTATCGAGTATGCGGCTGCAGGCCTGATAAGCGCCAGCGTGCCGTAAAATCCTGTTCAGCAGAAGTACCTTCCAGGCCGGTTTCCAGAAAGGTCGTCCAAAAAGGACCCGTCGTATACTGCACGCTGACTTTCTGTGAACCAACAGTCTTGGCCCACACAATGGCATCATGAGCCGTCACATCCCCGACCGCACATCCCAACGCCAACCCGTCTCCCTCAGAAATTATGGTCGGCTCAGCCGACGCACATCCCCACGTGATCGCCAATAACACCACTCCAATCCCCTTTAGCCATCTCAAAACCCCACAATCCTTCGTCTCTACCATTTCACCATTTTCCTTTCGCCTGATGATGTGTGTGTACAGGGCCAAGCCGGTTATCATACCCGAAGCATCTTTGTTCAGGCGATCTCCCGATCAACCATCTTAAAGGAAAAGGGAGGGGGCCGGCGGAAGCGCAAGGAGGAGCATGAACAAACTTCCGCCGACCTGGGCTGACGGCTGAGCAGGGGAAGAAAGGAGCGCTTAGGACGTTTCCTGTAGACGAAGGGAGGGGATAATCACTTCATCCTTCCCGAGCATTTCCAATCCGTAGTGGGGATTCTCCTGCATTTCATGGACACTGCGCCGCCCTTGAGGAGATTCGTAGGCAAAATCGGCAGAGACTTTCTCGTCGGCGCCGATCGTCACTT
>JBDIVP010000113.1:0-10616 GCA_039794325.1 Candidatus Inrsubterrania sp.
TTGCTACCTTGAAGAGAAGCTGTCATTTCCCTTCACGGCCCGCTGTATAGCAGCCCGGTCGATCTCGCCCCTGAAGAAGGGAGAGAAAGCGGAGGTGGTCGCGATGGCACGGGAGAAGGATTGCATTGCCGAGATGTTCGTCCTGATCTCGTTTGCCGGCAGACAAGTGGGTGTGCCGCTCGCGCAGTTGAAGGCGGTGGATGCCGAGCGTTCTACCCATGAGGCAGTGGATGACTGGCATTATTGGGTCACGCGCGGCTATGAATTTTGAAATCTTCAGCGTGTTGGCGCGCCTCAGTGGTTTGTGATCCGGGCGTTGTCGGATGTGGACCGGCTGATTGGCAGGCTGGCTGAGGCCGGCGGATGAAGTATGAGGCGTGCCGGAGCAAACAACCTTCGAAAGAGGATAAAATTTAAGGGGCCGGCAGGTGAAGGTGAGGAAATCGAGGGTATGGGGTCGGGAGTCTTTTTTAAATTTTCTCATCCGTGAAGGACGGTTTTTCATCCTTGCGTCAAGTGACTGCTGACGGGTGAATGGGCCAAGGCATCTGAATTACCCACTGCGGCCGGCAAAGCGGCGTGTCTCGGCAACACGGTTTCCGTGCTGACGGAACAAGGGCATAGGCAGTCTCCGGATCAGTCAGTGTGCCGGAACCATACGGGATTCAGAGGACCTTTACGGTCACGATCTGCTCGAGACCGGCGAAGTCGTTCGGGTTCCTGGTGTAAAGGGGGAGGTCATTGGAGGCAGCGATGGCGGCAATGAGCAGATCAGCCAAGCGGCTTCGAGTGGTTCGTCCGGTGGCCCGCACGGCGGCGAAAATGCGGCCGTACATACGAGCGGCATCCGCATCGAACGGCAGTGGCTCCCACGTCACGGCGGCCCATTGCAGACGATCCTGGCGGCACGCCCGCTCTTGTTCGTCGTCGGTGGCATGTGGGCCGGCTGCAAGCTCCGCGAGCGTCACCGCGGCAATGGCGGATTCGTCGGGAAGCAATTCGGGGTCGATCTCGCTCAGGTCGATCACCACCGATGTATCCAGCAGACCCCGTGTCGGCTCAGCCATTGACGGATTGGTCGATCACGGCATCCAGAGTGGCGCGGAAGTTCGCAGCATCGATGCGAGGTGCCTGCTTGGCTGCCTCGGCGATCGCTGCCCGTGGGATAAACCTGTATGGCTGGATCGGCCGCAGCTCCGCCACGGGAACGCCGTGGCGTGTCACGATAATGGTTTGCCCCGCTTGAACTTCCCGAAGTACAGCGGAGGAGTCGTTACGGAGTTCTCTTTGGGTAATTTCCCTTCTCATGATTAGAACTGTAGCAGATGTAGCACTTTGTAGCAAATAGGCAAGTCCAATGAAAACCGATTGTCGCGAGGATATGGGGTCGGGAGTCTTTTTTTAATTCGGATCGTGGGGCACCATGACTATGACACGGGCACACTCATCCGGCCTGAAGGACGCCACGCGAATTCCATAGCCCACGAGATCCGGACGCATGCCGCGCGCAATGATCAGATCATCCGGCACCATTACCTCCTTCGTGCGTTGGAATGTCCGTACGGCAAAACCCCCTTCAGGAACTCACCCGGGCCATACCGGCCGATTACACCCGCCATGCACGCACGGTGCCCCAGGATCTGGAGGCCCTGGAAGCCTCGGGAGTCCCGCTCGTCACGGAACACGTGCAGGGGCAAACCCGGTGGCGATTCATGGACGGCTACCGCAACGCCCGACTCTTGAATGCGCCCGCACAAACACGGGAGGCGTGACCCCGGATGTCACCATGCAGCAGACAGCTGGACGGATGGAGGAGGTACAATTGTTTGAAAATACACTGGAAATCCAACCGCGAGAAAAAGTTCCTGCATTGACCTGATCCGTCACACTCGTGGGATATATTTCCCCTTATGATGTCATTCCGAATTCCTCCAGGTGTCACCCCGAATAGCCATTTTTGTCATACCCAATACCTAATGTTCCCCGCAGGCACGGGGATGAACCGTGTTTGATACGATACTTTCATCACACCTCATCAATAGGGAGGTCTCCCATGAACATGCATATGACCACAGCCTTGTTTCTGAGTGTTCTTGCCATCATGTTTACGTCGCTGGCTTTTGTTCCCACGCAAGGCCACGGGTTTGACGAGTTCGCATTGTGGGATGAGTATATCCCCTCAAACATGGAGTTGTTTGGGCGGGATTATGTCCAACGGTCTTTAAACAAGCGGATCATCATTAATGATGGATGGGCAACCACTGAGCATCGTCCCGCTAATACCGGGGTAGATATTTTGTATCGGCCAAATTGCCCGAAAACCCCGAGTAAGGCCGAGGGCGAATCCTGGGATCGATACACCCAACGGCTCCGTTCAACGATGATGACTTGGCCGGGACATTGCTTCTAATGGACCCGGCCCCGGTCCTTTTGGGTGGGCCGGTTTGTTATGTAATCGGTTGGGTTGTGTAACCTTTACGATAAGTTTGGTGAATGATATGCGCTCAAGAATTAGAAAGTCACGAAACCGTTGATGAGTTGAAGAGATCATGAGAAAGGTCCTACTCAAGCCTAGAAACCCGGCCAAGGGCGGATGGGAAACATGTGATTCAGCCGGTGGCGCGCACGGAGTTGCAATTGTGAGCATTCCCACGTGGTTCAAGAGGAAGGAACCCGCGGGCAGGGAGTAAGACAGGATCGACATGGAACACCTGCGTATGAGATTGGAAGACGATGCCGGAACATCAACCACCAACAACAGGCTTCGACCGGGGGCTGACCACCTTCGAAGGGGTGCGCCACGAACAACTGCGCCACTGGGCGCCATTGCCGTTGGAAACTATCCTTCAAGCCCTTGAGGAGATGGGAGACCTTGCCCGGCAGTTGGGAACGCTGCCCGGAGATGAGGGTGGTGAACCGGCGAGGGATGACATTGTCCAACAACCCCCTGGTGAGTGAGAAACAAGTGGTCATACTCATGAGAACGAAGCCGCAGCTTGGATCGTCATTCGGGCATGCTCACGCCGAAGTTCGGCGGTGGGTAAGCTCCGTGTTGCGGCTAGGGTGCTTGCGTTCCTTCACCGAATCCTTGAGGACATGAAAGGGCTGGAGGATCATGAATCTCTGGGTTTGACAGGAAATGCTCCGGGCAGCGCCGTTGGATATTCCTTCTGATGTTTTCACGAGTTTGTCTCTTGCCCAATGATCCACGAGGAGCGAAAATAAAAAAAAGGTTTCCGGAATATGGGAAAATGCCCTGAAAATAAGGGAGGATCTGTCAACGTCCTTATTCTCAGAAAGGAGGACATATGTCCACGGCAACTGCAAGAGCGAAAAAGTGTGCCCATCCGCCTTGTTCATGCGAAGCCCAACCGGGAAAAGAGTTCTGTTCAAAAGCTTGTTCCGAGCCGCAGCCTTCCGGAAAATGTCAATGCGGACATTCTGACTGCGGACACTCGTAAGGTCCAGCAAGAAGAGGATCGATCATGAGAACCAGGAATTCTTGATGAGATGCCAGGGTTCTTTCCAGTAACGTCCCGGCTTGATTCGAGCTAGAAATCAATTGTTCAAGTCAGGCGTGATCACGGTCTTCCCTATGGTATAACCGCCATGGCTCCTGCCGACCGGCAGGAGCCATAATTAAGGAGGCAGAGTCGACCCCATGCTTCAAATTGGACAACCAGTGCCTGATGGCACCTATCAAGCCTACTACCAGGAACAGATCCGGTCTCTTCAATTGTCTGAGTACCGCGGAAAATGGCTCATTGTGGTATTTTATCCGGGCGATTTCACCTTCATTTGCCCGACCGAATTACAGGAATTAGGTGAACTTTATCCGGAATTCCAAAAACTTGGAGCGGAACTCCTGAGTGTGAGCACGGATTCGGTCTTCGTGCATAAGGCTTGGCATGATATCTCCCCCGCCATTAAGGGTCTCCCGTATCCGATGCTCGCCGACCCCACCGGCCGCCTGAGCCGGGCATTCGGCACGTATCTGGAAGACGAAGGGGTTGCGCTTCGAGGCAGCTTTCTGATTGATCCGGATGGATTCCTCAAAGTCATGGAAATCCACGACAATAGCATCGGACGAAATGGACGTGAGTTGCTCCGAAAACTCCAGGCCGCTGTCCATGTCAGAGGGGGACAAGGCGAAGTATGTCCGGCCAGCTGGCAACCCGGCGAGCAGACGTTAAAGCCCGGCCTTGACCTTGTCGGAAAAATTTAACCCGGATTCCCACCAGAAACTCGGCTCGTTCCTCGTGCGGTACGGCAAACCGCACGAGGACTGCCCCGCCCCCCGGTTTCCTCCACACCACCCATTACCTACCAGAAGAAATCCTTGGTGTTTGATCTCATGGAAGTGTTTCGGTATCTGGCCGTTCAGTCCGTGGTTTGATCATTTTTCCGGGCGCTGCAAAACTCTTGAAAACGGGGATGATCTTTTTAAGATTATTCCTGGATTGTAAAAACCAGAAAGAGTATAGTTAGGTTTCAACAGAATGTTTAGGTACGGCCAGTTCTCTGCACGCCATATGAACAGCGCAGGGTCAGATACGATCCGAATATTTATCACCCTCTTCCTTTTCATAGCCTTTACCGCCTGCCCCGTTATGGGATTCTTCTGTCCCATAACCGCTGTGGTAGCTCAAGCCGACACTTCTCACCATTCCCCTTTGACTTGTCAAGAGGTTTGCCCTGACCAGTTGAAGAGTTCTTCGGAGGTCGGGAAGGAGTTAACCGCTCCTCTTCTTTCGGCTGACCCCATCGTCAGAGTTTTTGTCCCACCCCATCACGTCCCTTCACGGAAATTTTTCATAACAAGCATGTATTCTGGTGCTTCATACCCTCTGCTGTTTTTGCGTTTTTCCGTTCTTCTAAATTGAGTTTTCCCCCATAATTGCGTATCAGACCTCTCCTGATAGCCGAATATCTTTCAGGACGTAGGGTTTTCCCACTCTCCGATCACATGAGAGGCTTGTCATGAACTCATTTTTCTCCTTTCCTCTAGGGTTACTGGTTTTGTTGTTGCACCACAGTCTGCTGGGTTGGATATTTCCCGGACCGGCCATGGCCCAAGAATCTTCTCTGACACTGCAGGCTCTCGAGGAAGAAGCCCTTCAGCGAAATCCGGAAATTCAAGCTGCTCGGCGGCGATGGGAGGCGTCCCAAGCCATCATTCCTCAAGTCCAATCCCTTCCTGATCCGGAATTGGTTGTCGGCTATCAACGAATGCCCATGATGGAGCCCCTCGAAGGCCCCGTGTACGGATTCAGCCAACGGGTTCCCTTTCCCGGCAAATTGGGCTTAAAGGGTGAAATCGCCGCCCGCCAGGCCGATCGCATCGAACAGGAATATCTGGCCACCCGGCTCAGTGTGATTTCCCGTTTGAAGCAACAGTACTGGGATCTCCACTTTATCCACAAAGGGATTGAAATCGTGGAGAAGAACAAGCGGCTCCTGATGCAATTCGAGAAAACCGCCAACGCCCGGTACAGCGTGGGGAGGGCGGCCCAACAGGACGTCTTCCGCGCCCAGGTGGAGGTTTCACGGGTCCTGGACCGGTTGGCGGTGCTCGAACAACAAAAGGAAAGTCTACATGCCGCCATTAATCGGATCTTGAACCGGCCGCCGATTGGTCCGCTCGGCACACCGGAAGACATTCAGCTGAGTCCTATTCCTCAGGACCTGCCAGAGTTGGCTCGCCGGGCCGAAGACTTCTCGCCCATTCTCTTGGGATCCACAAAAACCATCGCACAACAGGAAGAAGCGGTGTCTTTAGCCAAGCGGGAATACTATCCGGATTTCAATCTGAGTGCGCTGGGGACTCGCAATGAGCGCATTAACGATAACGGGTATCAAATCATGCTGGGCATCCAGATTCCACTGTTTTTTCAAACAAAACAACGCGAAGGGGTCAACCAGGCGGTGGCGGATCTCTCACGGGCCCGTGAGGATCTCACGGCCACTCGGCAAGACCTGATGTTTCAAGTGAAAGACGCGTATGAACGGGCTCAACGGGCCAACCGGTTGGTCAAAATCGTCGGTGAAGCCATTATCCCCCAGGCTACCCTGGCACTCCGGTCTGCTCAGGCCGGCTATAGCGTGGGCAAAGTGGACTTTCTCACCCTCCTGAATAATTTGCTGACTCTTCAGGAAAACGAGCTGGAATTACATGGGGAGATGGTCGAACATGAAAAAGCCGTCGCGAGGCTGGAGGAACTGACCGGCGGACCATTAGCTGCCTCTTCTGCTCGACCTCCACAAAAAGCCTCTCCAAATTTGCCTCACCGACACTCGGGAATAACACCGAAATCGCTCAACGACCAATAGACCATGAAACGGTTGATTTTCTCCATTGCATTCGGGATGCTGATTGTCGGTGGCATGTTAGGTGTCTATTGGTTCCTGAACCAACAGGTGACGGTCGACCCTCCCGAACCTTTAGAAAAGACCATCGTCCGAAGACCTGCCGTCCAGGATGTCAAACCAAGGGCGGAACACGACCATATGCCTTCTCCCCTTCCGTCAGATGCCCCCACAACTATCCAGCCTAATACGTTCACCATTGCTCCGGAACGGTTACAGACAATCGGGGTCCGATTTGAAGAAGCCGCTCGGCGAGCTCTTTCCCGAACCATCCGAACCGTGGGACGGGTTGAAATCGACGAACGCCGTCTGGCACGCGTCAATATCAAATTCGAGGGTTGGATTGAGGATTTGCGGGTCAGCGCCATCGGGGACCATGTCAAAAAAAACCAGATCCTTTTCACGATTTATAGTCCGGATCTCGTCGCCACCCAAGAGGAGTATTTGCTGGCGCTTCAAGCATTCCGGGAACTGAGCGCCAGTGAATTTCCAGTCGTCACCCAAGGCGCCCGGGATCTCCTCGAAGCCACACGGCGGCGTTTTCAGCTCTGGGATATTACCGAGGATCATATTCAGGACCTTGAGCAAACAGGTGAAGTCTTGCGAACGTTGCCCATGCACTCCCCCATCACCGGAACCGTTCTGAAAATGGAGGCCCGCGCCGGTACCTATGTGACACCAGGCACCGAACTGTACATGATTGCGGATTTATCGCACCTTTGGATCATGGCCGATATTTACGAATATGAATTGCCGTTGATCTTACTGGGCCACCAGGCCACGGTTACGCTGTCGTACGATCCGCAGACCATACAGATCGGAACGGTAGGGTTCATCTATCCCACGCTTGATCCTCAAACTCGCACGGCCAAGGTTCGATTTGAAGTGAACAATCCCGAGGGAAGGCTCAAGCCCGGTATGTATGCCAATGTGGAACTCACCATTCCTTTTGGAAACCGGCTGGCCATTCCCCGTGATGCGGTCCTGGAAACGGGGGAGCGTCAGGTCGTGTTTATCCACCACGGCGGAGGCACGCTGGAATGGCGGAACGTCACACTTGGCGTCCAGGCCGGAGACTGGGTGGAAGTGATCGAAAACATCAAGGAAGGAGATCACATCGTGACATCCGCCAACTTTTTAATTGACTCCGAAAGCCAATTGAGATCCGCCGTCCGCGGCATGGCGGGCATGAAACATTAACGAAGCCGGTTAATCATGGTTACGTCCATCATTGAATTCAGCGCACGGAATCGGTTGATGGTCTTTCTCATCCTCTTTGGATTGGCATCGGTGGGATTTTGGGCCATGAAGCAGACCCCGGTCGATGCCACCCCTGACCTTTCCGATACGCAGGTGATTATTTATACCCAGTGGCCCGGACGGTCCCCCGACCTGGTTGAGGATCAAATTACCTATCCCATCGTGACAGCCCTCCTGTCCGCTCCGAATGTCACCGTGGTGCGAGGCTTCTCGGACTTTGGATTCTCGTATGTCTATATCTTGTTCAAGGACGGAACGGATATGTATTGGGCCCGTAGCCGGGTCTTGGAATACATGAACCAACTCGCGGGGCGGCTGCCTGACGGTGTCACTCCTCAATTGGGTCCGGACGCCACTGCGGTCGGATGGGTTTTTCAATATGCCTTAGTCGATGAAAGCGGTCAACACGACTTAGCGGCCCTCCGTTCGTTTCAAGACTGGTATCTCCGTTATTGGCTTTTGGCTGTCGATGGCGTGGCGGAAGTCGCCAGCGTCGGAGGCTTTGTCCGACAATACCAGGTGAATCTGGATCCAACCAAAGTCCTGGCGTACCAACTTTCCCTCCCGGATATCATCGAAACCATAAGGATGAGCAACAACGATTTTGGAGGTCGGGTCGTAGAATTTTCAGGAGTGGAATATATGATCCGGGGTCGGGGTTATCTTTCATCGGTATCGGACATCGAACAGATTGCCATGGGGGTCAGTCCCCAGGGAACCCCCATCCTCTTACGTGATGTGGCCACCGTCACCCTAGGGCCGGACATGCGCCGTGGATTAGTGGACTTGGACGGCCAGGGGGAAGTGGTGGGGGCTATTGTCATCATGCGCTTCGGAGAAAATGCACTCACCGTCATCGAGCGGATCAAGGCCAAACTCCAAGAACTCGAGCCGTCAATGCCTGCCGGGGTCAAAGTTCTGCCGGTCTATGATCGAAGTGGGCTGATTCAAGAATCCATCGGGACGGCCACACAAAGTCTCACCGAAGAACTCCTGGTGGTCAGTGTCCTGATCGTTGGATTTTTACTGCATGTTCGTTCCGCGCTCCTTCCCATTCTCACACTTCCGCTGGCTGTACTCCTGGCCTTCATTCCCATGTATCTGATGGGTATCGGCATGAACATTATGTCCATCGGTGGAATCATCGTGGCCATCGGGGATATGGTTGATGCCGCGATTATCATGGTTGATAACGCCCATAAGCGATTAGAAGAATGGGGCAAGGAAGGGCAGAAAGCCGACCGCACCCAGGTGTTGATCGATTCCGCCAAAGAAGTAGGACCTGCGATTTTCGCGTCTTTGCTGGTCATTGCCATTGCCTTCATGCCGGTGTTCACCCTGGAAGAGCAGGAGGGCCGGCTATTCAAACCTCTGGCGTTCACCAAAAATCTGGCCATTGCCATGAGTGCCATCCTGGCGATTACGTTGATTCCTGCCTTGCTGTCGGTCTTCATGCGGGGCCGAATCATTCCCGAACGCCGGCATCCGGTAAGCCTGGGGTTACAAAAGCTGTATGCACCTTTGTTACATGTGGCGTTACGGAATCGTGCTCTCATCATCATCCTGGCTATTTTGCTGACGATCACGGTCTTCCCGGCGTTTCAACGGATGGGCTCCGAATTCATGCCTCCCCTTTACGAAGGCACCATTCTCTATATGCCGAACTCGCTTCCAGGTATCTCGGTGACACAGGCTTCAATGCTGCTTCAGCAGATGGATCAGAAGCTGAAAGCCTTTCCCGAAGTGGAGCAAGTGTTTGGGAAGGCCGGCCGTGCCGATACGTCGACCGATCCGGCTCCCTTCAGCATGATGGAAACCGTGGTCACCCTCAAACCCCAAGAACAGTGGAGACCGGGCGTCACCTATGAGAGTCTTGTGGAGGCAATGGATGGGGCGCTCCAATTCCCGGGCGTCACCAACACATGGACCATGCCGATCAAAGGTCGGCTGGATATGCTGACCACCGGCGTGCGCACCCCGGTCGGCATCAAAATTTTCGGACCGGATCTCCAGGAAATTGAAAAGATTGGCAAGCACCTTGAAACGATACTACAAAACGTGCCCGGCACACGGAGCGTCTATGCAGAGCGGGTTTCCGGAGGTTATTTTTTAGATTTTAATATAAAACGGGAAGAAATAGCCCGATATGGGCTTACGGTCACCGATGTCGGCCGGATTATCGAATCCGCCATCGGCGGAGTTAACATCGACACCACCATTGAAGGACGGGAACGATATCCGGTTAATGTCCGATATTTGAGAGAACTTCGCGATACGCCAGAAAAATTACGGAGGGTGTTGGTGAGTACGCCGACCGGGATGCAAGTGCCACTGGCCCAACTGGCCACATTACGATTTGTCAGCGGTCCACCAATGATCCGCAATGAAGATGGTATGCTGACCGGGTATGTATATGTGGACATGGCCGACCGCGATGTGGGTGGCTATGTGGAAGACCTTAAACACGTTGTTCATGAGAAACTCGAACTTCCACAGGGCTATACCCTTGGTTGGTCAGGGCAGTATGAATTTATGGAACGGGTTCGGGAGCGCCTTTTTATTTTTATCCCCCTCACTATCGCCATCATCTTTGTCCTATTCTATTTTGCCTTTCGGTCAGTGGCCAAAACTCTCATGGTGATGCTTGGACTTCCCCTCTCACTGGTAGGGGCCGTCTGGTATATGGTCTTGCTGGAGTACAACATGAGCATTGCGGTTTGGGTCGGCATCATTGCCCTGGCCGGAGTCGCCGCAGAAACCAGTGCGGTCATGGTGACGTATCTTGACGGAGCGGTCAATCGCCGCCGACAGGCCAATCGCCTGCAATCTTTGGATGATCTGCTTGAGACGGTCCAGCAGGGGGCGGTTGAACGCATTCGCCCGATGGCCATCGTCGGCCTAACCAATATTTTTGCACTTTTTCCTGTGATGTGGGCCACCGGCGCGGGGGCAGATGTCATGAAACGATTGGCCGCCCCCATGGTCGGGGG
>JBDIVP010000114.1:0-10563 GCA_039794325.1 Candidatus Inrsubterrania sp.
CCGTCACGGATGCATCACCTCGATTGACCCACGTTACCGGAAATTCGGCTGTTCCGGTCATAAAAGGAGTCGGCCATATGGAAAGCATCACCCGATGGGCGCCTTCCACGGTGATAGACCGGTCAGTTCGCCAATTAAATTCGCTGAACACTGCGAGGACGTCACCTCGATCTGCACGTGCACGCAAGAACAGCCGGCGTGGAATAAGAAACTGATCCATGAATAAGCGTTGACCTGCAGGCAACTCATTTGTATTAATTGAAAGGGTATTATGGCCGGCATGCACCCGGCTTGCGGGTTCCGATCCCATTTTCTCGGTTAAAATCGTTCGGATGCGGTCCCCTTTCAAAAAAACGGAAACGGGAATTTCCATAAGGGGCATCGACACACTCCTGAAGTCCGACATTTCATCAAAACTGGTGCGGGGGGTTCCCATCTCGACAATAATATCCTCATCAAACAGCGCTTGGCCGGCTTGTATCATCGTCAAGCGATATTGTGCGGCCTTCTGCAAAGTCAGATAGGTCTCTTCCGGAAAAACCGGTCCACCCTTGTCTAACCTCTCGACAGAGACCAGTCCGGCCCCTTCCAATTCCAACCGTTCGGCTGGGGGCACTCTCATGACAGACCGCACTTCACGTGTACGCTTTCCAGCTTTATCCGGCAGCGTCTCCAGGAAGGCAAGGATGCCATGAACCAACTTTTCCTCGAGCACAGGAAGTTCTTCGGTCGTTCCACTCGCTTGCACGACTCCTTCTACAACTCCGGTTTCGACATCAATTAATTTCATGTCCACCATAATTTGATCACCGTGTTTCCAATACCCGCCCTGCAAAAGGATTTTCGCTCCCTGAAGGCGACCGGGCCGGACCAATTCCTCTGAATCGGCCGTCCGATATTGGATCCATTGCTCACGCAGAATAGCCTTCAAGGCTTGACGGGACACCACTGTCAGTTGGGGAAATCGAGCCAAACCGCTGATCAATATTTCGGTCAGAGTGGGACCAATCCAGGAAGGGGTGGAAGACTCCCCTAGATTAATCAGGGGAGTGACAGCCAGAGAAAAGGAGGAGAGAGGAGGATTGACCATTTCCGCCTCTCTCGTCAGGAAAACAACAGGGCTCGGGGAGGCAGGCACGGCAGTAGGATGTCGGCACCCCGTGACGGACATGCCACCAACCATGATGATCAAAACCATCGTACCGGCAGGGAGGATTCGTTGTAAGGAGGAATACGGAACCGGAACCATCGCTCACTCCTAAACGCAGTCGGGATGTGACGGCAAGGTCCCCTGTGACAAGACCTTACGAAACGGAGGAGGAAGGAGAACTCTGCAAGCGATGGCGTTGAAGAGAAGCCTGGGTGCGTAATACATGTCGGATAATGGCTTCACGATCTTCAGGAGCGATTTTGACAAATTCCACCGCAATCTCGTATCCGGCTTCATCATCGTTCTGCCGGGGTGTGACTCGTAACACTTTTCCCACCACCTGGACGGGGATAAACGGCCGCAGAACTAGCCGTAAAATCAGCAACGAATCCACCGGATAAAAGTCTTCGGAAAAGAATCCCATCCCCGATCCACTGAGATTGACTTTGGTAAATTCAGGCACCGCTTTTTTAAACTGCTTTTCTTTACCCAAAGTGCGTAAGACGGACGTGAGCATCCAATCGATCCTGGTCACCATTTGCAACAATAAGGGATCACGAATGGTCAGGTCGGTTTCATCCACCATGGCTCGTACCAAATCGGGAGAAACCGCCAACTCCTCCCATTGCCATTGAGAAAACTCCGCACTTTCCGGATCCACGGCCTCACAGGAAAAAGCCAAGGGGACTTCAACCCACAAACACACGGGCACATCTGCCCGACAATCCTGCCGTCTATCTTCGGAGCCGATCATATCCATCCGGTCATGTCCTTCTGCACAACAACACGGTCACAAGTGGCTTACAAGAGGTTTTCTGCCTCTTTCCCGGCATTCAGCTTTTTAATTTCCAGAATAATGTCCCGGGCATCTCCGGCAGCCCCATGGATTTTTTCCAATTGCCGTTTGACGGTTTCATCCTGACAATGACGAAGAGCCAATTCGGAAAAGACGACAATGGGAAGTAATTTATTACATAAGGAATGCAATAATCTCGACTGACAGGTAGAAGAAGTCTCCCCTGCTAACGGCTGGATGGACGACAGGGGTTGCCTTGTGTTCATCTTAAAACCAAATCGGCAAATCGTTGACTAAAGTGGGCATTTTTATCCCGGCTTATGCCCGACATCGATGATCTTAACAACGCCAGCAAACAATCAAAGGGAAACGGCAAAGCAGCCTGCAGCCTGTCACCTTCTTTTTTATCCTGGTGGAATCAAGCGTACTTACTGCTACGTTCAATAATTAACCAGCAATTCATATACCAATTAAAACACTTCTTCCTCAGAAAATTTCCTCCAAGCACGGCAACGCTTCACGGTATCTCGAGCAGCCCCCGCCAACATAACGCCGCTTCCTTTCTGCCGTTTCAAATTTTTGACTCCCTGTCCAATCATACCGTTCACACCGTCTTAAGGAGCCGCGAACCGGCTTCAAACCCTTCAGTTCCCCATTGCCGCTTCAACACATTCAATTTCCGGCGCTTTTCCTGAAGCTCAATCATCTGTTGGGTGGTGGCAGCTTGAACCATCTTGACCTTTTGCAGAATCCATTGGTCCAACGCAATGATTCGTTGCGCCATGGCCGGGGAAATCTGTTCCAGGCGCCCTTCCTCCCATCGATGCCGATAGGCCTCAATCACGTCATTCCAACGTCCTTCCTCGGCGGCGTTAACAGCCTTGCGAGTGAGAGTTTCAATCTGTTGATCGATGGAAGTCATTGGTTTGCCATGAGCCTACATTCCCACTGCATGAGGCTTGTGCACCTGAGTCGCGAGTTCCGCCCATGCCTCCCGAATCAGATTTAAACATTGAATGGGTGCTTCCAACCGTTCAGGTTGATCCCGAAGATTCGCCTGGGTCAGCTCATGGAGAACAAACTCGTACAACCGATGAAGATCTTTGGCCACTTCCCCCCCTTGTTCCATATTCAACGTTGCGGACAATTCACTCACCACGCGGATTGCACGGCCGATAAAGCGTGCCTTATCGGCTTGATTGTGTGTTCGCATCCCGACTTGGGCAAGTTTCATTGCTTGGATAGTTCCATCATACAGCAACACGACGACTTGGACCGGAGAAGCGGTTTGGATCTGAGTAGTGGCATAGGCCCGGGCTCCTGGAATCATCAGTTCATCCTTTAAATAGAGGTGTTATCGTAAACGGGAATTGAGCATATCCAGTTGGCTTTGCATGCTCGCCAGCAATCCATCCAGATTCGCGAATTTGATACGTTGCATTTCCTCGAATTGAACCAATTGAATTTCTTTGCGAGTGATTTGTGCAGTAAATTCCTCGATTTGCCGGGTCAGCCCTTTTTGCCGGATGGCCAAGGCCCCATTTTCGACATCATTCAACCGATCAATGGCCTCCGAAAGCAATTTGCCCAGGCCTTCGGTTTGTGTGGTCGGATTAGCGATAAATAAATCTCTCACCCCGGTATAATTTTCCGCTAAGGCTTGATTCAACACCGCATCGTTGATCTTGATTGTCCCGTCGGCGGGTTGAGTCTCGAATCCGATTTGGGAAACTCTGGTTAAATTCGACAGGCCGTCGATTTCGGAAAATACCGCCTGACGCAACCGGCTTAATAGCGTTCGAGGGACCGTCTCCCCCACAAAGATCCCCCGTTCGCGTGTATCCGGATCGTAATTGGTACGTTCCTTGATAAAGGTCACAACATCATTATAGGCATTGACAAAATTCGTGATCGACCCCTTGACGGCCTCCAGATCATTGGTCACGGAAAGGGTGACGGGATTTTCCGAGTCGACCGCTTGCAGATTGAGCGTCAAACCTGCAATCACATCGGTTAATGTGTTGGTGGAGCGGGTAATGGTGATAGCCTGAGTACCGGCTCCGACATCGGTAGTCCCCAATTCAATTTCCGAATTTTGGGCGGCTTGAAAGACATCAAGCCCCGTACCGGTCATATCCAATGCCGTATCATCAGTCACGATGATGATCGCATGATCAGTACCGGAATCATTGGCCGAAAGCACAAGGCGATATTCTGGTGCCGAAGCGGTTCCCGTGTTCAACAACGAGGCGCTGGCACCACCACCTAAATCGTTGACGGCGTCCCGCAAGTGTTCCAAGGTCCCTCCGGATTCCAGCGTAACGGTTTGGATATCCCCGTCTCCAACTCGAAAGGCAAAGGTTCCACTACCCCCACCTACAATATCCGTATCGGAAGAGGAAACCGCTGTGGTCGATTTGGAAGCTATTTGATGGGCCGCCGCTAATTGTTTCACGGTCACCTGAAAGGTACCTCTGGCCGCGGAAGAGGAGACGGTAGCCGTCAACGGGGGTTGGGTGCTGCCCGATGTCACACTCACCTGGGATTTATCGATACTCAGACGAGTCCCGAGACTCCCTACGGCGGATTGGAGACTCGCCAACCGGCCTCCCAACACTCCAAAGTCGGTGAGCCGTTTTTGGTGATTAAGTTTGCTTTGGTTCAGGCGATCGATCGGTTGGCGCTCCGCTTGCACGAGAAGTTCCACAAGGGGTCCAAAATCAATGCCGTTGCCGAGCCCCCCGAAACTAATGGCCATCGCCTTCTCCTATACACAGGAAGGCTTGATGCCGGTCAAGGGCCGCGACAAGTCTTAGAGACAAGTCATCACGGAGAGTATTATACCTCATCATAAACGGGCGGAGTCTTCAAATATCTTCTTCAATAAACAGTCCTGATTGATCAGCAAAAAACCGGTTAAGTTCCAGAACCGTTTCAGGGGGGATCTGCCGGATTAATTCACCGGATTCTTTATCCAACACACGAAAGACCACTTGATTGACGCCCGGATCTACGGACAATTGCACATGCGGCTGAACATGCCTCAAGGTTTCCCTCAACCGGTCCACTATTGCCTCGAGGTGTGCGTGATCGATGGTTCCCTGAACGTCACCCGTCCGGAGGGAATCGGATTTTCCTTGCTTCACGGTCGGGGAGAAGCTGCCTGCCCCTAAGGATGGTCCCTCGCGTACACGGATTTCATGGCCGGCCCCAATGAGCGGAAGAGATGTCGAATTTGCCACTGTGCCAATCATACCGCCTCACCCTCCTCGCATGAGGAAGGGAAGCCGGGGTTTCCCCAGGCTTCCCTTCACGAGCGTTACTGCAGCAGAGCCAGAGCTTGCTGCGGCAATGTATTGGCCTGAGCCAGAATGGACGTACCGGCACTGACCAAAATTTGGTTTCGCACGAATTTTGCCGTTTCGAAAGCGATATCGGCATCCCGAATCCTGGATTCGGCGGCCGTCACATTTTCACTAGCCACTTGCAGGTTCTGGACCGCAGCGTCCAACCGATTTTGCAAAGATCCGATATTGGCTCGGGCACTGGCAACGGCACTGATGGCATTATCGATATTCGCCAGCGCACTGACCGCATTGCCCGAGGTGGATACGTTGACGTTGGTCAAGCTCAAGGTGTTGGTATCCAAATCGTTTAACGACAGCGTCAGGGTATCGTTTGCGGAACTCCTGAACCCGATTTGCATACTCAACGAATCATTTTCTGAACCACTGAGCAGTTTGACATTATTGAACTCGGTCACCGACGAAATCCGTTCGATTTCCGACCGCAAGGCCACGAACTCCTGATCCAGGAAGGACCGTTCATTGGCTCCGAGGATACCGCTGGCCGATTGTGCAGCCAGTTCGCGCATCCGGGCCAGAAGGTTGCCGATGTTGGCGGCACCACCATCCGCGATTTGCAGCAAACTGATTCCGTCATTGGCATTGCGCACGGCTTGATTGATACTTCGAACCTGCGCCCGCAAGGTTTCAGAAATACCCAGCCCGGCGGCATCGTCGGCCGCGCGGGTAATCCGTAAACCCGATGACAGGCGGGCGACCGATCCCTCTAATTGAGAGGTGGACAACCCAAGGTTCCGCTGGGCATTGATGGATGCGATGTTGTTGTTAACGACAAGTGCCATGGTTTCCTCCTTGATGGCATCGCCTTAAAGGTTCCGTCCTTTAAGGGTGGATTCAGTGAATGGGCTCGATAATCTCTCCAGAATAGGAACTCGAGATTCGAGACTTTCTCTTGGTCCAAACTTATCGACGGCTTGGTCAAAAAACTTGAGACTTTTCACATCTTGCTCCCACAGCCGGGCATTCCTGGGAGCCCTGGATCACCCTCACCTCCATACCCGCCTGCATGCCGAGCCTCAGGAGGACATCCTCGAAGCTTCAGCAAGGACAGGAAGAATTTCGTATTCAAGGATATCAGCCATTCGAACTTGATCCCGTGCATCACGAGCTTTGAGTAGTTCCTCAACCCATGCCTGAAGGCCGGACACGGCAATGGGTTGTTTGCCCACCTCCCGGTAGATATGTGCCCATTCAAGATAATCCGCCATTTGTCCAAACCATTGGTCTACCGACGGAAGAACGGACCGCCCGGCTCGCATATGCTCCACAAGCCCCACCCCTGCCCGATGGATATGCTGAACGAATTTTCGAGCCGTATCTTCGGATTGTTGCACCACGTGTTCCATTCGTTCACTCACGGCTGAAATCCGTTGAAAATTTGCGGCGGGACGCGAAAGTGTCTGCGGAATCAACTCTCGATCGGTGAGGCTTCTGTCGCCGACTATCAGCTTCGTCACCAGCCGGCCCTGGGCATGAGCGCGATCGCTCAAATCCGCCAGGACCTCCTGTAACGAAACATGCTCGCCTACTTCCCACAATTCATTATCGAGCTGTACTTGCATAGGCCCTTCCCCTTTCTTGTTCTTGAAGCTTCCCCCTCAGGTGCAATCGTTTTCCAACAGCCTGCATTCGCTCTAAAAGAAGATCAATTACCTGAGCTTGCTCTTCCGCCATCTCCACCAGATTTATTCCCTGTAAATTGTGCAAGTCACGAAAAAACGCCGTTAACAACGGGCTTAGAACCGGTGAGCTTCGTGCTGAGGACACAAAGGATAAAATTTGGCCCTTCAAACCCTCCTGAGCCTCTTGCAACGCTTGAACGGGAATCGGTCTCTGACGACACCATTTCTGTATTTGATTCGCCTGCCGGCCCCAAACGGCCGTTTGAACGACCCAACTGTCCCACTCCCGCTCAATCCAACCTTTATCCGGAGGATACGCCGGATCGAGCGATAAGGCACTCATGCGACCGGTAAACATTTCAAACCAGAACTTCCTCCAAAAACGTCCATACCAGGCTTCCAGAGGCTTCTCGATACCGGCTCTCAACATGAACCCGCCCAACTGATCTTCATCAATACACCCTTGGTACACCCGCATCGATGGGGAACAACGCGGAAACGATGCTTTACCAAGCAGATGGAGGCATAGGTCGGCCACCTCCTGAGGCTCCAGACGATCTTTGCAGGCATGATGGGGACAAACCGTATCGAATCCGCACGGGCCACAGGCAATATCCGGTTGAATGACCCAATGATCCACCCCGAAAGGACCCGTTTCCCAAAAATCCACGTGCCCGACCGAAAGATTGACAACCTGAGTGTGAAGCCCGACCGCCATATGCATGGGACCGGTATCGTTGGTCACCATAAGGCGGCAACAGGATAACAATGACAGCAATTCTTCTACGGTGGTTTTTCCATAGGCTTCGCATATCGGTGCCGTCCCTCCAACCTCCCGGTACACGCGAATGGCTTCCCGAATCGCCGGTTCTTCTTTGGCTGTTCCGATCAACACAAACCCGACCGGGATGCGAGCCCCAAGGAGGGCCATCATCCGGCCATAAGAGGCCGGACGCCAGGCTTTGATGGGATCGCTGGCTCCGACCTGAATCCCTACCCACCAGGCAGGATTGGCCCGTTGTTTGAGAAACCGTTCTCCCCATCCTTCTAAACCGGAGGGAACCGGCAGGTGCACCGGATGAAAAGAACCGGGTCCGCTGCCGCCAAGAGCGAAAAGGTCAACGATATTAAACCGGTTGAGCGACCGATGCTGCTGAAAATCCAGAAAATATTTCATCCAGGGATTGCACACCAGCATATGCCCCTGCGCCGTGGTAGTCATACCCCGAGTATCTTTTGAAGCAAGGAAGCCCGATAAAAATGCACTTCGACGGTTAAACGTCAGGTTAATCACCCGGTCATACCCGATTTGAAGCAAGGGTTTGGCCCAAGCAGCCACATCCTGATAGAGGGAGACCACATCCCGGACTTTTGCACGGCTTTCATCCAAAAGTTGTTGGAAATCGTAGGCCAACACCTGCCGAATTCCGGGGAGAAGTCCGGCGACCCCGGCAAACTCTTTATCCACGATCAGATCAATGGCCACACCAGGCCATTCCTCCTCCAACCGTGCCAATAACGGGGTCATTTGAAACAAATCCCCCATTCGGGTGATATTGATGACGGCGACTTGTTTCTTCATGATGGTCTATGAACTGCCGATCCCTTAAAGAAAATCCCGTGCTTCCCGCCGATATTCGTCCATCATTAATAGCAGCAGTTCCTCCCGGGCCAACTTGGCCTCAGGACCTTTCATACGAATGGCTTGTGCCACTTCGGCCAACTCGACGCGTTCCTGCGGCGGAAATTTCCGGAGGAGAGGGATCAATTCAGGACACTGTTGAGCGGCCGGCATAAGGGCTTCGACCTGGCGATCTCCTTGCAATATGGCTCCCAACCGATCCGGATTAGCCACACCCAGTTCGCCTAAAAGCGATTGCATACGGTGTGCGTAGGTATGAGCCTGCAAGACACGATGCCTGGCTTGGGTGGCCATCTCCGCACGCCGCTCCGGGTCACCAACAAACTTCCGGACCGTCGGAACCAATTCCTCCGGCCTGGAGAACACTCCCAACATGGATGGCTCAAAGAGTTCAGGAAGCAGTGTTCGATCATCAATTACTTGAAAAGCCCCACAACAGGCCAATTCGAACGTCCTCGGATTGACACCGTCTCCATTCGGATCCAATCCCTCTCCCGAATATGAATGAAGATTCACATTGATCCCGGTGGCATTGAATATCTTGACACTGGTCTCCGAGTCGATCCGTGCCCCTCCGCGTTGAAGCACAGGGGCGAGAGAGCCGGGTTCATTCCATTCATTGCCCCATAATTTAAACGTCCAGTCCTGCCCCACCAACTCCGGAAGCAACTGACGCCGATTTCTATAGCCGGCGCCTAGAAACGACACGTCGGCCCCATACTCTATCTGCTCCTCCACCGATAATGAGAGCGGGCGATGAACAGCTGGATCAGCGGCTAAGGGCAGATACGAAACATGGGATGCTCCGGCACGAAGAAAAGCTTCCCGACAGTCGTGTTGTTGCATGACGAACCAAAAATCATATCCTCCGGCCAGTTGCTGCCAATATGTCAAATGGCGGAAATTTTCAACAAACCACATGGCCGTCACGATTTTTTTCCGCCGAAGCTGCGTCAACACCGGCATTGATAGGGGGGCCTGAGCCATGGCCAGCACCAGATCGGGAGGATCCTCCGCCACCTGGGCCAGAGTGATCAACCCCAATGTTTCACTGAATTTTTGTTGAATCGTCATTCGTAAACGGGCATCGCGAAACCGATCCAACTGGAGATATCCTGGGCCATGGAGACTGTGATCGACCCAGCTGACCCGATGTCCCAATCCTTCAAGGGCCCTGACAACATATCCGGCAATAGGCAAAGAGCCGCCGTAAATAGGCCCCACTACCATCACATGGAGTCTGCCGTGAGCTTGCTTGGCCAGTCCTTCCCGAAGCAATCTCCCAATTTCCCCACAAACATCCTCATACAGCGAGGCGGCCGGTTCATACCTCACCACCCGCACACGCCTGGTCGTCCGGAGTACGCCGCCCACAATGTCCGCGGGTGTGCCATTGACCCATTGAAGCCGTTCCCCCCATCCGGAAAGGGAGCGAACGGCCAGACAATCCCGTAATTCATTCAGATTGACCACGGCCACCATGACCGGTTGCTCCGCAGGGAGATGCCGGCACAACGCTTCCAGGTGATATAACAACCCCACTCCCAGTATCAGCATGACCTCGCCCGGACGACAATTCTTGACCTGCTGCTCAGCCCAACGATGTGCCTCTTGTTGCGGATCATAGGCACTGTGTACCCATTGTTGTCGAACAAGAGCCGTGGGCATTCCGGATTTGGCGGTTTTTACGGACAAATATCCACCGGGTACCGTTTCGAGTCGATCCAGCAGGGCAGGGGCAGACCGCTTGAGAATACCTACATTGGTTTGAAGCATCGTCATACTCAGAGTCTTCTCAATTCGACCAATTCAAGGGCGAAAATACCGGAAGCATGGCCGGCGGGTACCGGGTCAAACGACCGTGGGTAACAATCCGGGGCTGCATTGATCCCAAACCATCCGACGCGCATGATGGGCATCATCCGGTTGGGCATTGGAGAGATAATAGGTCCCCATGGCGTCATGGTGACTGGCCCACAGGGTCCAAT
>JBDIVP010000115.1:0-10498 GCA_039794325.1 Candidatus Inrsubterrania sp.
CGAAACGTTGGACCCCAATCAACCGCAACCTCCGGTCAATTTGCCTCAGGCCAAGGAAATTATTGATATCCTGTCCATGCTGGAAGGTAAAACGTCAGGGAACCTTTCCACGGAAGAAGCCTCGGTCATTCGGGATATGCTGTATACTCTCCGTATGAAGTTTGTCAGCGCCTCTCAAGGTAGCGGGAAGATCGCCTCACTCTGAAGCAGACGGACCCGCACGGTCTGTCTCGCCGTGACCGGGCTGTCCTCTCGAAAGGATTCCGGCACTTTTCAACGAAGGAGAGGGCTTCCCGGTTGTTCTTGCGCAAAAACCCTTAATCGTCAATAATGAAAGAAACGGGTTCCCACCTTTCCCTCCTTTTTCAGCGGGATGGTCATTGTGAGTCTGGTTTCTGAACAATTGAATCAAAGCCGGCGCTTTCCCCGTACGCCGTCACACCCCCTATCAATAGAAACCTCAGGGGAGGCACCTCTCGCGACCCCGGCCAAGCGAAAACGGAATCACTATACCCCCGTCTGGATCGTTTTAATCTTTCTGCTTCCCTGTATAGCCCTGACCATTTATTACGCTCGATACGGAATGACCGGTCCGTTGCTGCCGGATTCCATTTTACCCAGCCCCAGCTATGCCGGCGTGCTGTTTCTCATCTACCTCGACGGGGTCGGGTTGGTCGCCTTGACGCTGTTGTTATCCCGAAACCTGATTCGGACGTTTTTTGAAAGGCGGAATCGTCTGATCGGCAAGGGATTCCGCTCCAAACTCGTCTCGGCCTTTATCGGGTTCTCCCTGATTCCCACCGTCCTGCTGGCATTGGTGGCCAGTGGTGTGATCAGCGAGGTGATTGAAGTCTGGTTCAACGATCAAATCATGCATGTTCTGCGGGATTCGGAAGATGTCGCCAATCTGTATCAGGAAGAGCGGGGAGCTCTGGCGGCCAATACGGCCAGATCCATCAGCAAGGAAATTTTTCGTGAGGATATTCTGCGTCCCGAACATCGGGAACTGTTGCGGGCCATTATGGCCCGTGTGCAGCAGGAATACCATCTGGCGGGAGTCGAGGTGTTTTCCCCGAAAATGGAAACGCTGGCACGAACAATGGATCCTCAGTTGTCGGACGCCGTCTTGAGTCTTCCCGTCGGACAATTGGTTTTACAAGTGTTGGATGCGGGACAACCCATGACTTCCACCCAGGAGGCGCCGGTCGGGCGTTTGATCCGGGCGGGGGCGCCCATCATGGGGAGCAGCCAGTCGGACCGGGTCAATGGCGTCGTGGTGGTGTCCTCCTATGTTCCGGAACCCATGCTGGTCAAAATGGAAGGCATCGCCAAGCAATTCGACGAATATCGCCAGATCAAATCCATGAAAACCCCGATCAAAGGCGGAGCCTATCTGTTCGTGGGGGTGGTGACCTTACTGATTCTCTTTGGAGCGACCTGGTTCGGGTTTTACGTGGCTCGTGGAATCACCGTGCCGATTCAGCGTCTGGCCGAAGGCACGGAAGCGGTTGCCAAAGGCAATTTAGACGTTAAAATCGATGTCAAGGCCACGGATGAAATCGGCATTCTGGTGCAATCGTTTAATCGCATGACGGCCGACCTTCGCACGCATAAATCCCAGTTGGAAGAAGTGAATATGTCCCTTTTGAAATCCAATGTGGAAATCGATCAACGGCGGGCCTACACCGAAGCCGTGCTGGAAACGATTGCCGCCGGCGTGTTGTCGATCGACACCATGGGGGCCATTTCCACCTTCAACCCTTCGGCGGAACGCATTCTGGGGGTCAAGGGCGAACAGTTGCGGGGGCGTCCGGTCTATGATGCTTTCAAGGAATACAGTTGGTATTTGTTTCAGAAAGCCTATGATCAGGTGTCCGTCGAACAGTCGGATAGTTTATCCATGGAAGGTCAGATGGAAACGCCCAACGGGCGGTTGTTGACCCTTGGGCTGACCATTTCACGGATGAAAAATGAGGGCGGGCAGGAGTTGGGATTTGTATTGGTCTTTGAAGACCGGACGGAATTTATTAAGGCTCAAAAGACGGCGGCCTGGCAGGAAGTGGCCCAGCGTATCGCCCATGAAATCAAAAATCCGCTCACTCCCATCCAACTGTCTGCGCAACGGTTACGGAAAAAATTTCTGGAACAAGCCCCGGATTTCGAAAAAATCATGGATCAGTCGACGGGGGTCATTATCAGCGAGGTCACCAGTTTAAAGGGTATGGTGGATGAGTTCTCCAAGTATGCCAGGATGCCTCTGCCCCAGATGCGACGGCAGTCGCTTCATGAGATCATTGAAAAAGTGGTGTCCTTGTACGCGGGCGGCCATCGGGATATCCAGTTTATCCTGCAAATGGATGAAACCCTGCCGATGATCAATTGTGATCCCGAGCAGATGCACCGGGTCTTTGTGAATCTCTTCGACAATGCCATTCAGGCCATGAACGATCACGGGCGGATCTGGGTGACCACCGAAGTCGACTGGCGGCGCCATCGGGCGATCGTGCGGGTCGGTGACGAAGGCATCGGCATTCAACCGGGGGATCAGGAGAAATTGTTTATTCCGTACTTTTCAAAAAAGCGGTCGGGGACGGGGCTGGGGTTGGCCATCGTCCATCGGATCATCTCCGATCACAACGGCTCCATACACGCCGAAAACAATCAACCCAAAGGAGCGGTGTTTACCTTTGACCTTCCATTGTAAAGATACAGGAACAGCCGGCGGATCCCTATCTGCCGCGCGCAACGGTCCCGTTCTTGTCTACCATGGAGGGTCCCGACATTTGATGGAGGTAGGTCGTGGCCGAAACAATTTGTATCGTCGATGATGAACCCGCCATCCTGAACACGCTCAGCAGCATCCTGGAAGATGAGGGCTATCAGGTGGTGGTGGCCAAAAGCGGCGTCGAGGGATTGAAGGTGGTTCGTAGCGAGTCTCCCGACCTGGTGATTTTGGATATCTGGATGCCTGAAATGGACGGCTTGGAAACCCTTAAACGGCTTCGGGCGCAGTTTCCCGCCTTGCTTGTCGTCATGATGTCCGGGCACGGGTCTATTGAAACCGCAGTCAAGGCCACGAAATTGGGCGCGTATGATTATCTGGAGAAACCTCTGGATCTGGAAAAAGTCACCATTCTGGTCCGCAATGCTCTCCACCAGCGAAAACTGGAGGAGGAAAATCAGAATCTCAGGATCCAGGTCGAGCGCCGATTTGAACTGGTCGGGTCTTCTCCGGCCATGCAACGGCTGCGGGATATGATTGCCATGGCCGCCCCGGCCAATAGCCGGGTGCTGATTTCCGGAGCCAACGGCACCGGAAAGGAACTGGTCGCCCGGGCCATTCACCTCCAGAGCCCTCGGCACAACCGGCCGTTTGTCGAGATCAATTGCGCCGCCATTCCCGAAACCCTCATCGAAAGTGAATTATTCGGGCATGAAAAAGGGGCGTTCAGCGGGGCGACGGCCATGAAACGGGGCAAGTTTGAGTTGGCCGACGGCGGCACCTTGTTTCTGGATGAAATCGGAGACATGAGTCTGGCGACTCAGGCCAAGGTGCTCCGGGCCCTGCAGGAACAGCAATTCACCAGAGTGGGAGGGACCAAACTCCTGAACGTGCAGGTGCGCGTCATTGCCGCTTCGAACAAGGATCTGGCGGAGGAAATTGAAAAAGGAACCTTTCGTGAAGATCTCTATTACCGGCTGAATGTGTTGCCGATTGCCGTTCCAACTTTGAAAGAACGCCGGGAGGATATTCCCCAACTTGCCCAACATTTCATCAGAATGCATTCCGAAGAGCAGGGCATAAAGGTCAAGGAACTCAGTCGTTCGGCGGTGGAAGTCCTTCAACGGCATGATTGGCCCGGAAATATTCGGGAACTGCGTAATCTGATCGAACGACTATTGATTATGGTGCCCAATTCCGTTATTGAAGGATCGGATGTGGAAATGTTTTTACAGGGCCGTGCAACCAGTCAGGTCCCCGGCGTTACGGTCGGCACCCACTTTGCCTCCCTGCGGGATGCCCGCAATGCCTTTGAACGGGAAGTGATTTCCCAGAAATTGCGGGAAAACAATTGGAATGTCTCGAAAACGGCCGATGATTTGAAAATCGAACGCAGTCACTTGCATCGAAAGATTAAACTCCTGCATGTCGAACTCCGACCCGATCATTGATCCTTCCGCGTTGTCCGCTGATCCGACCTCCATCGCTCTCGGTGCCTTGACGACCCTCCGTATTGAAAAACTGGTGGCGGGAGGTCTGGGGCTGAGTCGCGGGGACAGCCAGGTGGTCTTTTGTCCTTCCACGTTACCGGGTGAATTGGTCCGTGTCGAGATTGTCAAAGGACGGAAAGGCGTCTGGTATGGTGGGCAACCGGAGGTTCTGGAAGCCCACGAACAGCGGCTTATCCCTCCCTGTCCGTACGTCGGACAATGCGGGGGATGCCAGTTTCAACATGCCGCATATTCCACGCAACTACATCAGAAGGCTCTTATTCTCGGTGAGGTCTTGCGACGTGTGGGCAAATTATCGGAGGTGGCGGTGGAACCGGTTGTTCCATCACCGGATCCTTTGGGATATCGTCATGCCCTTCGCATGGCCGTCGGACATGGGGAGGCAGGGTGTTTTTTGGGATTTCATGCCTGGGGAACGGAGGTGGTGGTGCCGGTCGAAGAGTGTCTGTTGGCGGTCGAACCCCTGAAGCCCATTGTGCGGGGAGTGGCCGAAGCGCTCCATGCGGCACGAATTCCCGGCCGGACGGTGGTCCAGGTGGAGTTTCGTTGGTCTGACAGTCAAGCCGGTTGTCTGGTGATTCTCCGAGGAATGGCCCGATCTGAAGCCCGAATTCTCAAACTGACGGAATCGATTCATCGTCTGCCGTCGCTCAGGGGAGTGGTATATGAATGGCTGGATCCGGCCGATCCCTCTCAGCGGACGTACAGCCGGAAGCCCCCGCTCGTTCAAGGTGAGAATTACCTCTGCCAGTCGTTTATGGGGCTTGAGGTCAAGGTTGGATATCGATCCTTCATGCAAGCCAATTGGAAATTATTTGAAGTGTTGGGGAGGGAGCTGACTCAGGAAATCAGTGGATCCGGCCGCCTCCGTTTGCTGGAACTGTATGCCGGAGTCGGGCCCTTGGGGATGGGGCTGGCGCATCACGGGGTTCATGTGACCGCGGTCGAGGTTAACAAGTGGGCGGTGGAGGATGCCAGAGAGTCGGTCGCCCGCAATCAGCTGCGGTCCTGCCGGTTCAGGACCGCTTCGGCGGAATCCTATTTGAAAACTGTGCAAGCGGGTCAATACGATGCTATGCTCCTTGATCCGCCGCGAGCCGGCCTGAGCCAACAGGTCATCCGGAGCCTGGGAGAATTGAAAATCCCCAGGATCTGGTATGTGTCCTGTGATATGGCCACCCTGGCCAGAGATTTAAAGGCATTGGGTGACCTGGGCTATCGGGTACAACGGGTTCGTCCCTATGATATGTTTCCGCAAACCGCCCATCTGGAAACAGTGGTGACCTGCATCAGGCCGTCCGGTACCAGTAAAGAGCCAAGCGGAGCACTGACCTAAATCAAGACGGATAAGGACATTCCATGGCAACCTATCGGGATGCAGGCGTCGATATCGATCGGGGAGATGAATTTGTTCATCGTATCGGTCCTCTGGTTCGGCAGACGTTCCGCCCGGAAGTCATCGGCGGACTCGGCGGATTCGGTGGATTATTTCGTTTTCCGTCCGAACGGTATCAAGAGCCTATTCTGGTGTCGGGCACCGACGGCGTAGGCACCAAAGTCAAAATAGCCATCATGATGGGGAAGCATGACTCCATCGGAATCGATCTGGTGGCCATGTGTGTGAACGATATTATGGTTAGCGGGGCCGAACCCCTGTTTTTCCTGGACTATCTCGCAACGGGGCATCTGGAAGTCGATGTGGCGGAGGCCATTATTAAAGGCATTGTAGAGGGATGCCGTCAGGCTGAATGCGCCTTGATCGGAGGGGAGACCGCCGAAATGCCTTCGTGCTATCCCCCCGGTGAATATGATCTGGCGGGATTTGCCGTCGGAGTCGTGGAACGAGGCAAGATGTTAGGGGCTGAGAAGGTCCGACCTGGTGACGTCCTGATCGGGGTGGCATCTTCAGGCTTACACAGTAATGGATACTCTCTCGCGCGCCGCGTCTGTTTTGACGATCAAGGGTGGACCCCTGAAACCCTCATCCCGGATTTACAGGGGACGATAGGGGAGGCTCTGCTGGCTCCGACCCGCATCTACGTCAAATTGATCAAAGCGTTGCTGGTTCAGGAGGCTCTGCACGGGGTGGCGCATATCACCGGAGGCGGTTTGACGGGAAATGTTCCACGGGTCTTTTCAGATCAATGTCAGGCCGTGATCCATCGCCGGAACTGGCAACCGCCTCCAGTGTTTGGGGTGTTGCAAGGGGTCGGGGGAATTGAACGCGAGGAAATGTACCGGGTATTTAACATGGGAATCGGTCTGGTGCTGATGTGTGCCTCAGACCGGGTGTCCGCCGTCTTGAAGACGGTGGCGGAGCAGGGAATGACCGGTTGGCTCATCGGGGATATTCAGGCAAGAGCGCAGGGGGCGCCCCCGCTTGAATATCTGGACTGAGAAAAGGAGGGGGTGTGGCACTGGCACTGGGTGTTCTGATATCCGGTCGTGGATCGAATCTTGAGGCGATACTAACGGCCATCGAGCGGAAGATGCTCGATGCCGAGGTGAAGGTGGTCCTCAGTAATAAAGCCTCGGCTCCCGGGCTTGACCGGGCCCGTGCCAGAGGGATTCCTGCTTTATTCGTGGATCCGGCGCCCTTTGCCCAGGAGACAAATTCCCGTGAGGCCTATGACGGCCGACTGTTGGAAATTCTGGAGGCTCACGGCGTGGAGGCGGTAGCCCTCGCCGGGTATATGCGCATCGTCACGCCGGTTTTGATCAGACGCTATCCTTCGAAAATGCTGAATATTCACCCCTCTCTGCTTCCGGCCTTTCCCGGCCTCCATGCCCAAAAGCAGGCGGTGGCTTGGGGGGCCAAAGTCAGTGGGTGCACCGTGCATTTTGTGACCGAAGGGGTGGATGAAGGTCCGGCAATTCTGCAATCCGTGGTCCAGGTGCGTGACGATGATACCGAAGAGTCACTGTCGGCCAGAATTCTTGAACAGGAGCATCGATTGTATCCACAGGCCTTACAACTGTTGGCGGAAGGGCGCTTACATGTGAATGGCCGTCGAGTGACGATTCTCCCGGAAGCGGGCCAAAATATTTGAGGTTGGATAAAAAATCACGACCAGGTGAGTCGGAAGGATGCAAGTCGTCATTCAGTCCGGTATAATCGGGTTCTATTGAATTCCGTATAGTATCCGTCATGATGTGGGGGGCTAGCTCAGTTGGGAGAGCGCGACGTTCGCAACGTCGAGGTCGGGGGTTCAATTCCCCTGCCCTCCACCAATCACTCCGGCTAGAGCCGGAGTTTCACGAACCCATCCCCTAATCATCGGCTACATCCGTTTGGATTCCCCATAAAAGGAATGGCGTAAATAATTGTTTACTAATTTAATTAACTAACAAAAGAAAATGCGGTTTTCCAAAAAAAGCGAATACGGTTTGAGGGCCATGATCGAATTGACCCACCAATATGGACGGGGAGTGGTCCCACGCCGCCTGTTGGCGGAAGAGCAGGGTATTCCATTGGGATTTCTTGAAGTGATTTTGTTGCAATTAAAAAATTCAGGACTGATCGGTTCCAAACGTGGGACGCATGGGGGAGTTTTTTTGATCAAATCCCCCAAGGAGGTCACGCTGGGGCAAATCATTCGAATTTTAGACGGCCCTCTGGCACCCATCGGATGCGTTAGTCAGACCGCCTATCGGAAATGCGAAGACTGTCCCTATGCGGAAGGTGAATCCTGCCCTATCCAGAGAATCATGTTGGATGTGCGAAACGCGATTTCAGCCGTCTTGGATCATTATTCACTGGAAGATTTTGTCTATGCACCCAAATCCGGCATGACGCCCGGACAGCCAATTCATAAGACGGCGTTGGTCAAGCCCTCTCGTGGGGCACGCGGCGGCCGTAGCAAATAATGGCACTGACGATGTTCAACAGAGGTAAGGAAGAACTATGGAAACCCATTTACGAAGTGTGGTGAAGGGAATCAGTTGGCGGGCTGTGGGAACCTTGGATACCACCATTCTAGTGTTCCTATTCTCAGGAAAACTGCTGTTGGCGGCAACCGTCGGGTTGACCGAACTGGTGACAAAGGTGTTTTTATATTGGGCGCATGAACGGGTTTGGCAAAGGATCAAATGGGGGCGTGTGTATCCGCCGACCACCTCGCCTTAATCTTCTCATCAACCATGCTCTGATCAGGATTGCCCTTGAAGAAGAAGGACGAAACACCTATGCGAGGTCTGTTGGTTTGTGGAGCCGTTTTCGGATTAATCGGGGTGGCGGCCGGGGCCTTCGGCGCACATGGCTTACGGCCGATTCTTTCCGAATCCATGATGAATGTGTTTGAGACCGGTGTGCGCTATCACCTGGTCCATGCTTTGGGCATGCTGCTGGCCGGATTGAGTGCCGTCGTGCTTCGCCACCCACTGTTTGTCCGGTCAGGCTGGCTGTTCGCCCTTGGAATTGTGGTGTTTTCCGGCAGTCTCTATACCCTGTCTCTTTCGGGTATGCGATCGTTGGGAATCCTGACACCCTTTGGCGGCTTGGCCTTTTTGGTGGGGTGGGGACTGCTGGCTGCCGGATATGCCAAGGCTCTAAAGACCCCACCCCCATCCTAATGACGCTGGGAAATGCCGCGTGCCCGGGCCGGGTGCTTACGACGCTTTGGTCTGCATCGTGCCGTTAACGGCAAACGGGCGGCTGGCCTCACCCATATACAAGGTGCGATGCGGAAAGGGAATTTCAATACCCTCCCGTTCAAAGGCTTTTTTCAAGCGCCGGCGATATTCACGTCCCACCGTCCATTGCTGAATGGGCACGGTTTTCAATCGTCCTCTCACGATGACTTCGGATTCTCCGAACCGGTCCACACCCATGATTTCCATCGGCTCCAGAATTTTGGGGCCAAGGTCCGGATCCTGCTGTAATTCCTCACCGACCTGTCTCATGACGGCCGCCACCTTATCGGTATCTTCTTTATACGCCACGCGGATATCCAGTACACATCCCGACCAGCCCGTCGTCATATTGGACAGGGTGGTGACCGTGCCGTTCGGAAAGATATGGACCGTGCCGTGAAGATCCCTGAGCGTAATCGTACGATAGGTAATCGCTTCCACGAGCCCGCCCGTACCGTTGACGATCGCCACATCTCCGATCCTGATTTGGTTCTCCAGAATAATAAAAAAGCCGTTGATCACGTCCCGAACCAGATTTTGCGCACCGAATCCCACCGCCAAACCGGCGATACCGGCACCGGCGATAATCGGCGTGATATCCAATCCGATCTGATCCAGCCCCATGATCACGGCAATCACCCATACCAGAGTCGTGGCGATGGCGTTTAAGAGACCCGTGAGAGTCTTCACCCGTTTTTCAGCGGCGATCCGTTCCTGCTCTTGCTGCTCCTTCCATTTCATCAAAATGTCCTGCAGCTTGGTCAGCCCGAATCGAACCGCCCGGATGGCGATGGCGGCGACGATGGCAATGAGCAGGATGCGGAGTCCGGCCTCCAGAATCGCCAATGATTTTTCAGCCAAAAACGGCGCCAACTGGTCACTGAAATATTGATCCATGAATCCCTCCTTTGAATAAGTGATGGGTGATCGTGTTTCAACCTGTTCGGCCGATTTGTTATGCCGTTTGAAACAGGGTAAGGGAAACAGCATTGGAAAGTCTCCCTGGATATTCCGGATTCCTTCGAAAACTTGACACATCTGCCGGTGGGTGGTACAAAAAGAATCACTTCGTCTTGGGACAATGAGGTCCTCAAGACCGGGGCGAAAGGCCCTACAAAACGTAAAGAACGTTTGAATGGACGATGAAGTCCTCAGCCTTATAAAAAGGTTGGGGGCTTTTTTTTTGCCTGAATTCCTGTCAGACGCATGGAATAAACCTCGTAACGCAACAGGGGAACTATCCAAAAGACATTCCAAACAATTCTCGGGAAAGTCTGATCACGCCTGTGAGCGGAGGTCCATGCCCATTTGGTGCGGAAAGCAAAGGAGGTCTATTTTCGATGAGACCATTAGATGACCGTATGGTGAGTGCCTCTCCGATTGGAGGATTGGCTTGGATCCTGGCGGGCCTGATTGTGGTAACCGTTGGAACTCCGGTTTGGGGCGCGGAAGGTGGGGAGGGACCCATCAATTCAGGCGATACCGCTTGGGTGTTGACGGCATCGGCCCTTGTTCTGGCCATGACCATTCCCGGATTGGCCTTGTTTTACGGAGGCATGGTCCGCAGTAAAAATGTGTTGAGTACGATGATGCACAGTTTTATGGCCGTTTCCGTGGTGAGTGTCATCTGGGT
>JBDIVP010000116.1:0-10385 GCA_039794325.1 Candidatus Inrsubterrania sp.
CCTTGGAAAAATGACCCACGACAACCATATTGTTTTCAATCGGATTCTTTAAAGTGACTTTCAGCAGCTTCCCAACAACCCGTTGAAAGTCTTTCATATTTTTGAGAGGTCGGTCGAGGCCTGGTGATGATACTTCAAATCTGCAGGAAAGACCATCAGGATTTGTTAAATCCCATGTCCGCATCAGAGTCTGATGGAATTGCTCGCAGTCATGGATGCCGATCCCTCCTTGCTTATCCATCACAAATCGCACCAGAGGAGATGTCATTTTTCCAAGGCATTGAATTTCAAGGATTTCCAACCCCAAAGCTTTTGCAATGGGTTCCGCGACGCGACGAAGGTCTTCCTCGACATTCCCGCCCCTCAAGGCTTCGACACCTCCTCATTCTCAATATATGTAACCCTGGCAGCCTTGAATCAAGACCAAAAAAAAGTGGGCTCACGCCCACTTCACTAAAAATCACCCTAGCACTTTCCACTAACAAACGCAAGTAGACGAACATCAGTTTCAGGACGGCAACCGGACAGTAATCCTATACACCGGCCGACCAAGAAAAACCCCCGACATTTTACCCCGGACAAACCAGATTTTTCCGTACCGAGAGTCCATGGGAATAAGAAATACACCGTGATAGAGTAAGGTTCACAATCGGAACAGGCCTTATCAGCCGGGAATTACTCATAGTGAAGGAGTGGCACATGCCGACGATTATTTCAGTGGCATCTGGGAAAGGTGGAGTGGGGAAAAGCATGGTAGTCAGCAATCTAGGGCTTCTCCTGGCCCGAAGAGGAAAAAAAGTCATCCTGGTCGACCTGGATATCGGGGGAGCCAACCTTCATATCCTATTCGGAATTTTTCATCCCCCCACCTCCCTGACTGATTTCCTGAGTCACCGCATCCCCCACCTTCAAGAGACGGCGCAACAGCTTGCCCTTTCCTCGAATTTGCAATTAATTCCCGGAACGGGAGAGACGCTCACCACCTGCAACCTGCAGCATGCGAAAAAAAGACGGCTGATTCGACACTTGCAAAAACTGGATGCCGATATTGTTCTCGTTGATGTCGGGGCGGGAACCAGTTATCACACCCTGGACTTTTTCTTATTGGCCGATATGTTCATGGCGGTGGCCACGCCCGACCCCACTTCCGTCCTTGATCTCTACCGGTTTATCAAACTTGCCGCTATCCGCAAAGTGTTGTCGGCCTTTCTCGCACGGGATCCCGTAACGGAAACCCTTCTGAACCAGGACTTTCACAGTATCACGGAGGTATTGGAGGCGGTCGGCCGAACCAGTGAGCCGGGAGTCGCGCTGGCTCAGGAAGCCGTTCGGAACTTCCAACCGGCCTTAATCCTTAATCGAATGACTCCCAAATCACGGGTTAATACCTTGCATTTGCAACAACTGCTAAAACAATATGTGGGAACCACCTTGACGGTCGCCGGCAATATTCCGGAAGATGCCTCCGTGCATCAATCCATCTTAAAATATCTGCCTTTTGTGGAGTATGCACCGACAAGCCTTGCCGCCAAGGCATTCGACCAGTTGGGGGATACCCTTTTGGACCTCATCACCCGGCAAAACACCCTGCACGTCGACCTGGGTGAACCAAGGAAGCTTCGGGCCTGACCTTTCGGCCACATTCTTTTGTGCCCAGAAGGCCGGCAGAGACATGGACAAGCTTGTCAGGAAGGATCAGCGGGCAAAAGATTTCTGATTGCTTTGGAAAGAGATTTCAACGTCATCGACACACTTTCTAATTCTGCGCCTTTGCTTTGCAATTCGGATTGCATAGCAGAAACTTTTCCAACCAACCGATCCCGTTCACTCGAAATTCTGGCGAAGTCAACCAGGCCCTTTTCCAATTCATTGACCTTTTTCTCCAAATTCGAACCTTTTGTTTTCGCCTCTTCCAATTCGACTTTTAGAGCGTTCAACTCCTGCGTGAGTGACTCCAATCGGTTTTCCGCGGCCTGCAGCCCCTTTTGAGCATCGACTCGATCCTCTTCACTTTCGAGAAACTGCTGATTCAACCGTTCAATGATCCCTATCCATTCACGGGCGGTCCCTCGGAGTGAAGGCGAAGCCGATGGCAGGGCAGCCTCCTTGCCTAAAATTGCAACCACTTGCTGAAACCAGTCGATAAACAGCGTGGCTTCTTTAAAATTTAAATCAACCGGAGCTGCCGCCTCTGCCGAAGACGTTGTCTCAGCAGAGTGCCCCGTCCCTCCGGGAGAGGAGGTGGGCTCCTCTTTCGCAGGGGAAGGAGCTTGAGTCCCTGTACTCCCGTGATGAAATTGAAACAGCAAGACCGCCACACAATGCCGACAAAACGGTTGTTCCGTCGAAGGGCAGGAACATTTGGTTGAAAGGGTTCCGCCTTTCAACTTAATGGTTTGGGAATACACCCCGTAGCTGCCGTTGACTTCCGAGACAATCTGGGTAGAGTCCGCCTCCAACACCTTGACCCGACTTTCCGAAAAATATTGATTCCCAATCTTAAATACCTGTCCTCCGACAACCGACTGGACCATATCAGGATCTAATTGGCGGAGTTCCTGGGCAGAACATGCAATACGATTTCTCATATCGTTCTTATCTCCAAATGCCGGGACACCTCGTTACCTTTCCAGGCCCCCGGCTATCCTCCCGCTTAACTTTTTCAGGGATTTTACCGAGAATCAGTGAGAGAGCCAACCGTTGCCGGACTTTTTATCACAAATATACCCCCTTGCCTCAAGGGTTGGCCCCCTTTCCCTCTATATTTATTCGACAATGATCCCATTTCTTCACTAATACACGGCCCATGTCATCCACCTCCCCCCCACCGTCATCCTTCCTCAAAAGCCTTCTGGAAGATGCTCCGGAAACCCTTCCCATATTACGCCAAAGCTGCATTCAGGTTTTGAACCTCACTGAAGACTCCCGCTCAAGTGCCGGAGATATCGGAGATGTCATCATGCGGGACCAAGCGCTCATGGCCAATATCATCAAAATCGCCAATAGCGCCGCATATCATACTCGAATTCCGGTTCGCACCCCGACCCATGCTGTGGCCATAATCGGCTTCGATGTCATCAGAGCGATGGCGGTGGCCTCCCAGCTCATTGAACAAGCGGATGCGTTTGGGGCCAAAACCACCTGTTTGAAACATCTGCTGGCGCGAGCCCTTGTGGCCGGCACCCAGGCTCAGGAAATGGGCAAGGCCATGCAGTACAAGGAAACAGGCTTTCTCTTTACCAATGCCATGCTCTACTCATTAGGGGATTTAATTTTAGCGCTTTGTCGACCGGAGCTGGCAGAGCACTTGGAATATATTCGCTATCACGAACCTGAAAACATTGCTAAAACCGAATTGACTCTTTTAGGCCGGCCTCTCCAAGCCATTGCCGCTGCTATGGCCCGACACTGGCACCTGCCCGATACCCTTGTAACCCTTTTGGAAAAAAAACCGGTCTGGCCCGTCAACAAACCGGAAAGCGAGCAAAAAATCATGGAGGGGATCGTCCGCGCCGCCAATGAATTAAGCTACAGCCTGCTGAATCCCTCCGCTAAAGGCCAGGAGGACGCACTGAATAGCTTACTGGACAAGTTTCTTCCACCGTATGGATTTTCATTGGCCCAATTAAAACAGATGGTAACCAAAGCCTTCCTTCAAGCCTTTGCCATCGCCAACATCATTCAAATTGAATCCCACCATCTCTCTCCCGCCATTGCCCCCCTCACCTCCCTTACTCCCCATCAGCCCCTCACCCAATTGACCCAGGCCGTCCAACAAGCCTTGGCGTCCCCCGACAGTCCCTTCCATACCACCATGGAAGAAAACCCGACCCCGTCGCAGGCTACCCGACCCGCCCCCACCTCCGATCACCTTCTGTTCGACTTTACCCTGCAGGCCATGAAAATTCGTGAAGCCTCTTCATTGATTACTTTCGCCGCAAAAACCCTGTATTCCTCCTACGGTTTCGAGCGAGTCCTGTTAGCACTGGTCACTCCCAACAAAGAAAAACTCCAAGGAAAAATGGGGTACGGGAAAAAGGTCGACCACATGATCCATCATTTCGAGGTTGCCTTATTTCCGGACTCGTTCTGCCACCGACTCCTGGCACGATGTCAGATCCTCCGTTACCCATCCCTGGAAAAAGAAAGCCAACCAGGAGAATTCTCTGGTGATTTTTTGAAGCCGTGGGGAAATTTTCCAGGCTTTGCCGGAGCCCTTTACGCCCCCAACAAACCGATTGGCTTGATTTTTGCTGATCGTGGATCCACCGAGGCTCCTTTGACGGATGGCGATCTTGCCGTCTTCGCCATGGTCATTTCCCAAACCAATTCCAATCTGACCCGAATCAGTCTCCTTTCTTAAACATTCAAAAGGTCGTAGATCTCCCCCTTTCAATTCACTGATGGGCCAATGATAAACCGGCCCTTGGGGGAAACAGGAACCCAGCCATGTCATACTTACAGAAAGACCCGTAACGAAATATTACAAGAGAAATAAAAGAGGGACAAAGGGAGATGAGGTTTATGGGAAACCTGAGGGAAAACGGTCGGCGGAACTAAATTCTGGTGAGCCGCCTGCGACTCGAACGCAGGACCCTCGCCTTAAAAGGGCGATGCTCTACCTACTGAGCTAGCGGCTCACCGGGAGGCGATGCTAACAACCGATCCGCGCATTGTCAAACATGTTTGAAAAATCCCGCAGACAAAATCGTCGCGGCACTATCGTTTGTGAGACCGTATAAGGGGATTGCGAAGCAAAATCGTATCTTCACGTTTGGAGCCGGTGGAAATCATGTCTATCCGACAACCGGTTAATTCCTCAATTCGTCCCAGATAACGTTTTGCCGCAGTTGGCAGCGCTTTATAAGACTGCAATCCCGTCGTATCGGTCGTCCATCCTGCCCAGCGTTCGTATACGGGGTCACACCCTGTCAACACTTCCAGATCTCCAGGCATTTCCTTATATAACTTTCCCTGGTAACGATATCCGGTACAGATCTTTAACTCCTTGAAACCATCCAGCACATCCAACTTGGTAATGGCCAGGGAGGTCAGGCCATTGGTTCGGACCGCATGCCGTAGGAGCACAATATCCAACCACCCGCATCGCCGGGCCCGTCCCGTCGTGGAGCCATATTCATGGCCACGGGTCATCAACTGTTCTCCGATTTCGTTATTTAATTCCGTTGGAAATGGCCCTCCGCCGACCCTGGTCGTATAGGCCTTGGTGACTCCCAACACGGCATTGATTTTGGTGGGACCTACCCCGCTCCCCGTACAAGCCCCACCGGCACAGGCACTGGAAGAAGTGACAAAGGGATATGTCCCGAAATCCACATCCAAGTGGGTTCCCTGCGCTCCTTCGAACAACACACGTTGCTTTTTGGCCAATGCTCGGTCCAGAAGCAACGGCACATCGGTTATATGGGGGCGAAGCCGTTCGCCATAGGCTTCATATTCCTTGGAGATAGACTCTACCGTAAATCCATCAGCCTTGTGGATATGTTCGAGTAAAGCATTCGTTTCAACCAGATTTTCTTCTAACTTCTGCCGAAAAACCTTCGGGTTCAACAAATCGCCCATTCGAATTCCAATCCGGGCCATCTTATCGACATAGGCAGGACCAATCCCCCGACCGGTGGTCCCGATTCGCCGCACGCCTTTGGCCTGCTCTGCGGCTTTATCGATGGCCTTATGATACGGCATGATGATATGGGCTCGATGGCTAATAAAGAATCGTTTGCCGACCGCAATGCCTTGGGCCTGTAAATGATCCAATTCGCTGATCAATCCTCCCGGATCGATGACAACACCATTGCCCAACACACAGACCTTGCCCCGATAGAGAATCCCGGAAGGGATCAAATGAAAGATAAAGGTGCCTTTCTTAGTTATGACGGTATGCCCGGCATTGGATCCCCCTTGGTACCGGACAATGACATCCGCATCCTTGGCCAACAAATCAACGATTTTTCCTTTTCCCTCATCTCCCCATTGGGAACCCACCACAATCAAGGCGGCCATGTCTTCCTCCGAATGCAAAAACCAACAATAGGACAAAAAAAATGCTCCGACAAAGGGTCAGCCAGAGCACCGCAGGAGAATCGTAGGTCCCGGAGGGATATTTGTCAACGTGGCAAGAAGGAAAAACCGATGAGCTGTCAACCGTAGGATCAGGACCGGTATGGCCTCCTCCCTCAAGATGCGGCGCCCGTTTCTTGACCGAGCCCCAAACGCATGATAGCATCATTTGCGGTGTGGGGCTGTAGCGCAGTTGGGAGCGCGCGTGAATGGCATTCACGAGGTCGCCGGTTCAATCCCGGCCAGCTCCACCAATTTTCCTCCCTCCTTTCCGTCTTCTTCAGCATGACAAAGGGGCCTGGATGTCAGTTTCATTTCCAAGAATTTGGTTAATCATTTCGCATGCTGCATATCGAACAGATCTCAAAACAATTCCCGACGAAAACCCTTTTTGACAGGGCATCGGCTCACCTTAAACCCAACACGCGGGTAGGATTGGTCGGGCCCAACGGGACCGGAAAGACCACTATTCTTCGCATGATCATCGGGGAAGATGAGCCGGAATCCGGACGGATCCGAAAACGCCCTCACCTGAAAATCGGCTATCTCCCCCAGGAACTGGAAACCCTTCCGGGACGAACCATTCTGGAAGCCACGCATCGCCATCAGTACCCGGAACATGAAGCCAAACGGATTTTGGCGGGGCTGGGATTCGGCGAAGGTGATTGGGACCGTAGCATGTCAACCTTATCGGGGGGGTACCGGATGCGGGTGGCCTTGGCCCACCTATTGCTGTCAGGGCCGGACGTGCTCATGTTGGACGAGCCCACCAACCATTTGGATAAGGCTACCCAGGGTTGGCTGGAAAACTTTTTACTCTCGACCAGGATGACCCTGTTAATCATCAGCCACGATATCCCCTTTCTGGATCGCATGGTGACCCATATCTGGGAACTCCGGAATTACAAGATTCAGGAATACCAGGGGAATTACACTCGATTTCAGAAGTTACGGACCGAGCGGGATGCTCAGGAAGCCTCAGCCGCCAATCGGCAGGCCAAAGAAATCACCAGAGTGCAAACCTTTATCGACCGGTTTCGGTATAAAGCCAACAAGGCCAGTCAGGTTCAATCCCGGATCAAACAGCTCGAAAAGGTCAAACGTATTGAATTGCAACGGGACACCAAACGCCTTCGGTTCAAATTTCCCGACCCCGCGCCCAGCGGAAAAGTTGTTTTTGAATTAAAGGATATCGGGAAACGATACGGCGAAAAAGTCGTGTATGACGGATTGAACTTTTCCGTGGATCGGGGCCAGCGTGTGGCCTTGGTCGGAGAAAACGGAGCGGGCAAATCCACACTGTTAAAAATTCTGGCCGGCGTGTTACCCTTCGATGAGGGAGAACGCATTTTGGGTCATGGAGTCACCATCCACTACTTTGCCCAACACCAGGCCGAAATCCTCAATCCGGAACATTCGATCCTGGAATCCCTGGAAGAAGCGGCTCCCATGGCCGAACGCAACGCCTTACGAACCCTGGCAGGCGTCTTCCTGTTCTCGGGGCCTGACCAGAAAAAACCTATCAAGGCTTTAAGCGGGGGGGAACGCAATCGGGTCGCCCTGGCACGCATGCTCATCGAGCCGGCCAACACCCTGCTGTTGGATGAGCCCACCAATCATTTAGACCCGGCCTCCGTGGATATTCTCACCGACGCCCTCACCAGTTTTCCGGGAACCATCGTATTCATCTCACACGATCCCACCTTTCTCATGCGGGTCTCCACCCGGGTCGTGGAAATTGATGAGGGACAAGCCAAAGACTATATCGGAGATTATGAATACTACTTGTGGAAACGCACCAAGGAATTAGAAGATGAGAATCCGCCGGAAGTTGCGCCAACGAAAAAATCTGAGAAAAAGAACCGGAAAGATACCAACCACTCCCTCTCCACCAACCGTGCCCATTCAGGGCAGCCTCCCGCCATGAATACAGGTCCCTCACGCCGTGATTTAAGTAAAAGCATCAGCCGGCTTGAGAAGCAGGTGGCCAAAGCAGAACAGGACATAGCCGATCTGGAATCCCGCATTAAGGATCGCGATGCCGTCTTGGCCAATCCGGAGACCTACCAAGACTACGCCCGGTGGAACGATTTGCACCGTGAACGCGAGCAATGGGGCCGGGAACTCGACCGCCTGACCCACAAATGGGGCGACATCAGCGCCGAACTCGAATCCCAAAAATCCCAGATTTCATAAATATCCATCTCAAAGTGGCATAACATTGCTCCTCCGATCTACAAAGACAGGCAAAAATACGCAATGCGCATTTTTTCAAACGATCATCTGAACTGGAATAATGGATGAAGAGTTTACGCGGAGGCAAAGGGATTCAGGATATGCAGACCTCAAATCTGTTGACCATGTTGAAGATCTTCTGAATACAAGATCTCACATCCCGCCTGAAGTGCTCCACCAATAATCAGAGAGTCAAAAAAAGAATACTTGGTTTGCTGCTGAAGGGTTAAAGCCTGTCGGAATAAATCAATACTTGGGAAGACCGTACACAGCGGATCTAAGACTTCATGGAGAAACTGCTGGGCATCAGATAATGCGAGTGGAACGGCAAATTTGGTCGTCGCCACATTTAAAAACTCCTGCACGACTTGGGTACTCACCACCCCCTCATGGGTTCGTAAGGCTTGTTCGACCAATTCCTGCGCACGGCTTTTCTTTTTGGGAGAATCACCATCAAAGGTGTACACCAGAATATTGGTGTCTAGGAAAAACTTAGCGCTCATTCAATTCCTGGCGAGAAAAATGACGGCCAGGATGAGCATACTGCAACCGCTTCATGAGGTCTCGATAATTCCCCTCTCCGGCACCTTGGCCTGCGAAAGTTCGCAGCCATCTCCGAAAGGCATCATTTAATGTCATGCCAGCTTTCCGAGCTTGCTCTCTGGCTTGGTGTATAAGGACAGGATCCGCACTAAAGGTAATATTTTTCATAACCACTCTCCACTATTTAAACACAAATAAAGTGTACACTGGGTTCGTGCATTTTTCAATATTTTGATAAATTACCAAACTTATCCAAAGGGGGGCTTGTCAAGTTTTCTGTGTAACTGATTCTGTGGTCATGTTGTTGGCACTCGATCTCCCAACAAGACCGCAAACTGATTGAGGGCCCGTTTCCACTCCGGAATCGGTGCCGTCCATTTCTTGGCAATCCGCTGGATGCCTAGGAACAGCACTTTCAGAATGGATTCATCCGTCGGAAAGGCCCCTCGGCTTTTGAGCACCTTCCGCAAGGAATAATTCAGTGATTCAATCGCATTGGTCGTATAGATGACTTTTCGGATTTCGGGCGGATAGCCAAAGAACACGGTCAGCCGCTCCCAGTCTCGACGCCACTGGACACTGATCGTCGGATATTTGGCATCCCAAGTCGCCGCAAACTGCTCGAACGCCTGTTCCGCCTCCGTCAGGGTGGCGGCGCCATAGATCGCTCGGAGATCGCGGGCCACCCCGCGTCGATCTCGCCACACGACATCGCGCAAGGACTGTCGCACCTTGTGCACCACACAGAGTTGGACCTGGGTACGGGGAAAGATCGTCTCCAGGGCTTCGGGCAACCCGGCCAGCCCATCCACACAGGCGACGAAACAATCTCGCACACCGCGGCTCTGCAGTTCCATCAACACGGCCAGCCAAAATTTGGCCCCTTCCGTGTCACTGATCCAAAGGCCGAAGAGATCTTTCTCCCCGTGCAAGTTCACCCCTCAGGCCACATACACCGCCTTGGTGTTGACGAGGCCCTCCTGCCGGGATTTCACAAACAGGCCATCGAAGTACAGGATGGGATAGATCGCCTCCAAGGGGCGGCTTTGCCAGGTCCGGACCTCCTCTAATACTGCATCGGTCATGTTGGAAATGAGGGTCGGCGAAATGTCGACCCCATACAGCTCTTCCAGATGCCCCTGAATCTCCCGAGTGGTCAAGCCACGGGCATACAAGGCCAGCACCTTGTCATCAAACCCCTCCAGGCGCCGTTGCCGCTTGTTCACCAATTGCGGTTCAAACGACCCCTGGCGATCCCGGGGAATGTCCAGCGGCACGGTGCCCTGCGCGGTCTGCACTGTTTTGCTGGTCGTCCCATTGCGCGAATTGCCGGAGCCCCGTCCCTCAGGCGCATGGGGCGCATAGCCCAAATGCGTCATTAATTCGGCTTCCAGTGCCCGTTCCACAATTCGCTTGGTAAAGGCTTTCAATAAACCATGCTCCCCCAAAATATCCTGAGGCGAGTCACACCCCTGCAACAGTTCATCCAACAGCGCGTCGGTCTTCGATGGTTCTCTGGTCATCTA
>JBDIVP010000117.1:0-10300 GCA_039794325.1 Candidatus Inrsubterrania sp.
AGGGGCGGACCAACTCGCGGAGCCTGTCCTGAGTTTCATCGAAGGACTCAAACAAGGCACTCCCGCTGATGAAGGGGGCCGCCATTACCCAGGCCAAGGAGCCATTCCCTCACAGGCCCTTTCCCACTGAGGAGCCTATAAAATGTAGCGGTAAGACTTTTTTACTGAATTGACACGGCATGGCACCAAAAAAGGTGCATGCCTCCTACGACTTTTATCGAATGACCCTACTTTTGTAGATTGGAATGATGGTGCATAAGGTAAAAAAGACTCCCGACCCCTTTGCAGACTGGGGTCGGTTCGCTCGAATAGCAGGAATTTTCTCTCATCAATTTCCCTTTGCAAAATCCTTTCTTCCGCTATTTACCCTTTTTCATTTTTGTTTTACAGTTGGACTAGCGTAAATAAAATCCAACACTAATCCGGTGCCAGTGGAGGGAAAAATGGCTACCTATTTGATGACCTTTCGCTATACGCAGCAAGGCATTCAAAAGATCAAAGAAAGTCCCAGCCGTGTCGAAGCGGCGAAGAAGGTTATTCAATCACTGGGAGGAGAGGTTAAGTCGTTTTACGGGGTTCTTGGGGCGGAGTATGACACCTTATTTATCTTAGAAGCACCAAATGAGGAAGCAGTAGGGCAAATGGCTTTGGCCATCGCCTCACAAGGCAGTGTCCAGACCTCAACACATCGCATTTTTTCAGATGAGGAATTCAAAAGAATCATTGCTGGATTGCCATGAAAATTAATCCCAAACGTAAAATGGTGGGTCAGTCAGATCCATTAATGCGCTCCATCTACTAATCCCGAAAACAACAAATAGTGAAAGCCTCTCTTGCCAAACCAACGGATGAATGAGCGTTCTTGCGACCGGTCTCTTCATGGTTTAGTGGCTTCCTTATTCCATTTATAAAAGGGAGGAAGGGTTCTGTGAATTCTTCAGATCCTTATTTAGAAGCCGCCATTGAAGAAGCCCGAAAAGGCCTTCGGAGTGGAGGAATTCCTATTGGTGCCGTCCTCATAATCGATGGCAAGATTATTGGCCGGGGCCATAATCAACGGATCCAGAAAGGAAGCCCGACACTGCATGCCGAAATGGATTGCCTCGAAAATGCCGGTCGGCTTTCGGCCGCGGATTATCGCCGATCCATTTTGTATTCGACGCTTTCACCCTGCGATATGTGCAGTGGTGCCATTTTGCTCTATAAAATTCCCACAGTCATCGTGGGGGAGAATCGCACCTTTTCAGGGCCAGAGGATTATTTGCGTTCGCGTGGAGTAAACGTTCAACTATTGGATAATCCCACCTGTTTTGAAATGATGGAAACCTTCATCAAGAGTTATCCTAATTTGTGGAATGAAGATATTGGAGAGCCTCTAAAAATCGACTAAGCAACGAGGAACGACTTCAATGTGAGGATGTTTCTAATTCTAGGATAAGGTGTATAGGGCAAAAAAAGGAGCGGGAAGGTTTATAAGCGCGGATTCAATGATTGAAGCAAATACGAGGTATTAATGTGCGCGCCAGTTAGCTTGTGGGTTCATCCATTGGCTGGATTTCGTTTTCATTTGTGATTCATCGACGCGGAAGGTGAGCGTCAACCAGAAATTTCATGCTTTGACGGGATCTATTCGCTTGATTTGGCTGAGGCGTGTCGCAAAGGCAAGGACGGCCGGCAAGTTCTCACGCTCCAAGTTCTCATAATCGCATAAAATCTCGTCAATCGTCATTCAGGTGCTCATGAGTTCCAGCATGGTTTCGACCGGATACCACAAGCCACGGATGACCGATTGCCCATGGCGAATTTGTGGATCAAGAGTGATGCGGTCAAGGGATTGGCTCAGGGTGCCTCCACTCCATTTTGGCGTGCTCGCAGCTCCAGCAATGATATTCTTATACGATGGAAAACTGGACATAATGTTATGTATAAAGTGTGCGAGTGGTAATTTCATCATTTGGAAAAGGAAATTATAGCTTTTCACGCTCCTGCCTTCGGTGTGTTTTCCGTCATCAATGCCAATGGCTGACCCTCTAAGGGCAACGCGGTCGATTGGGTGGGGTGAGGTGCAGAAACTTAGGATACGTTTATCACTATGTGTGGGCGTTTTACCCGGAAAGAAAATTTTCAGAAGATGGCTGAGCAGTTAGGGTTGAAGATTCTTCCGCCTTGGCCGCCGCGGTACAACATTGCCCCGTCGCAGTTGGTGGCGTGTGTGCGGACCAATCCGGAGACTGGCGATCGGGAATGTATAGATCTGAAATGGGGTTTGGTGCCGTCCTGGGCCAAAGATCCTGCCATTGGCAATAGACTCATCAATGCCCGTGGGGAAACGGTTTCCGAGAAACCGGCGTTCCGTCGGGCCTTTCGACAACAGCGGTGTCTGGTCCTGGCCGATGGGTTCTATGAATGGATGCGGGAGGGAAAGGGCAAACAACCTTATTATGTGCACCTCCAGGATAGGCGGCCCTTTGCCTTGGCCGGATTATGGGAGCGGTGGGAAAAACAGGAGCCGGCCCTGGAAACGTGCACGCTTATCACCACGGGCCCCAATGCGTTGATGGAGCCCATCCATAATCGCATGCCGGTTATCCTCCCGGAACGGTCCTATGCAAGTTGGCTTGATCCCGGTTTGAAAGACTTGGTTCACTTGAAAGGGCTCCTGCATCCCTTTGAGGCGGGACAGATGGAAACCTATCCGGTCAGTCCGCTGGTCAATAACCCACGAAACGAGTCGCCCCAGTGTATTCAGCCGCTTGAAAAGTAAGCGGCTTATTTGTATTCAGTTCAAAGGTGGGAGTCGGTGTGAGGGATTGCCGGTCGGTGTGGAAAATAATGGTGGGCCGTGTAGGAGTCGAACCTACGACCCGCTGATTAAGAGTCAGCTGCTCTGCCAACTGAGCTAACGGCCCACCGAAATCAGAGGATGTTGAAAAAGCCCACCAGGTGCGTTCTCGTTGCTCACACTTCTCAACGTACTGTTCAGTACGCCTCGAAGTCCTCACCGCCTGCGGCCTTGCTGGATGGACTTTTTGAACACCCTCGCACACACAAACAATGAAAGATGGCGCGCCTGACAGGATTTGAACCTGTGGCCCCTGGCTCCGGAGGCCAGTGCTCTATCCACTGAGCTACAGGCGCAATAGTTATTTCCGCGAAGTTTTCCGCGATTTCAGAAACGTTCCCGACGATAATCGTTTTTCCCAGAGTGCGGGCCCTTGCCGAACGGAAGGGCGCTTTTACCCCGGAAACGCTGAAACTAGCATGGACGTTTCCAAGATGTCTACACCGGGTTTTCCCTGTTTCACTCGCAAGCCGGGGGTGGTTCCAGCCCGGCCTGATGGTGTTCCAGGACTTCTTTCGAGGCCTGGACCAGTTCCGGAGATTCCTCCAGGACGTCGACCAGGAGCCGCTCCACATCCTCTGCGGTCAAGCCGTTTGATGGGGCGATAAACCGTTTGCGGGCCACCCGCCGTTCTTCCGGATCGTCCGGTTCATAATAGCCCAATAACTCACCGCTATTGAGGGCATCGGTCAAGCGTTGTGTCCATTGGGCCACCAGCGCCGGGGTCCACTTCGCCTGATCCAGTTGGCCGTGGAACAACTCCAGTTTGGTCCAAACGGCCCATCCGATGAACACGGCCCAGGTTTCGTTCAACACTTCCCAGGCGTCTTCCTTGGATAAAAAACGAAGCTCGGTGGTGTCTTTTAATTGGCGGATCGGGTTGATGCGGACGAATCGGAACCGGCATTGCAGTTGATGATCGGCCTGGTCCAGCACCCGACGGCTGTCGGGTGACAGGCTGTCGGGATCCGCAGTGGCATAGAGGTAGTCCAGATAGGCATGAAACAGCTCGTGATACAGCAAGCCCAGGTCATGGTGGGTCATGCGGGCCAGATCCGCCAGGGCGCCGCCGGCTTCATTGAAGGAGAGCCGCATGTTGAGGATCATCGTGTGATTTTCGGGATGATATTCGGCGGCGTAGGTGCGCAGGTCTTCGAAGATGATGGTGACGAAGGTCGGGGAGATATGCTTGAGAAACCTTGTGGGCAGTCCGCGGGCTTCGGCCTGTTGGATGAGCGCCGGCCAGGGATGGCGGGGGTTGGGGCGGGTGGTGTTCTGGTCCTCGGCTGCCCAGGCAAAGCTGGCGAAGGTCACGCTGAGCAGGGTGGCGATAAAGATCGCCGGGATCGATTTCTCCATGCGGTTCACGGGCTTACCTCCACGAGTAGCTCTGATCTTCTTCGATCAAGTTCCAGGTTTCGTAGTACGAGGTGGGAATGTGATCCAAAAACCGCGAAGGCTTGGATAGGACCGATCCCGTCATTTTATCGTACACGTTGATGGGGTAGGTGAGGAAGAGTTGCTGTTGGGCCCTGGTGACGGCCACATAGAGTAGGCGTCGCTCTTCTTCCAAATCTTCCTGGGTCGTGAAGGAATAGGCGGATGGAAAACGGCCGTCTACCAGCCAGATGACGAAGACGCATCGCCATTCGAGCCCTTTGGCGGAATGGATGGTGGACAGGATCAACCGCTCGTCGTCCCGATCCGGGGCGACGACGTCTTCCACGCTCTCGTTCGGCGGTTCCAGCGTGAGATCGGCCAGGAAATCGGCCAGGTCGGTGTATCGCTCCGCCATGACCGAAAGGTGTTCCAGGTCACGGATACGCTTGGGGTAGTCGTCGTAGTGGTCTTTGAGCACCGGCAGGTAATAGTCCATCATTTCGCTGATGAGTGCGGCCGGGGGCATGGGGTCATCCGTCACCCGCTCCAGGGTGCTTGCCAGATGCCTGAGGCCGGAAGCCGACCGTCCGGTGCCCTGCTTGAGAAGGTCGTAGGGGGTAAGGGTTTGGTTCATGCCCGCGATGAGGTCTTTGGCTTTTTTGGGTCCGACGCCTTCCAGAAGCAGCAGGATACGGTTCCAACTAACGGTGTCCAACGGGTTGTGGATGACACGCATGTGGGCCAATAGGTCCTTGACGTGGGCGGTTTCGATGAACTTGAAGCCTCCGCGTTTGACGAACGGGAGATTGCGCCGGGTGAGTTCCAATTCCAGATCAAAGGCATGGAAACTGGATCGGAAAAGCACGGCGATCTCATCCAAGGGGATGCCTTCTTCCCGTAATTCCAGGATTTTTTGGGCGATGAACCGGGACTGGGCGTTTTCGCCCATGGCTTGGACCACCACGGGGAGTGGACCCTCCTCGTTCCTGGTAAACAGGGTTTTGCTGTATTTCTCCGGAGCCGCTTCGATCAGTTTGTTGGCCATTCGCAGGATGGGTTGAGTGCTGCGATAGTTTTCCTCCAGTTTGTAGATGGTGGTGCCGGGAAACAGGTCGGGAAATTCCATGATGTTCCGGAAGGTGGCACCCCGGAAGGCATAGATCGATTGGGAATCGTCTCCCACGACCATCACATTGTGATGGGTGGCGGCCATATTGCGGACGAGATCCGCCTGCATACGGTTGGTGTCCTGATATTCATCGACCAGGATGTAGCGATAAGTTTGGCTGATGATTTCCCGGCTCCGCTGATCTTGAATCAACAGTTCCCGGAGTTTGACAAGCAGATCGTCGTAATCCACCAGCTGCCGTTGCCGTTTGGCCTGCTCGTAGCTCTGTTGCAATTTGATAAGTTCGCCCAGGAATTCGCTGAAATGGCTGTAGTCGTTGAGGACCACATCTTCCAACGGTTCCAGAGTATTGGCGGTTTTACTGAAGAGTTCCGCCAGGGTGTGTTTCCGGGGAAATCGTTTGCCCAGTTCATTGAGACCCAGTTGGCCACGTAAGAGGCTCAGCAGGTCCTCGGCATCGCCGCGATCCAAAATGGTAAAGCCGGGCTCCAGTCCGACCGGTCGTCCGAATCGGCGAAGCAGTATGTTGGCCACGGAATGAAAGGTGCCGCCGCCGACTTGGTGGCTGCGCGGACCCACGAGCAGCCCCACGCGCCCTAACATTTCCTGTGCGGCCTTTCTAGTAAAGGTGAGCAGCAGGATGCTGCTCGGGGGAATGCCCATATCGATGAGGCGGGCGACCCGATAGACCAGGGTTCGCGTTTTTCCACTGCCGGCTCCGGCAATGACCAGCGCGGGGCCTTCGACGACTTCCACGGCCGCCAGTTGTTGGGGGTTGAGTTCCTCCGCGTAATTCCGTGAGAGCGTCGGGGGAGCGGGATCCGACACGGGCCGTTTCAAGACGTACATTTTTGCGCCGGATGACGAGGATTCCATGAGAGTGTTTGGAGTAAGCGAGCTGAATATATTAAGTAATTCGACCTACCTCACGAGCAAAGGCGCCCCCGAAGCCGTGTATAGCATACACAGGGGTGCCTGGCAATGAATTCCAGACGGGGGACGTGGGCATGATCCGGGGGTGGACGATCTTTACCTTGGACAGGTCCGGGATGCTTCGTTATAATCACCGGAAGACATGTTATTGTCAGATTCTGTCGGTTAAGGATGTGATTATGGCGATGAAATCCGGCGAAACCTTTGCCAATATATTGAAAGATTTGGCTCACACGATGATGAGTGTGTCCCGTGAATCGGTTGCGCTGATCAAGCGGGCCGATCAGCAGCAGTCCATCAAATTCAAGCGGAAGCAGGAATGGGAAATTTATATGGAATTCCTGCGGATGTTGTTCAATCTGGTGGACCGATTATCGGCTTTTTATATTCCCGTTCAGGATCAGCGGGAATTTATGAATAGTCTGGAAGATTCCGTGGCCAACCAGTTGAGGACGGTGTTGGCGCCGTCCTTGAGTGCCAGTGAAATTGATGAGATGGAAGTGACCCTGGCCATTGGTCAGACCGTGGCGGAAAGCCGTCAAATCTATGAGCAATATAAGTTTGTGGTCACGGATCAAAGCAAGGAACGGGATCAGTTTTTTCAATTCTTTTCGGAGCGGGTGGCCTCCAAGGCCGGTGCTCCCGGCAAGCAGGAAATCACTTCGGCAGCCCTTTTGTGTGGGACCGCCGTCATTCCGGCTCTGAAAAGTTTGTTTGAGGATGCCACCAACCCAAAGGCTCAGGAATCACCTGCGGCGGCAACGGTTGGGGGTGCCCAATCTTCCTCGTCTGCCTTATCTACATCATCATCCGACCCGTCTGTTTCCTCTCCGGCAAACGCCACAGGGCAGGCACCGGCCAGCCTGATTAAATTGATCAGTGTGGTCAGTCGATCCCAAGGAGAGGAGGTAGAAACGTGGTGGGGGCTTCATCCGCAGTTTCGTCGGGATTTACCGCCTGAGGAGGCCAAAGAATTGGCTAAGCACATGAATCGGGTGACCCGAATCGTTGGGGAGCGGTTTGCCGTGGTGGCCTCCTTGGCTCAATCGGGCACCGATCAACCCGTGGGTCATGCTTGATCCCTCCTTGACCGATTAATACGAGTATCCGTCCGCTCACTCATCTTGTAACCAGGGTGTCTTTCCTGTCGTGGAGGTCCCTGTCTCAAATCCTAAAAAGGTAAGCTTATGAAACGTAATCTCCCGGCTGAATTTACCCATTTGTCAGAATTGGCTCATAACCTGTGGTGGAGTTGGTCTCCCAAGGGACGCGAAGTCTTCACATATTTCGATCCCACCTTATGGCGACTCACTCATCAAAATCCGATGAAACAGATGCAGGAAGTGGAGTTGGGCCGTTTGGAGGCTTTGAGGCAGGATATGGTGTTCATCAGGAAATACCAAACAGCCATGGGTGCCTTTCGCGAGTATATGGCCTCCAAGGATCATTGGTTCGGAACCGCTTATCCCGATTTGGCCGGTAGCAGCATCGCCTATTTTTCCGCCGAATTCGGGTTGCACCGTTCGGTCCCCCTTTACAGCGGAGGCCTGGGGATTTTGGCAGGCGATCATTTGAAGGAAGCCAGTGATTTGGGTGTGCCCATTGTGGCGGTGGGTTTTATGTATAACCAGGCCTATTTCCGCCAAGTGATCGATGGGAATGGGTGGCAGGAGTCGGTGTACGAACCGGTGGATCGGATGGTGATGCCTGTTGATTTGGCCAGGACTCCGGATGGAGATCTCGCCAAGGTCCAGGTTCGGATCGATCACCGGACCGTCACCTGTTTGGTGTGGCGGATTCAGGTGGGGCGCGTCACGTTGCTGTTGCTGGATACCGATTCTCCGGACAATTCCCCTGAGGATCGGCATTTATCGGCGCGTCTGTACGGAGGCGATCATCACACGCGGTTATGTCAGGAATTGCTGTTGGGCATCGGGGGAGTGCGGGCTTTGCGGGTCATGGGCTATCACCCGCAGGTGTGGCATGCCAATGAGGGGCATCCGGCTTTTTTACTGGTTGAACGGATTCGGGAATATATCCGTCAAGGCCTCACGCTGGAGGAGGCAGCCAAGGAAGTGCGGGCCACCACGATCTTTACCACCCATACGCCGGTCCCGGCCGGGCATGATGTGTTTTCGGGCGATCTGATTCGCGCGCATTGTTCCTGGTGGTGGGAGGAATTGGGTCTGACGGATGAAGATTTTCTGGCTCTGGGCCGGCATCCCGAGTTTCCTCCCGACCATTTTCATATGACGGCCCTGGGGATACGCCTGGCTTCCTTCGTCAATGGGGTAAGTCGTGAGCATGAACAGGTCTCCCGCAAAATGTTTCATGTCATGTGGCCCGGCCGTTCGCTCGAAGAGGTCCCCATTCACAGTGTGACGAACGGGGTGCATGTGCCCACTTGGGTGGCGCCGGAAATGAATAAATTGTATGCGAAATACCTTGGGCAGGATTGGTTGGAGTGGTGTGATAACCCTAAGTTGTGGCAGCAGGTCATGGCCATTCCCAATGATGAATTGTGGGAGGTTCGCCGATTTCTCAAGCGGAAGATGCTGATTTTTCTTCGGCAACGAGTACGGTTGGGTTGGACTGAAGGTACTATCGATCCCACCCAGGTCCTGGCCGGTGGAGCTTTGTTCGAACCGCATTCATTGACGCTTGGATTCGCCAGGCGGTTTGCCACCTATAAACGGGCCACATTGCTCTTCGACAATCCCGAGCGCCTGCGAAGTATTTTGTTGAATCCGTGGCGCCCTGTCCAGATTGTGTTTGCGGGAAAAGCTCATCCGGCAGATCAGCCAGGGCGGGAATTGATCCATCGTATTTATCAATTTGCCAAAGCCCATGAGTTAGGCGGTCATATTGCCTTTGTTGAGGATTATGACATGCATGTGGCCAAATTTCTGGTTCAGGGGGTAGATGTCTGGTTGAATAATCCCCGTCCACCTTTGGAGGCCAGTGGAACCAGCGGTCAAAAGGCTGCCTTGAACGGGGTCCCGAATTTGAGCGTACTCGATGGATGGTGGAAAGAAGGGTATGATGGTACCAACGGGTGGGCTGTCACCTTGCCAGACGCACCAATCGATGATGGTGCCCAAGACGTGCATGATGCCGAGGGTCTGTATTCGCTGTTGGAAAAGGAAGTCATTCCGTTGTATTACGATCGGGGAATCGATGGTATTCCTCATGGCTGGTGCACCGTCGTCAAAAATGCCATCAGAACGGTGGCTCCCCAATTCAGTGCCCGCCGCATGCTGAAGGAATATGTGGACCGGGCCTATGCCCCGCTCCTGCAGGCACAGATGATGGACGCCAAAGCGGAAAAATCGGCATAGCCATTTCCTTCGATAGTCCGGGCAAACCTTCTTTGAGAGCGGGGCTTGTCCGGGCAAGATGGTTGTCGGTACGGACCACCGGTGCTACCATAGGATTTAGCATGGGGGCCTGGCTTTTACCTTTTATGATTCCTTCCCTTTCGAACGGGTATCAAGCTGTCGGTCATGTTCAAGTCAGACCTAGCTCTCCCAACCCAACCAAGATGGTCTTCGTCAACCTTCGAGACAAAATATGGTGAAATTTTTACGGACGGTCCTCATTCTGGGCGTGGTGTTTGGTATAGGATTTTATACGGGGCAAAGACCGGACCATGTGAAAGAGAAAATTCGGGAAGTTTCAGAAGTGGTCTTGGAAAGCACCATCGGGACGGACCGTCAGAACCGGCTGCAGCAGCAAATTCTACAAGCCAGGGAAGGAGTCGTGGAAGGCAAGGCTCTTTTATTGGACCACCGGTTTGCCGAAGCTAACGAGGAATTTGAGCGGGCCATTCATCATCTGGATCAGGTTGTCGAGATCGATCCCAGAAGCGCGACCGGCCGAAAAATTGAGGCATTGAAGGGGAAGGTGCGTGAGGTTCAGCAAAATCTTGCTGAAAAACAGAGTCTTCCCTCCCACTTACTGGAAGAAATCCGTCGCGAATTGCAGGCCTTGCTCCCTTAACGTAGTACGGGCCGGAG
>JBDIVP010000118.1:0-10282 GCA_039794325.1 Candidatus Inrsubterrania sp.
TATGGCCATGACATTTTTTAAGGCTCCGCCCAACTGGGCCCCGATCATATCCCGCCCGGCATACACAAGAAATTGGGGGGTGAGAAAGGCCTGTTGGAGCCCATTGACCAGGTTCACATCTCCCCCGGCCAACAAAATCGTCGTGGGTTTCCATCGACTGACTTCGGCGGCGAAACTCGGGCCCGTCAGAACCGTGATCCAGCTGTGCCATTCCATCGGCAATTGGCCTTCCACCACCTGACTCATCAATTGAAGGGTTCCCTGGTCAATGCCTTTGGTGGCAATGGTAATGGGGATCGGTTTCCGGAGAAGGGGGCGAAGTTCGGCAACCGTGTGAGCCATGGCATGAGAAGGAACGGCTAAAATCAGCAAGTCCACCCCTTGGACGGCATCGGCCAAGCTATTGGTGGCTTGAATTGAATTGGGGAGTACGACTCCGGGAAGGTACCAGGAATTTTCACGGGTAGTTTGTATGGCCTCTACCACCTGGGGTTCATACGCCCATAGGCGGATATTGAGCCCTTTGGTCGCAAGTAGATGGGCCAAGGCGGTACCCCAGGCTCCGGCGCCAATGACGGCGATGACTCGAAAAGAAGAACGTGTCACGTCATCTCCTTTGTAGGGTCAACGATTGCGGACTTGTTGTCCCAATGAGGTCGGCGGGATGCCTCATAACCGGAAAACCGTCTGACAGGTACGTTAAAGTCGTAGGGAGGGAAGGCGATTGTAGACGGGTACTCAAAGGACATTCCAAAGAAATTATAGAAATGAAATTGGAAGCGAGTCAAATCCGATATGCGAAAAGGCTGGACGCACGCAGGAAAAAGCGGCAAGATTACCGACAGGAATTGGAACGGTCGGTTACTTAGGGCAAAGAGATCGGGAGGGGGCGGATTGTCGATGGACGAAACACAATCGTGTCAGTCATGCGGATATGCCGTTCCGGCCAGAGGACGTTTTTGTCCCAAATGCGGGTCACGTGTCGTGAAAAAGTTAGATTCAGGCGGGACCCCTGAATCCCTGAATATCCGAATTCTCTATATCATGGTCGGGTTACTGATTCTGGCCGTCCTTTTTCCCCCTTGGCAGACGCCACCCGGTGAACCTCTCGAGTTCCTGGGATTTCACTTTATTCTTTCTCCGCCGGTCGAAGGTGCTCAGCGCAGTCCCGTGCTGCAAACGGTGCAACTCTTCACCATCGCCGTCGCGGGTCTCTACTTTTCCTGGTTATTCCGATCCGGACCTAAAAAGTGAAGCCATGGCCGACCGAATGAAAGGACCGTTGTTCAGGTGTGAAGAAAACGGAATCTTTTGCACCGTTCTCAGGCGTGAGGCCGAGGGAAACGGCCATGGGATGCCTCACGCCTGACAGGGGGGTTATCCTGGTGAATTTCGAGAGGGTTGGACTTTTCCTCTCCCAGGAGAATAACGGCCTTCAATCTTGTTTGACTTGCAGAATTTCCCGAATGGCTTTGGCCTTTTGGGATTTGAGCAGTTGATAAATTTTGGGCCCATCATCCAGGAGATATTGGTAATCGGAGGATTTCACATTGCGGCAGGTGGCCGGATTGCTGAGTGATGACACAAAGCGGCTCACCATGACCGGTTGGCGGAAAATTCTGAGAATACTGACGGCGCAGGACTCCCCCTCATAAGGATGCGAAACGATTTGCTCTTCGTTCCATTCCTTGATTTCGTAGATATCGGTATGAACGGCCAGCGATGGAACAGTGGTGTTGACGAGAGAGGCGGTTGAGTCAATACACCGCCCCATGGATTTCGAACAGGTGATACGGCTGGTTTCCAGGACGTCGTCGGTATTCCCCTCCTTAAGCATCCAACTTCCCTGAACCTCCACGACATTGTCCCAATCCCGGTCCTTGATGGCATAGGGAGGAAGGTAGGGAATGACGCGGTTCAACACCTTGTCATCTTCGGTCAGACTTTTCAGGGTCAGATAATCGATTTCCCCGGTCGGTTCGAGGCCCACATGGTGTTGGTAGGCTCTAAGTGCATCTTGGGTTTGTTGATCCAATTGACCATGATACGGCCCGACACCATACCCGAATCGTCCCAAGAAGACCTGGATTCCCGTCACAAGAGTCCGAAATTCCTCCGGTTTCTGTTTCAACGCCTCCAATTCCTTTTTTGCTTGTTCCTGGTCGGCAGCGGACGGTTGGGAAGAAACCTTTCTGTCGGTTGCCGGACGGTTCAGAGGAGGTGGATCCGAAGGGGCGGCCGCCGGCGAGTGGTGCGAATCCGAATGCGGTTCCTCCGCAACCGCGATCGACCGGTCCAAAGGTCCTGTGGAGGTCAAAAGGAACAGAGTCAGTAAAACACTTAATAAGCCCAATCTGTTGGAAATCGTCATGCATTCCTCTCAATTCTAATCAATTCAAAAATACCAAACGAATGGCCGATCATTCCAGGGAAGGTTTTGCCGAGTCAAGTCCGGCTTTGCGCGGGAAAAACCTTGTTGCCGGCGAGGCGGAATCAGGAGGGGTCGGAGAAAAGAAATGATCAGTGAAAGCCAAAGAATACGCCGGATGGAACACTCCCATCCGGCGTGATTCTCATGTAGTTGCGGAGCCCCCTACCGTTTTTTAGCGGGAGCTTTTTTCTTAGCAGGAGCTTTCTTGGCCGCAGGTTTCTTTGCCACCGCCTTTTTGGCTGCAGGTTTTTTTACTGCTGCCTTTTTGGCCGCAGGTTTTTGGGTTGCAGCCTTTTTCTTAGCCGGAGCTTTTTTCTTTGCAGTCGCCAATGCACTCACCCCCTTTCTGAATGGTCAATGAAGAGAAAAACCGATGAAAAGCCGTACCCTTTGTGATCCGATGACGCCCGGTTGTACGGGACGGATGAAAAGTATTTCGGCTGTGGCTGTAATGGTTAATTGTCGGTGCTCTCTGGAAAAAAAGAACCAAGACTATGTGTGATGACGGATAACAAGAGATTGTTCGATGGAAAGGAAGTGTGTTGTTGTGTGCACAAGAAGATCATGAAGAATGTTGAGATCATAGTACAACGATTGAATGGATTTTTCCAGAAAAAAATGAGAGGGATGATCGAGCGACAAGAACACAAAATGATTTTCGGGTCTGTCGGGTGATTTCATCGAATAATTGTTTTCAGGGTTTGTGCAGGATTCATGCGTTCGTCCACGCGAAGATCCATGCGCCCGATGATCCGGCCGTCTTCAGTTTCCACATCTACACGCCAATCCCCGGGAGCGAGTTGCCGTTTCATCGTGTACAGGCGATACCCGCTCTCGCGTCCTCCGGCAATCATGATCGGAATGCGATCCGTTGTGACATAGGAGGCGGAGGGGTTCCGGGATTTCCATTGCCAGTGATGGATGATGGTGGTTTTCAAAGAGATCGGGGCAAAGACCGAGGAAAAGGCAAAAACAGGGTGATCGTCGCCGATCACATCGTCCGAACGTTTCCATGACGTATACCAAGGTCCGTCTTCAAAAGTCAGGTGATACTCGTCCGAAATCTTTTCTATGTGATGATAAAATCCTCCAAACTTCAGTGAAAGCGGGATCGGGGGAATCCAGTTCAGGAAATACAGCATGGCGCAGAATCCGATGGCCGTGAAGGCAGGGAGGGAGAGGTAGACCGGAGCTTTCCACGTCAAATCAGGTATCCCCTGGAGAATCAACCTGACGACTTTCCATACCACGGTTACGCTGATGGCTACGCCGGCCAGAAACATCCAGGGGTTCATCCATCCGGAGAATACAGGAAGGAAGAATGTCAAAAAACTCAAGGTCACTAATGCAAAGAGCGTGACGATCAGTTTCAGGCTTGAATAGCGGTTACGAAGAAACTCGTTGCCGATCAGACAGGCCACAATCAAGCCCAGGAAAACGGAAGCGGTTGAGAGCGATGCACTTTGTGAATACAGAATGGCATAGGCGCTGAATAATCCCCCCAGCAGAAATTGAAGGGCTTTGTCGACATGCGGCCGGGCGTGATGCGCCAGAGAAAGGAGATTCCAGTTGGTCGATAAGCGGGGGGGAGGAATCAAACCAAGTTGAAATCGCCCGGTGAGAATGACCAACGCTCCCAGCACTGACAGGTAGACGAGCAGAATCAGGTTATCCAGCAGGCGATCAATCCGGGTCAGGGTGAGAGAATCATAGGTGACGCCGGCTAAAAAGAACGCAGCCGGCAGAATAGGTTTAAGGAAGTCTGATTGGACCAGATTCCGGAATATCGCCATGTCAGAGTGCAGGGGAGTGCGATTCAGGAGGTTTTGGAGGCCGGTTGTTGTTTTCATGATACCCTCAACAACCGACTCGGTAGTTTGAAAGGATTTCTTGATTTACAGGAGGTCCCTCGGGCATTTAGCCGACGGACTGAGGCGTTCCGTCGAAGCACGCCGCAGTCAGGATGACCGTTTTCCGGCAAGCAATTGGGGAGCCATGCGTGCGGTTTCCTTTACCAAGATGCCCATTTTGGAATGGGAGGGTTCCACATCGACCGGAAACCGGTGCCGGCGAAGAGCTTCGGTGGCGATCGGGCCGATGGATCCGATCACCATCCGGTGCAGGGCGGTGCGAAAACGGTCGATTCGCACCGGATCCTGCAACACCTGCACGGCATGATCGATTTGCACGGCATTGGTAATCAAAAGGACATCCACTTCCCCCTCCATGATCTTCGTTAGCAAATGTTGCAACGGTTCCAGGTCCTCGGGCAGGGTCCAACGATAGACCGGCACCGCCAAGACCTGCGCTCCCCGTTGGGCCAACTCGCTTAGCAGGTCTTCATTCCGTGCCCCATATTCCTGGACCGCCAGTCGGAGTCCATTCAGTCCTGCCGGATAATGTTGATCCAGCGTGCCGAGAATATCCTTCCAGGTATTCGGTTCCGGCACCGTCCATGTGGGGCGCAATCCCCATTCCTGTAAGACAGAGACCGGTTTGGGGCCTCGGGCAAGGATCGGTGTTTGTTGTAAGGCATTGAGGACTCGTTGAAGCGGGAATCTGATCTGGAGGACCTCGACAAGTGTGCGAATCCCTACGCCGGTCAGGAGGAGAAGCAGGTCGATCTTTTCTGCGGTCAACGCTTCTCCGAATTTGAGGGCTTCGGTGTTTTCAGAAAGAGGGCGTTCCTTCATGGAGGGGGCGACAAGGGGAACCCCTCCATGACGGGTAATCAATCGGGCCATTTCCGGGGCCAGTCGACTTTCCAAGGCTCCAACCCGGAGCCCTTCAAAGCCGGCGGTAGGTGTGTGTGTGGCCATGAGTAGGCAATCGTGCGGAATCAGGACGAGGATTCGGTCACATCCATCGCACACCGGAAGCCGGTTGAATGGTTGCGATCGGTTGGTTTGCTTTTCACCCGTGTGAAAATCCGCACCTGCGGGGTTTCCACGTGCCAGCCCGAGCTTCGAATGGTTTTGTCCGTGCCGGTGAGGGGACCTTTGGGATTGCGTTCCGGGCTTGTTTGGTAATAATCCGGGTCGTACCAGTCGGCGACCCATTCCCACACATTGCCTGCCACGTCATAGACACCATAAGGGCTTTTCCCTTTCTCGTAAATTCCCACCTCGACCAGCGTGGCTTCACCACGCCAGGCCTGGTTGAAATTCAGGTGTTCACTGGTGGGCTCCACATCTCCCCAGGGGAACCGCCAATCATTGTTGCCTTTGGCGGCTTTTTCCCATTCGGCTTCGGTGGGAAGGCGCCTGCCGGCCCATTGGCAGTAAGCGTCGGCGTCAAACCAATCGACGTTAATTACAGGCAAATTCGTAACGGATTCGGGCATCATATTGCCTTTCCACAGGTTTTTGGTGGGGTCTGTGGGGTGTTGGGGACTGCGGTGCCCGGTCTCGGTGACGAATTGAAGGTACCGGCCGTTGGTGACCTCATACTTGTCCATGTAAAACGCATCCACATAAACGGTGTGATTAGGGCGTTCATCCAGGCCCCCGTCACGAGCGCCCTTAGGAACTCCCATTGGGAAGGGACCGGCGGGAATATACACCAAGGGGGCGCCATCCTTGGGACTTAAAATTTCCGAAGTCGAGTTGTCATGGGCCAGCACCCCTGAACCCATCCCGATTATGGCCATCCCGAGCACACCGGTCATAACAACGCTTCCCCAACTTTTCATTGAAAATCGATCCATATGCCCTCCTGATAAATAACGCGATCACGCCACACTTTCTTACGGTCGCTCCTGGTGAATGATATAAAATACCATAAAGGTTCCTCGGAGCTGAACTTGCTCCCTTAGAGGATGAGGGGTATGATGGCCTGGCAATGCGTTTCTCTGCAGGAAATTTCTCAAGGACCGTCTTTTCAGGAGTGATTTCTCCAGGATATGGAAACCAGTAAGCCGAGAAAGAATTGGGGGTTACGGCATCTGGCATTGCGGGTCAGGGACGTTCAGGTTTCCCGGAAGTTTTATGAGGACCTCTTCGGAATGACCGTGGTATGGCAGCCGGATGACGAAAACATCTATCTGAGCACCGGTTTTGATAATCTGGCCTTACATCAGTATCCCAAAGAGGATACGGACCATCTCCAGCCTACCCACCTCCAGCCCTTGGATCATTTAGGGTTTTTAATGGCCACTCCCGAAGATGTTGAAGATTTTTTCAAAGAAGTCTCCGGGCTAAGGGTGCCTATCGTGAAGCCTTTACGAAAGCACCGTGACGGAAGTTTTTCCTTTTATTTGGAAGATCCCGACCGTAACATCATACAAATTTTGTATGAACCGACGGTGCGTCTGCAGTAAATGCCTGTGATCTCCCCGCCCCTCGTGATCGTTATGCCCGGTTGTTCACGCCCGACTTGCTTCGATTCCCATATTTTTGATCGAAAGGTGACAACTGATGGGAATGCTCAACCCGGCTCAGGGGGGCATGACCCCGCCCGTGGAACCTCTAGCGGGTGCATCCGGCACCGGAAGCCAATGTGATTATGTGGGATTCGATTGATGCCACAAAGTATGTAGGCCTGTACCCATGGGTATGGCTTCAATTGGAAAGTGCCGAGCCGCCCGGACCGTTTCCTTTTCTGGGAGGAGTGGCTCCGGATGTTGTGGACAGCCTCCACCAGGTTCACGGCATCATGATGAGCGGGATTGAAACGGCGATCAGCGATATCATGGCCAAACGCAGCTCGATCGACGATCCCGACCTCCCCCGCCGTCTTGAGGATGCCTATGCGGAAGTGGTTGCGTCCCGCCCCCATTTGCAACGACATATTCAGTGCGGGCGACAGCCGGACGGCACTTTCCATTGGTCGTATCAGAAAAATCCTTCGGCTACGGCCGCCATGTCCTACGGGGGCCTTCGCATCTTCAATGCCGTCACGCGGCAAGCCGTACCCTTTGGATTTGAACGAGCGATCAGCGCCCAGGTGGGGAGGTTTCTCGGATTTCTGACCGGCCGTCACACCATGGCGGAGATCCGGACGGTAGCTCAAGCCGGAGGCCGTGATCTGGATCGTGGCCTCTCCCAATTGTTTTGCCTGTTGAAGGACCATGACTGCCTGGCCATCTCAAATCACTCTTCGATAGAACGCCACTGGCGATCGGTCACCCAGGATCGGGACATGGTGCATCTTGGGCATGCGGCCTTGATGTACCGGCACCAGGAGCACTTTTTGTGGTTCGATCCGTGGCTTATGCCGTGGTTTGCCGAGTCACCGGTTCCGTCCCTTTGGGCCGATCTGCTCCCCAAACCGGCGGGTATTTTTCTCACCCATGATCATGACGATCATGTGGATCCGCGAACCCTCTTTCATCTGCCCAAGGACATTCCGATCTGCATTCCCAGCCGGCGGAATAAAAAAACGCTTCATTATGATTATTTGTCGTTGCTTCGCGAACTGGGGTTTACCCAGGTCGTCGAGTTGGCTCATGGAGAAATATGGAAAACCGGCGGCGTTCAGGTGGTGTCGGTCCCCTTCTTCGGCGAAGATCCTTGCGATGTGGATTTACCCAGAAATTGCTATCTCATTATGGACCGGGGACGAAATACGCTGGTTCATGCCGACAGCGGTCCCACCAATGATGGCCGTTCGGCCCTTCGGGATCAGGTGATTGCCGGTCTGGTTGCCCAATATGGTCCGATTCCTCTGGTGTTTGCCTCCCAACAGCAGCTCAAGGAGGTTCGTAGCTATGCCGCGTATGCGTGTCTGTCACCTCCGGGGAAATGGTTGGAGGTGGGGGAAAACGGGTTTCTCACCAATAATTATTTGATGGAATTGTGCCAAACCGCTCAGGCCAAGCTGTTCGTGTCCTATGCGACGGGAGGAGCCGATTGGTATCCCGATCACCTGTCCTTTATGTTCAGTGGACGGAATCCCGCGAGAACAGCTTTGCTGACCGCGCACTGGGATCCGCCGGAAAGTCTGAAGCAATGCTTGGCTCCCCTCGGGTGCGGGTATCATTATGGAAGGGCCTTCGATATCTTTCGACCCGGACAGGAAGGCCGAACATCCATCGATTCCTATCGGAATCCGTTGGATCCGTTGACCTTGTTCGGATTGGATCACCAATTGCCGTCGTTTTTGCAACGCAATCGCTAGGAAGTGTCCTTCGATGACATTTTATTGGGTTTGTTCAGGGGCAGGATTGTAAGAGCGTAGAGGCTTGCAGGAAAGCAGATGAGATTGGTTGGAATAGCGAAATACATGAAGAAAACGCCATTCGCAGATCATACAACCGGAATCCCTCAATAATAATGAGGGGCTCTCCCATAGGGGACCCGGTTGGCGGGGCTTACGAAGTTCGGTATGATGCTCCATCGCTGACCGGTTCATTAAGAGAAAATCGTTATGACGTCTGAATTTGAGGACCACTCCGCACCTCCGGAAACCGTCGCGGTCGTGGGGGTGAAAGTGCGGGATTTTGGAGAAGTGAAAAAGACCCGGACCGAGGATGCCACGCTGAGCGTGGGCGATTGGGTCATCCTGGACCTGGATAATGATCAGACGTATGGCAAGGTATATCAAAATCCTCAATTCCTGCCTTTTAGTCCCCCGATGCGGGTGATGCGAACCGTTATTCGAAAAGCCAGTGCGGAAGACGAGCGGTCCATTGCCAGGCAAAGTCGTTTGGCGGCAGAGGGGCGGGAGTTTTGCTTTGAACGAATCGAGGCCCTGGGTCTTCAAATGAAGTTGGTGGAAGTCTACGGCTCTCTCGGCCGGCGGGCACTGACATTTACGTATACCGCCGAGGATCGAATCGACTTCCGGCAATTGGTCAAAGATCTCGCCCGTCGGTTCGGCTGCCGGATTGAAATGCGTCAAATTTCGACCAGAGAAGAGGCTGGGCGTCTGGGGGGGGTGGATACGTGCGGACTGGTTCTCTGTTGCGCGAGTTTTTTAACCGATTTCAAACCCGTCTATCCTCGAGGTCGTGGAGAGGGGGGCCACGGAGCCACGGATGGGCATCGCATCGGGGTGTGCGGCCGTCTCAAGTGTTGTTTGTTGTATGAAGAGGAAGGGTGGACTCTCACACGGCGGAAACCCCAACCCCTCATTCGTCCCGTGAAAAAAGGGGCGTAGGCGTAGATGGCCGGAGACATGATGCGATGGATGGTTCAGTCTATTGGGACTGCGCGCCGGTCCTGTTGGGGGCAGGCCTCTCCACCGGGTCTTTGAACGGAGGTGGCTTGCACTTCCACCTATTGAAGAGGGTTTGAGAAATGCCGACCAACCCGCGTTTTGTCATTTTTGCTCATAACGCCACTTACGATAAACTTCACCAAACCGCAACACTCGGTCTCACGGCTGCGGCCATGGGTAAAGATGTGACCGTGGTGCTGCTCTTTTGGACTATCAAAAAACTGGCCGAGGGACGGCTGGACGATCTGGATTTTCCTCCGGAATATGCTCACCAGGCTCAGGAAGTGGGCCGGCTCCTCCGGGAGCGAAAAGTGCCGAAGATTTCCGAAATGTTTTCCGAAGCCAGAAAAGTCGGCCAATTTAAATTGATTGCCTGCAGCGCGGGCCTCGAATATATGGGGGTGGAGGCCGGAACGGTTGCCCAGGGAGTCGATGAGGTCATGGGGCTTCCGGCCATTCTTACGCTGTGTGCAGGCGCCGAAACCACCCTTTTTATCTGATTATCGCAATCATCAATTTCCTTCATTCCCTCCTCCATCCGGATGATCGAGCTCATTCGGATGGAAAATCTTGGAAATCCCGGTTCCTCAATTCTTGACAAAGCCAAAGAACGGGTGCTAGGTCCTTGAGATGATGCCCACTCTGGATAATGCGCCGGCACCCGGAAAAACCGCGTCGACCTGGACCGGCTCG
>JBDIVP010000119.1:0-10280 GCA_039794325.1 Candidatus Inrsubterrania sp.
CGCTCGCGCTCGATTTCCTCTGTATTCATCCGTTCCGGGACGGCAACGGCCGCGTCTCTCGTTTGCTCACGCTGCTGGCACTCTACCAGCACGGTTACGAAGTGGGCCGGTACATCAGCCTGGAACGGATTATCGAAGAGGCCAAAGAAGACTACTATCGCGTCCTCCAGGAAAGTTCTCAACGCTGGCATGAGGGCAAACATGACCTCCTCCCCTGGCTTAATCACTTTCTGGCTATCGCCCGCCGCGCTTACGGTGAATTCGAGCGGCGCGCCGGAGAGGTGAAAGCGCCGCGCGGGGCCAAGGCTGGGCTGGTGCTGGCGGCGATACGCGAACAATCAGGCGAGTTCCGCCTCGTCGATATCGAAGAGGCGTGCCCCGGCGTGGGCCGGGAATGGATTCGCTCCTTGCTCACCGACTTGAAAGCGGCTGGAGAGGCAACCTGCCGGGGGAAGGGACCCGCCGCACGGTGGACCTATCACGGGAGTAAGGGTACTAACTCCTAAATAAGGGTAGTAAAGAGGGTAGTAACCCAATTGATGGCGGACCCAATGAACCGAAGCAGAAAAAGGTGACACCTGTTGTTTCCCCCTGTTGAGCCATAAGGTAGCCCCCTCCGGTGGGAACGCCGCACCCCTCAATCCTAACCTCTCCTCGTCCCCTTTTTGTCATTTCGAGCGCAGCGAGAAATCTGACTCCAGGAGACAGAACACCTGTTGGTCGATATGATATCGTCAGGTTCAGGTAGGAGACGAAAAAAGGTGGCTGACACCTTTTTCTTTCCCCAGCCTTCTGTGACGGCCCAATACGCAGCTCAAATCCACGAGCCTGTGGGTACAATTCAACTCCGGACTTCGTTATGAGAGGACCTATTAAGGGAGTAAGGGTACTACCCTTAAAAGAGGGTAGTAAAGAGGGTATTAACTCGATCTGGTCATGATGGAGCGAGCACCCACCCTGGCATGATCACACAACAGTGAACGCAATTAATTGTCATCCGCAAAAAGCGCAACTTTATTCGGGCATTGAGCAGGGCAGGCCGCTTCGAGAGAAATGTCTAATTCTCCTCATTGCAACAAAGACAAAGCGTTGTCATAACGGCTAAGGAAGCATGGTGTGTTCCTGTTCAGAATGTGAAAAAGGTATCAGGAGCCTTTTCTTTCCACAGAAGGTTGAAGGAGCCGTGTTGCTGCGATCTGGAGCCACTGGGGGGGGCGGTCTGAAAACCATTTGGTCAGTGATGCCCAGACCTCACTCATGTCATGCCCCCTCAGTTCCATTCGGCTTGTGTTTAATGAATGTCACTTCGAACGCTTTGCATGGCCGATATTGCTGCAAACGATTGGGGAAGGCGAAGGCATCATTCATATCATAGTGCTGGAAAATATCCAGGCCACGATCCAGAGAGATTTTCCAGCCGTGATCGGTCACGATGTGGCGGGCATGGATAGTGCCGGTGTCCTCGAACTCCCAAGTAAAATGAAGACCAACAGTGCCGCACGCCTCTTTGATTTTTTCGAAAGAGGCCTTCTGCTGCCCACCTTTGAACTCATCTTCCGTTGTGACCAAATGAACAGTCACTTCTTCGCCCTGTGTTTTATGTTTAACGAGGGTCTCGAGAAGTTCCATGAGATTTCGAATCTGATAAAACAGGCGGATGTAAGGATCGGTAATAGTGATTTGGGTTGACCCGCGCAGATAGGGACCGAAGAGGCTGTCAAAAGAGATCCCTTTTTGATTTTCTTGAAAAATCAAGTGTTGTTCTCTGATCGCGGATTCAGCGGGTGGTATCGAATCTGCGACAGCTGGGAGCCTTTCGCCCTGCACTGATTCCCTATTTTGTCCGTCTTCGCCATCCGGAATCGATTTGTGATAGTAGTGAGCATATTCCTCTTCCTCGAGCGTGGTGACCGGTTTGGCATGCTGTGCTGAGTCGAGATAGGCAAAGCACACTTTTCCATAAGTTGAATCAATCCGCATTAATTGATCTTTGACACGCTTACGTCCTTCCATGGCGAACCGCAGCATTTCCTCGATTTCTTGCTTGGATGCCTCATTATGGGGAAAGAGGATTTTCATGAGGCCGGAGAAAGTCTTGTTGATGCCATCCCGGTCGCGGGTGGAAATTTCAGAGGAGAGAGAGAAATGCTCTTGATAGCGATCGGAATAATCGTGGTTTCGGAGTGCCCGCAAAATTTCCGCAAGATAATCCACAACAAAGCCATAGCCGCAGGAGAACATCTCACTGCGGAGATTCTCCATTTCCCATCCCGGTAGAAACCAATGAAGGCGGTCGAGAATGGCTTGACCATCCGCATTGCGATAGCTTTGCGGGAGGTCCATGAAAAGATTGTCCTGCTTGAGCATATAGGGGACATTGTGTGAGGTGTTGCCGATAAAGACCATCGATGCTTCAGCACCTTGGGGACCGGTTCCTCGATTAAACGATTTATTGGCCATATAGTTTTTCAACGTATCGATGAGTTTAATGTCCGGTTTTTTATTACTCCCGGAAAACTCATCCATGGCTACCACATCCCAATACCCGACAAGGCCAATCTTGCCGGTGGTATTATTAATGAACAGTTTGGCCAGTGTGGCCTCTCCACCCGACACTAAGGTGCCATGCGGGGAAAACTCAGAGTAGATATGTGACTTACCGGTTCCCTTTGGCCCAAGCTCAATGAGGTTATAGTTCCGCTCGCAGAATGGAATCAAACGAACAAGTTGAATGAGTTTGCTCCGACGACCAAAAACCTCCGGGTTTAAGCCGAGACTTTGAAGTAAAATGTCAATCCATTCATCAGTGGTAAATTGTTTCCTTGCCTGGATATACCCCTCATAATCGAAGTGAGAAAGTTGAATCGGCTTCAGGGATGACAAAATCCACGGGATCGTATCTTTATCCTCAGAAAATTCATACTCGATATCACAGATGCACCAGACACCCCCCACTAACAGTTTGGGATGGTTCTTGACCGTACCCGAATCGACAAGAATCTTTTTAATTCCCAGATTTTCAAATGTGGCCTCATAAGCATCAGCTTTATCATTCAAGTCAACATGAACTTTATCGATCACCTTGTGTCGACCTTTTTCTTTAATATTCGAGCGGACCAGGCCTGCTTCGTTGCGATGCACGTAATGCTTGCGCAGGATCTCCTTGACCGTCTCGATGCCGGTCTGAATGGTCGGCTCATCGCTGGTGGCGCAATACTGGCCCAGCAGGTATTCCAGCACGTAGGAGGGAACGATGGCGTTGCCCTTGACCGTCTTGACGAGATCCTTGCGGACAACGAGTCCCGGGAAGTGTGTGTTGATTTTCTGGTCTAGGGAAGTCATCAGTAATCAGCCTTTAGTATTCAGTTGTTTTTCTATCGAGTTGATAAAGCCGACCAACATAGCTGAGATTTCACGAGTTTCGTTGACCCACGCATGACCATGAGCGGACTCAATGTAGCCAATATCCATGCCTATATAGATTTGTGTCCTCAACTCTCCACACGAACCCTTAGCATATTGCAAAAACCGGATGAAGTCTTTTTTTGAGCTTCGCTCAGAACCTTCTGCAATATTGCTCGGAATAGATAACCCTGAGCGCGTAATCTGATCTTTGAAACCCAAATCCCTACATTCCGTAAACGACTTGTACAGCTCTGCCGAAAGTTTCGCCGACCGTTTCCAAATCTCCATATCTTCAAATTTCATCACTTCTTCCTTTACTGAATACTGAAAACTGACGGCTGATGACTTAGAAATCAAAATCGCTGGTAAATGAGCGCCGCATCACGTACCGGAGCGATTTGTATTCCTTGTAATGTGAAGTCCCGGCGTGTTTTTCCTCCAGCCGGAGAATGACCTCCTGGCCATTGGCCTCGTCGGCCTTGCGGGTCAGCACAAAGCGCACTTGCAGTTCCCGCTCCCGGGGATTATCCGTGCACAGATCAAAGGTCAGGTCGTGGCTGTCGGAGATCAGGTCGCCTGCCTCGGTGTAGATGCCAGCCCGCAGCACACGCGGCTGGATCTTGTCCGTTACCGGCCCGGCCTGGTACATGGTCACCGCCAGTTGCCCGGAGGTAATCACCGAGCTGGCTCCGCGCAGAATGTCCACCTCGACGGCGGTGACATCGCTCTGGCGCTTCTTGTTGATCTTGAGCACCGGGATCACCACCTCCTGCAACGATGCACCACCATGCACAAAGCGGCTGCCGGAGCCCTTCAGGCGCAGGCGGTTGATGGACTTGGGTATCTGGACTTCAATCTCACCGGCAAGGCCGAGCTGCTCGGGGGTGAACTTTCGTAGACTTGAATGTTCGGGTAAGTCTCTACCGAGGAGGAATCTGCGATCTTTATATAAGTATTTTTGATTTTTGATTGCGGATTTTTGATTGCTTTCAAAATCTTCTATCTCACATCCTAAATCTACCATCCCCGAAAAGTCGCTCTCGTCAATGGCGCGGTTCTGGTAGATGAAGCCATGGTCCGAGGTCACCAGTAAGTTGTTGGCGTTGGCCCCGGTCAGCTTCTTGATCAGGCGAATCAACTCCTGCAGGGTTTCTTCCACCGCCTCGAAAACCCGCTCCTCGGATTCTCGCTTGTCGCCGGTGGCGTCGATACGGTTGTGGTAGACGTAGATCACGTCGTGATCGCGCACCAGCGCCCGGCAGTCGTCGCCTTTCATGGCCATCAACTCGTCGGCCTTGCAGGCGGTAGCCCGTTGACTGATTGCCTGACCAAGGATCTTGATGCGGTTGGCCGTACCCTGGGAACTTTGCCCATCCACCAGCACGGTGCCTGTTTCGCCCACGGCAATCGCCAGCTCCTTGTTGGGCAACAGCGCCGCCATGCCGAGCTGGGTGTAGCTGGGCAGCATCGACAGCGCCGGTTCCAGCTCGGCGCTGTAACGGTCCTCCTGGCGGATCAGGCTCAGCAACTCATCGCCGATCTCGTAGCGCATGGCGTCGGAGATGATCACGCAGACCTTGTTGTCCTTGCGCAGGAACGGCCGGACCCAGTGCTCGAAAAACTCCTTCTGCTTGCGCACTGGGAAGGCTTCCCACTTTGACGCGGCATCTACGAAGGTCTGGAAACGGTCGCCCAGCTTCAATAAGTAGTTGTTGGAGTAGAGATTTTCGATCTGGTCGGTCAAGGTGCCCATCAGCGACGCCTGTCCCGACATGCGCACATGGTAGGTGAACTTGCGGTAGAGCTGATCGAGCAGATACCAGAAACGGCTGTAGCGCTGCACACCTTCGGCCAGGCTGTCCATGGCGAGCTTGGCCTCGCCCAGGGCATGGGTGAACTGGGCGGCGTAATCGACCGCCTCGTAGAGATGGCGGTATTCGCGATACCAGTGGCCTTGTCGCCGCTGGCGAACCCAGATCGCCACGTCACCGCTTGAGGCCGTGCGGGCTGCCACCGCCCGCACCAGGTCGCTAATGATCTTCTGGTCAATCAGGCGGAAGTAATCCAGCTCGATCAACTCGCGGAAATCCCGCTTGGTCAGATCCTGCTCAATGCCAAGGACCTCGGCGCATTCCCCCGAGAGAGTCTCGAAGCCGCCTTCGAACTGACGGCTATCCTTCCAGCGCTTGAGAAAAACCAGGGCGTCAGAGGACATTGTAGATTTTTGATTGCTGATTTTTGATTCATCGGCCCCTGCCGCGAAATTTTTGAAGTAGCAATCTTTAAAAAGCGAAACGACAAAGTCCCGGATACCCGGTTCGGTTGATTCATAGCCGTAGTACCGTTTCATCTGCTCCCAGAGGAAACCGTCCAGGCTGCATCGGTCGATCAGCTTGATCTTCTCGTCCCGGCTGTCGGCCAGCTCCTGCAGCAGGTTTTCCACCACCGCATCCATGCGCGGCTCGCTGCCGGTGCACACCGCCAGCATCTTCAGGCGAATCTGTTCGGCGGTGTCGTCCGCTTTCAGCAGCTTCTTGAGGGCGTCCTTGCGTTTGATCGCCTGAAAGAACTCCGCATGGGCCTGCACCACATCCGTGAACTCCAGGCCGAGCTCCAGTTCGGACAGCCAGATAGCCACCTGATCGGTGCGGAACTCGCCGTGGGCCAGTTGTACATCCAGCAGCCAGTTATCCAGATCGGCGGGCTGAGGGCCTTCTCGGTAGAGCAGGAATTTCTGTTCCGGTTGCTCGCGCAGCAGCCGGTACTTGATGCCGTACTCGTTGTTGATCAGTTCCAGCTTCTCGACACCGGGAAGCTGAAGCGCCTCAAAGTCCTCCCGCAATTCCTGCTTGGCGTCGTATCAAAAAACAATACGGTGCCGGTCGAAAAGTTTGGTCAGGGCCTGGGCAATGCGGTCGTTCATGCTTATCTTACCTTTGAGCTAAGCTTTGAGTAGTTATGATGAATCATGGCGATAATATTGTCCAAACGGCGCAAAAGGTCATCATACGTCATGATGTCGACAATATTGGCGTATTTTCGTTTAATAATTTCGAAATCGAACTTTTGTCTATCATCAAAATCTTTATCTCGTCCGAGAATGAGTACTGCTTTTGGATTGGTAATCTTGATGTCGAAGTCAGAAGGCAATTCAGCCTTGCGCTTTTCCTGAATGGCACGCTCACCAGCTCGTCCCCATTTACTCAGGTGGAAAAGATACTTCTCGACTTGCATGACAGCCTCTGAGAGGTCACCATTTGGGGTGTAATTATCGCGAGACCCTGGTTTTCTGGAAAGCAGCTGATGTGGGTGCGGTCGCTTAACTTCGATGACATCAACACTTCCATTTGCGTCGACCAACAGCAGGTCTATGAAACGGTCAGTTGCTTTATCAGAGGATGAATAAAAATCCTTGATATGAACATTTTCGAGAACCGCCACATACTTGGGAAATATGAGCAACAGGAATTCCACAATCTTGCGTTGCCAGTCTTTCTCCTTGAAGGCGTCTGGCATGGCTTCAACCTCTTGCACCATTTCCAAAATCCCATCTCGAACATACTTGAATTTTTCCGGTTCGTATTCCTTGATAAAATCGATTTTCGAGCGATTAGGGATGGTCTTTTTCTGGTTGAGATAGCGGGCCAGTTTGATTTGGGCATCTGACATGGTACCCAGGTGGTCTTTCAAAACTTCGGTTACTCTGGTTCTAGCGTAATGTGTTAATTCCGTAGTGGTCGGAAAATTCGCCAATAGCTCGTCAAATGCTTCTAGTGGGATTGCGCCATCCGCTTTGCCGCCCACCACGATAGGTTCATCAATAAGTGCATCGATTCTGTTAAAAATAGAAATGTCTCTTTCGGCAATGAAAACCTTTCGACTAAGTGGCATGCCCTTATAAATCAGGAGATCATGTTTGAGGCCAAGAATACGACTGCTAATCCGGAAATAATCGCCCTCAACTATGCCAAAAAGAAAGGTGTATTCATATTCATCGAACTCATCCGATTCTACTTTTCTAGTTAAGTCTGCACGTTCAAAAGTGAACACTTTACGTAGTGTAACTTGGCCTTCTGTCTTAAGCTTGCGTCCAACATAATGAGGGTCTCGAATATCGCTAGGCCGATATTTGAGCAAAAGCCAATTTTTCTCTTTGATGAACAGAATGGTCTCACTCATTGGCAACATCCAGCCCCGGGATCTTTTTTAATGCCGGACCGAATTTTAGATAGTTCACCTTGACGCCGTCGTCGAGGTCGATCTCCACCTGCTTGGTGGCAAGCGGGTAAAGCACCTCGCGCTCGTACTCCTCCAGCTCGGCGATCATCTTGCTGATTCTCTCAATTTCCTTCAGCGCCTTGGTCTTCTCGCCCTGGCTGCTGCTGGCGCTGATGCTGGCTGCCTCCAGATGGTTCTTGTGCGAGGTGAGCTTGGTGCGTAACTCACGCAGGTAGTCGTTGAGCACCACGCTGACCGTATCCGGGCGGTAGCGGTGCATGTAGATCAGCGCGTTGAAGCTGCCCTTGGGGCTTGAGAACAGCCAGTAGATAGGGCGCTTCTTGTAGCGCTTCACATGGTCTGTGTAGAAATCCTTGAGGAAATACTTGCGGATATCTTTACCCAGACCGTGTTCGACAAATTGCAGGTTTTCTTCGTAGGGCTCTCCGCCAAAGGCTACGCGAAGAAATCGCTTAAACCGTTCCGTTATATCATCCGTGAACCAATCGCCATCGAGGAGCGGAATCACGTTTTCCTTGTCAGGTGGGAAAGCAAATTCGAATTTTTGATTGTTGATTGCGGATTGCTGATTGGGGTCAGTGTCATCCAAATTAAAAATCTTCCTTCTAAAATCATCAATCCCTTCGCCCTGATTGGCCAGGATCAGCCCCGGTTTGTCCAGCGCATAGCGGCCAAACATGCAGCCCACCGCAAAAGAGACCAACTCCCGCATGGTGTCGGCCAGCAGCAGCGCCTCCAATTCTTCTTCGCTCTTGTCGTTGCCGTAACGGTAGTGCGGGTTGCAGGTCAGGGTGATTTCGTTGAGCGGTACCTCGGCCGTCAGCTCATCATGCAGACCGTAGGCTTCGATGAAGATGCGGTTGTTCTCTTCTTCCAGCCGTTGCATCTCCAGCGTCATCTCCCGCCAGTGGGCACGGAGCTTCTGGTAGGTGGCCTTCAGAGTTGGCTGGCGGTAGTCGGGATTGAGCAACGGTTGGCTGGTGAAGTCCCAGGAGGTTTCGTAGGAATCCCAATCCCCAGTAGCAGCGGAAACCAACCAATCAACATTAGCAACAATACTTTCATCTTGTAGAAATGCGCCAGGGAGACTCTTGAAGTTACCAATCCCAAAACTCATCGAAGGATTAATCGCTGCAGCTACTTCTTTTACGTAATTGCCATTGCAGAAGCCCATAATGGCTTTGGTTTCATATTTATTTTTAGGAAATGCGCTCATTCCTTTGATATTAAAGACGAACCCTGCGGGATAAAAACGTACTACTGGATGCTCAAGGCCAATCTCGGACCATGAGACAGCCTCTCGAAAGTAATATCCGTCATCATGCACAACAAAGTTTGGATTTCCGTTCAAGTAAGGATACTTTCTAACAACTTCATCCTTGATTCTTCTTCCTCCATCTTGCTAATCGACAACCAACTCGTAGTTTCCAGCCCATTTACGATAAGGACCGCCCTTGTTGTGAGGAAACCATCGAGCGTTGCTGGACAGAGCTTCTTCGTCATTTTTGGCACCAAAACAAATATTTCCTAACACCACCTCCCAAAAGAATCGTAGAAATCGATCGTTGTCTGAGGTGGAGAGCCCCTGTCTCGCCTCAGCAAACTCCTCCATTGGCTGTGTTTTTTTGAATATCTCAATAAACTTAACGTGCAACCAATAGGCAATGGGCGTGCCAGGGATGTTCTCGAATTGACTTTGCGATATTGAATATCGGCCAAAGTTAGAATCCAAGAATCTCTCTCGTATTTCTTCAACGGGGGTAACATCGACGTTTCTCTTAAATAACCGTCTGTATGTTCCCGTAATGGAATGAACGCATGATTTATTCTCCACTACAAAAGCGACGCTACCAAAATCCGAACCAAATAAACCTCTCCCGACATGGAGCAAGGAATGAATGGTCATGTTGGCAATAAGCTTTTCCCTGAGTGACTGATAAGACTTCAAAAACATCCATGTGTGAAGATTTACCATGCCACACAAACCATTGCGTAGTGTTAATGTTTGACATCTCTCCATGAAGCAAGTCATCAGGTCACTGCGACTATCTGGATACTCCTTTTTCAACCATGCTCCTAAAGTCGAATTCATGCCCTTGTTCCCCATAAAGGGCGGATTGGCAATCACCACATGATATTTCGGACTCAGGTAATCGGCCTGCCGCAGGGCCTGCAGCACCTTCTGGTGTGTCATGCTGATAAACAGCTGCCCGGAGACGTTCTTTGACTCCAGAATCCTGAGCATCCCGTCGACGTCGGTGACATCCGGACGGATCAGAGAACCGAAGTTGTCGGCCTCTTCGAACTGGCGCAGGGTGGTTTGCAGTGGCGCGGTGAACAGATCGCGCCCGACACAATCCATGTAATCCTTCAACTCATTACCATCGAAGTGGACGTTCTCCAGCACGCAGATGTTGGGTTCGACAAGCTCACCCCGAACGGCTGTCCTGCGAAAAAACCGCTTGTCATACTGCAAAGCCTTCATGATCAGGGCGAAGGCGGCCAGCTCCCCGGCGCGTTCGTCGATCTCGATGCCGTAGAGGTTATTCGTGAGGATCTTTTCCGGGATCTCGGCGGGCTCGTAGCCTTCCTCCTCGTAGATGGCGTAGAGCAGGTCGAAGGCATAGGTGAGCATG
>JBDIVP010000120.1:0-10226 GCA_039794325.1 Candidatus Inrsubterrania sp.
GCAACACGACCACCAAACATGCCGGCACACGCCACATAGGATCGCTCCTTTCGTTGGTGGCCCTTCCGGCACGCACCAGACGGAAAGACCGGTGACGGGTTCCCCATGCGGAATGGATCAGGCAGGGGGCACGTCAACCTTCCTCATAAAGCGAGGCCAGATCGATCACGAAACGATACCGGACATCACCTTTGATGGTGCGTTCGTAGGCCTCGTTGACCTGTTGTATGGCCACTGTTTCGATATCGCAGACAATTCCGTGCTCGCCACAATAGTTCAACATCTCCTGAGTTTCCCGGATCCCGCCGATCAACGAGCCGGCCAAACGGCGCCGTCGAAGAATCAACCCGAAGGCCGCAACGGACAGCGGTTCCGGGGGCACCCCGACCAGAATATAGGTTCCGTCCGTCTTCAGCAGATTAAGCCCTGTATCAATATTATGTTCGGCGGAAACCGTATCCAGAATAAAATCAAACGAGCCGTCCAGGCGTTTCAGATCATGCTCATTGCTCATAATGCCGTAATCGTTGGCTCCCAACCGTTCCGCGTCGGATTTCTTCTTATCCGACCGGCTGAGCACGGTGACATCGGCCCCAAAGGCCCGGCCGAATTTCACGGCCATATGCCCCAACCCGCCCAACCCGACCACGCCCAGACGATGACCTTTTCCCACGCCCCAATTGCGTAACGGCGAATAGGTCGTGATACCCGCGCACAACAGGGGAGCCGCACCGGCCGGGTCCAAACCTGCGGGAATTTTCAGGAGATAGGCTTCATCCACCACAATCCGGTTGGAATAGCCCCCATACGTCGGCTGCCCCTCCTTGTCGTATCCGTTGTAGGTCAGAACCATTCCCTTTTCACAATACTGCTGTTCGCTCTTCAGGCAGGCCGGACAGGTCCGGCATGAATCCACAAAACAGCCGACCCCCACCGTTTCGCCGACCGTCACCTGCTGCACGTCGCTTCCGACCTGCACCACCGTCCCCACAATTTCATGCCCGGGTACCATGGGAAAAATCGATCCTCCCCATTCGTCGCGGGCCTGGTGAATATCCGAGTGACAAATTCCGCAATACCGAATGTCAATCAGCACATCCTTCCGGGTTACTTCCCGCCGCTCAAAGGTAAAGGGTTTTAGGGCCTCTCCGGCCTTCATAGCGGCATAGCCTTTCGTCGACAACATCAGACAACTCCTTGTTCGGGTATTCGTCGTTCCTTCATATAGCTTGGCCATAGATTAGGAGGGTTGACGGAGAAACCGGGGGCGATCCCGCACGGAGATCATCCGCAACAAGTCCCGGACCGACAGAATGCCCACAATCCCATGATTCTCCGTCACCGCCAGGTGGCGGATGTTCCGTTCGGCCATCACATCGCTGGCATCATGGACGGTCCGGTTAATATCGATATCAATAATCCGCGGTACCATCACCGATCCCACCGTCACCTGATCCAGATTTCTGCCGGGAGCCAATCCGTTCTGAACCAGATCCCGCTCGGACATAATGCCCACGATTTCTCCGACCTGGGTCACCATCAACGCCCCAATATGCTTGTCCGCCATGCGCTTGGCCGCCGTGCGTAGAGTCTCCTCCCGATCGATGGTTTCAATATTCCGGCGCATCAGCACGCTTAACGGGCGATAGACATCATCCAGATCCCGAATCGGTCCGGATTGCGCGTACACAAACCGGCGGACCAGATCCCGGACGGAAATCAACCCCGCAATCGCATCACCCTGGGAAATACACAGATGGCGAATCCCGTGCTGCTCCATGAAATGATTGGCATCCAACATTGTGCGATCGGCCGGAAGGGACAGGAGGGGGGTGGCCATAATTCGCTCCACCGGCACCTCCGCAGCATTCAGGCTCTTCGCCATGACCTGCCGGACCATGTCCGTTTCGGACACCAGGCCGATAATCGTGGATCCGGACGGGTCCACGCCCTTGCGGTGCACCACCAGACTGCCGATCTGCCTCGCCGCCATCCGGGCTGCGGCATCAATGACCGGACAATCCTCGGGCACCCCTTCCAACTCGCGCTGCATAAATTGTTCAATGGTTTCTTGACGATCGACAGGCATGCTCATGTGTCATCCTTTTTTCTGAAGCCTCTAAATCAGACAGGTAGCCGATAGACCCGGGGTCCTTTCACCCGGTTTCTTCATTTCATGACTCTTCCTGTTCCTGAATAAATTGACGGGCACGATTCAATTGATCATGCGAACAAAACCCCTTTTCGACCAACATATGCTCCAGGGCGGCAATTCTGAACATAACTTCGGGCAACATAATATCCAGGCGCTCATTCATAGCCTCGATCGCCTGGTTCGTGGCGGCCGCGGAGCGGGCCGGTTTCTTTCGGGTTTGCGACCGGATGGGGGCTTTCGCCTTCGTTCGGGCTGGCGGCTTGGTTCGGGATTGGGAGCGGGTGGGCCTGGCCGGTTTTCGCGAAGCAGGTTTTTTGATAGCCGGTTTCCGGCGGGCACGTTTCTTTTTCATCGCCATGTCGGGCTTCCTTTCAGGCCGGATTTCAAAAAAGAAAACGCGGCCGGGTTGATCTGAATTCCTTTAATCTGAAAAGATGTCGTCGAACTCATCATAGCCTGATTGTCTATCTGAGAAAAGGTTAAAATCAACGGTCATTACCCGTTCTTTCATCATCCCCAGGGAGCACCCCCATGCACTACGTTCATCTCGGTCGATCGGGACTCAAAGTCAGCCGCCTGTGTCTGGGCACCATGAATTTCGGCCCGCACACCTTGGAGCAGGACAGTTTCGCCATCATGGACAAGGCCCTGGACCTGGGCATTAACTTTTTTGATACGGCCAATGTCTATGGCAAACGGCCGGGAGAGGGCATAACCGAACAGATTATCGGCCGGTGGTTCGCCCAAGGCGGCGGCCGCCGGGAAAAAGTCGTGCTGGCCACCAAAGTCTTCGGGCGGATGGGGGACTGGCCCAATCAATCCCGCTTGTCGGCCCTGCACATCAAGCGGGCCTGTGAAGCCAGCCTGCGCCGCCTCCAGACGGAGTACATCGATCTCTACCAAATGCACCATGTGGATCTAGAAACCCCATGGGAGGAAATCTGGCAGGCCATGGAACAACTCCACCGGGAAGGGAAAGTCCTATATGTGGGGAGCAGCAACTTTGCCGGTTGGCACCTGGCGCAGGCCCAGGAACTGGCCCGGCAACGCCACTTTTTGGGATTGGTCTCGGAACAGAGCCTCTACAACCTTCGCGAACGCATGATCGAACTTGAAGTCCTACCGGCCTGCCGAGCCTATGGCATCGGCCTTTTACCCTGGAGTCCCCTGGGACAAGGCCTGCTGGCCGGGGCCCTCGAACGGGTCAGCACCGGACGGCGGGCCGATGAAGAGCTGCGAAAGGACATAGAAACCTACCGGCCGCAACTGGAACAATACGAAACCACCTGCCGCCACCTGGGCGAAAAACCTGCGGACGTGGCGCTGGCCTGGCTGCTCCAGCAACCCGGCGTCACCGCGCCCATCATCGGCCCGCGAACGGTAGAACAACTCAACAGCACCCTGCGGGCCCTGGACCTCACCCTCACCAAGGAACTCATCAAACGCTTGAATGACATTTTCCCCGGCCCCGGCGGCCCCGCCCCCGAAGCCTACGCCTGGTAAGGCTTCGCGTCCCCCTAAATTTGCTCGGACATGACAGACCAACAAACAAAAAAAATTGTGATTCTGGTTTGTCATTCGAAGGAGATTTGTCGCAGGTTGGCGAAATTTTCAGCAAATTTATCAACCCCTTGTGAACGCATGGATTCTATACGATAATGCATCGGATAAACCGAAATATGTCGATTCCGGAGATAACGACAATGGCCAATAAATCCATGCCCATCAAAGATCCCGACCTTGCCAATGTAGGTGTAGCTTTGAAACGTGCTGCTGCCAAAGCCAGAAAATTAGGATTTGAGACGAATACTCCCGTCTATGTCTTTCGGGACGGAAAAATCATCGACCTTGTCGCAGAACACCGCGCAAAACGTTCCCGGAAAAAGTCGTAAAAGGGGTCGGGAGTCTTTTTCTACGCCTTTTTCTTTCATGCCATTTATCCTTAGACAGAAAAATCGTTCTTTTTTCCGGTTCCCGATCGTCCGGTATCACAAGTAGGTCCTTAAACGAATGGTCTGTGTGCCTATCAGGCCTTTGTCCCCCTCTCACCGGTATTCACAATTCCTATTGTCCACAGGAGTCTTTTTAGTGGACGTAAATCACCCCAGGCAGGTCTTTCATATCCGCATCTCCGGTAACGACCTGCGCATCCTGATCCTGAGACGTGGCATAGACAATAGCCTCGGCCATGGCCAGGCCATACCGGAGACTCAAATCCGCCGCGAGATACGCGATGGATTCCGTGAGCGGAACAACGGAATTTCCACTGAGTTGGCCTGAACACATTAACGCCATCTCTTCCCCCTTTTCCCGTTTAATTTTCTTGTACACTTCATACAGCACAACTGTGGAGGTAATGTGGAAATACCTGGGAGCGAAATAACAACCATACCGGTCGGCAAGTGGCCCTCCGGTAAAGAATTCGATCCATCCGCTGGAATCCATCAAAATCTTCACAACCGGTCCTTTTTCTCCCGAAGATTCTCCTTCGGCATCCCCTTGAGCAATCCTTTCATCGATTTGAGGGGGACCTCCGGCACCAGGTATATGATTCCCCCCTTTTCGATGACCTGTAAGCGCTGCTGAGGAGCCAGCCGCAACTTCTCCCGCACCTCTTTGGGGATAACTATTTGGAATTTGGATGTAATGGTCGTCATCGCCATACCAATATTCTCCTTACTAAAATATGATCGATCATGCCATCGTCATACCTAGTTCCGGTCAAACACGGAAGTTGAGGGTGCCATGTCAGAAACCATCCTTATTGTAATTGTAGAGGAGGCTCCGGAAGGGAATGACCGTTCGAGCACTGGGGGAATCTATTTTTATTGAAGTGGATACTATGGCCGAATTGCATGAAAAGGTTCGGGATGCCGTCAAGTGCCACTTTGAAAACGGGAAAGCTCCCAAACTCATTCCTCTCCACAAAAAATTCATCCTTTTTCTCGGTTTTGCCGGACAACCATTCCCCCCGATAACCGACCGAAAATCCATCAGGACTAAGCTTGGGGATGTTGCGGAGAACCTTTTCGGGGATAAGGAATGTTCGGCCAATCATACCCCTGACCGTGGGCGCGGAAAGTTTCTAAAAACTGCGGAACAAGTAGTTCAAGAATTTCCAAAGCAGGCTGAAGCGAGGTCTTATTCAAACTTTGACGTTCAGTTGAGCACCCATGAAAAATTTGATTCCGCAAAATGCGCAAGCGCCTAAAAAGAATTTGCAAGTATTCTACAACTTTCCTACGTTCGATAGCCGCCTGAGCGTCAGAAAATTCCTGATTCAACGTGTGCCGAACCTTGGCTGAAGCACCTTCCTGCCAATACCTTTTTAAGAGGAACTGATCCTTAAGTAACCGGTCGGCCTTGCGCTTGTTGGCATTCACAAGAGCCCCTATGGCCCCGGCTTCAGCATCCAAATGACAGATTCGCTCCAGGAACCAATTTAAATCCTGTTCGTCCCACCGTTGCGAATCGAAATGCCGCCCATATAAGGCATTTAACGCGATCCAATAGAAAATAAAAGGCCCATGGTAATCTTCCCATTCCTGGATGCTTTTAGCCCGCCTTACCCAGGATTCAGCCCGTTGTAACCGATCACAATACCCCTGATTGTGGGAGGTCGGTTTTGACATGTCTCTTCAACCTCACGCGACAAAAATTATAGAAAATCCCGAAGGTGTTCCCCCAAAATCTCCCACCCTTTCTTCCTTTGCTTGATCCCTTTAATAGGAACACTATTCCTTTGAGGAAAACAACTATATAAAAGAGGCCATGGGAGCCCACACGCCCCTTTTGGAAAAACACGCCCTTCTGTTGGAAAAGTTTGTTCTTCACCTAAGCCCGGATAAAGAACTGACAAACCAAGAAATGATAGTTTGCCAAGAGCACATACTTTTTGAGGGCCTAAAGATTCCAATTCGTCAGCCAAGTGAGTTCGCACGCAAGCGTGAAGCAGGGGGAGTCCAACTTGAGCCTTTCGTTCTTGCAATTTTGGGGTGCCGGAATCACGGCCAAAACCAGGAAATTTAGCCTGGCTCCAGCACTTCACCGTATGGAGAAAATAATAGCCTTTACTCAAAAATTCATTGAAAAATTTTTGGTCAGGATAGGGAGACGCAATCTTTTCAAGTGTCATTAGAATCCGATGTAAATTGGTCCTTAGGTCATCATCAAATTGAAGGGACCAAAATCCACCATAAGGCTTGGGTGGATTCCATCCCAGAAATAATAGGGAAATTGGACCGTGAGGTCTCGGATATTTATAAAGGTGAGGGGGATGAACGCAATCCGCGGGATAGACAATTTCATCTCGTTTGTTGCATTCGTAAAAATCAGACATTTGACGTAATGGAGCTATTCACATCCACAAACCGGTAAAATTTTCGAAGCTGGGAAAATGCCGGTCAAGAGGAAAGAATCCCGTTCCCAAATATTCGGCACATAAAACAGCAGACATTCAGTAAAAGCGATCAACCTAATCCTTCACCTTGCTCATTCAGTTGACAAAAATTGAGAAAAACTAGATGATCCGGACTCCACCCATATACATGTTACATGGAAAGCAGAACATGTGTCCTTATCACAAGCCCATTTTTTAATCATTGAAGGCCACGGACAATGACTGAAAGTTCTCTTCCCCTTACCATCATCATTATTTCTGTTGTAACGCTGGTCAATGTGGGCCTCATAACATGGCTGATTTCCAACCGCATTCCAAGGCGAAAGAAGAATATTCAAGAATACCATCCTCCGGCAACAACGGACCCTAAACCTCAGGTTTCCACGATTGAAGATCAATCACACAATGTTTCACCCCCTTCACCCATTTTGGAGATGACATTTAAAGATTCATGGGATATTGAACAATATGACAAAATTTGTCGAGATTCGACGCTCTCTTATTTGAACAAACAACTGAACATTTTCACAGATGGAGTGATTGTCACGATCCAGGGTCTCCGGATTTCCCCATCGAAAACCGAGATGATCGTTCAGTTTTCACAGAACGGAAAAATACTTCTCAAGGAGGGGATAGCGGAAATTTCAAAACACAACCAATCAGGACACTCATTGCCCATTTTGCGAAATATCAATTCCGGAAAATTCATCGAACAGGCCAAAGAAGTACCTTACAAAGCTTTTCTCTCTCGAATCGGGCAAATTTCCACTGTAGTCGTTGGCGCCGCACATATTATTGCTGGGGCCGATATTGCCAAACGTCTCAAAGACGTTGAACAGAAAATTGACATCCTCATTGCCATGCGCCGAGTTGATCAACTCGCCAAGTTTGAACGAATTTTTGCCTCCGCCAAAGAACTGGCCCGCGGAAAAATGGGCCCCATTAAACGCATGGAAATGTGGCGTCTTCGTGGTGAACTCAGGGAATTGCGGATAACCTGGAGACGCGAATTTGAATACCAATTACAGCAAATCGAAGATCCCAAAACTAACCCATGGCTACAGACAATGTTCACACCACACACTCTTTCCTTGCCCAATTTACTAACATATTCTCCCGCGCTTGAAGGCGGGAAACTTATAGGAAAACGTTTCTTTGAAAGACACCAGCAAAAAAAACAAACCAAAAAAATAGCAAAGATCACCGAAGGACAGGCGTACCTTGCCTGCATTGAATATTCACTAAGATTAGAACATCTGCTTTCCGTTATGAGCGGAACGCAAGACGAATTTACGGGGTCTTTGCAAGATGAATTGTTTGAGTTGGATCAAGTAGCAAAATTATTAGAGGGAAAAAGTGCTTCGGTTATTCAGGATGAAAATGTTCAAATCATGGTCACCGCGTTAAAAGAAATCGTCCTCCAATATCAAAACCTTATACCGGCCCCCACACAACAGGACACACAGGAAATTAATACTTTCATTCAAGAGGAATCGCCGAAACTTTTAACCCCATACACGGACCAAACAGATCGCGATCCCTAGCCAAAGTTTAAAAAGGAGGCGGAGTCCCTTTCCCCACACCCATCCCTTCGCACCTTCTTTCCACTACTTCAAAAAGCAAAATTATTCCAACAATTGGTTTCCGCTCCCAGTGGATATTCCACAAAAAAGGAAGGCGGGACACAGGCCCTTCTTGTGACCATCCCGGAGGTCTTCGGCAGTGAATCCCTGAGTCTCATCGACGTACCTCATCAACAGACCCCCCAATTTTCCCACACGCTTTAGCCTCCGCGTTCTTCATTGTCCGCCTGTACTTTTTTAGAAATGTTGGCTATTCTCTTATACAAGCGCAGCAAATTCCACGGATCGTCACGTGCCTCGTCAAGCCAAACCCAAACTCAAAAAAGAAACAAACGGCGCAACCGTCGGCTTCGAGCAGAAACTCTGGCAAGCCGCCGACGCCTTGCGTAATAACATGGACGCGGCGGAATACAAGCACGTCGTCCTGGGTCTCATCTTCCTCAAATACATCTCCGACGCCTTCGAAGCCAAACATGCCGAATTGGTCGAGCAGATCACTCAAGGCGCCGATCCCGAAGACCCGGATGAGTATAAAGCCGCCAGTATCTTCTGGGTCCCAAAGGAAGCCCGCTGGACCTATTTGAAGGGAAGCGCCCCGCAACCCACCATCGGCACGCTGGTGGATGAGGCCATGACCGCCATCGAGCGTGACAATCCTTCCCTGAAGGGCGTACTTCCCAAGGACTACGCCCGTCCCGGTCTCGATAAGCAACGGCTCGGCCAGCTCATCAACCTCGTGAGCGACATCGGGCTTGGCACCCCGGCCGACCGTGCCAAAGACACGCTCGGCAGGGTTTACGAATACTTCCTGTCCCAATTCGCCAGCGCCGAAGGGAAAAAGGGCGGACAGTTTTACACCCCTTCCAGCGTCGTGCGGGTCCTGGTCGAAATGCTGGCCCCTTACAAGGGCCGCGTCTACGACCCTTGTTGCGGGTCGGGCGGTATGTTTGTTTCCAGCGAAAAATTCATCGAGGCCCACAGCGGCAAACTCGGAGATATCTCCATCTACGGGCAGGAATCCAACTACACCACCTGGCGGCTGGCCAAGATGAATCTGGCCATCCGCGGAATCGACGCGCAGATCGCCCATGGCGATACCTTCCACAACGACAAACACCCGGACCTCAAGGCCGACTACATGCTGGCTAACCCGCCTTTCAACGACAGCGACTGGCGGGGAGAATTATTAAAAGACGACAAACGCTGGGTCTACGGCGTTCCCCCTGCGGGCAACGCCAACTACGCCTGGGTCCAACACTTCATCCATCATCTCTCGCCAACCGGAATCGCGGGCTTTGTCCTGGCCAACGGTTCAATGTCATCAAACCAATCAGGCGAAGGCGAAATCCGCAAAGCCATTATCGAGGCCGATTTGGTTGACTGCATGGTGGCCCTCCCCGGCCAACTGTTCTACTCAACGCAAATCCCCGTCTGCCTCTGGTTTCTCGCCCGCAAAAAGAAAAATGGGCCCCGTTCGACAGGCTCAGGGCATGGCTTTCATGACCGGCGAGGCAAAACCCTCTTCATCGACGCGCGCAAAATGGGAAAACTTGTGGATCGCGTCCATCGTGAACTTTCCGAGGAGGACCTTGCCAAAATCGCCGGCATGTACCACTTGTGGCGTGGCGATCAAGAATCCGTTCGCCCTAAGCATCTCGAAGGGCGAACGACCTACGAAGACATCCCCGGCTTCTGTAAATCCGCCACCCTCGACGACATCCGCAAGCACAACCACGTCCTCACACCTGGGCGCTACGTGGGGGCGGAAGCCGCCGAGGACGATGGCGAACCGTTCGACCAGAAAATGAAGCGCCTCACCGCAACACTACGCAAGCAACAAGCCGAGGCCGCAAAACTGGACGCCGCCATCGCCGCCAACCTGAAGGAGCTGGGCTATGGCGGGTAAACGCATCACGGCCAAGGCTCTTGCGCGAGAGGACTTTGCCGCCCTCCTGGCCGAGGTAAAAGGGCGTATTCAGGAGGCGCAAATGCGGGCGATGCTGGCAGTCAATCGCGAACTGGTGCGCCTGTACTGGGACATTGGACGAATGATCGATGAACGCCAGCGGCGCGAAGGCTGGGGGGCGGC
>JBDIVP010000121.1:0-10113 GCA_039794325.1 Candidatus Inrsubterrania sp.
AGGGGATTTCCAGCGCTCGAGGCGTTCTTGGATAGCCCGATGGGTTGAAAACGGTCGGTTGGCATTTCTGATGTCACTCGCAATTGGTCTTGTCACCTTGCCGCTGGTTGCGTTGTATTTTTATCAAATTGCCTGGCTGGGTTTTGTGTCCAATATGGTGGTTGTCCCGGTTGCGGGAATGGGGGTCATTCCTCTCGGGCTTTTCAGTGGATTCATGGCCGTGGTCAGCGGAGAACAAGCACTCCCTTTCGCATCATGGAACCAGTGGTTGTTTGAAGCTCTGGCTTGGCTTGTCGAAGGCATGGCCAAAATTCCTTGCGCCGAATGGCATGTGGCATCGCCGGGTTTCGGATCCTTCGTGTTGTTTTGGTTGGTGTTGTTGGGAATGTGTTTGTGGGGTCGCCTGGGTTTAATCCGGTGGGGTGGAGCGGTTATGCTGATCGGACTGATTTGCTGGTGGGGATGGGCCCCGCGATCCGGATGGGAGCCGGGCATGGTCCGGGTCACCTTCCTTGACGTTGGACAAGGGGACGCCACGTTTTTGGAGCTTCCTGACGGCCAAACCGTCTTGATTGACGGTGGTCCGGCCTCATCCCGTTTGGATATGGGAAGAGCTGTCATTGGCCCCTTCCTGTGGAACAACGGTATCCATCGACTCGACTATGTGCTTGCGACACATCCCCAGTGGGATCATGTTGGAGGATTGCCCTGGGTGGTTCGGATGTTTCCCGTGCGTCAATATTGGAGTAACGGGATCAAGCGGGATGAAATGTTTTATCGGCGTCTTGAGTCTGCTGTTCGACAGTCGGGTTTGACGGAGTTTATCGGTGAAGAGGGTGTTGAAATCGTTCGTTCCGGCCCGTGTTCATTGAAGATTTTGAATCCACCACGGTCTACGGAGGAAAGGGTATTGCGTGTCACCCCTTCCTCCAATGGGAAAATCCTCAATAATGCATCCTTGGTGACCCGACTGACATGCGGTGAATTCTCGTTCCTATTTACTGCCGATGCGGAATTGGAAGCGTTGGAGCGTCTGGCGTTGAGGGTTGACGGGGTTGCGGCACGGGTTGTCAAAATTCCACATCATGGCGCGAGAAGTTCTTTACATGATCGCTGGGTTGCGGGATTACAAGCGGAAGCATTGATCATGTCGGTCGGTGTGTATAATCGCTACGGGCATCCCGATGGGGAGGTGCTTGACGCCTACCGCAGGAAGGATGTACCGATTTACAGAACCGACCGTGATGGTGCAGTGTGGTTTGTCGGATCCCTTGGTTCAGAGATAATGACCGTGCATACGGCCAGGGAACGGCAATTTATTCCGGTCCAGCCGGGCTCTGGAATGTGGGAAGCGGAATGGAGGAATTGGCAACGGATATGGCAATAAAAACTGACTCTTCCATTCTGCGGGAGAGGTGAAAGCGGGAATAGTCGGTACGTGAAATTTAGCTGAAATTTGCAATTGAACAGGGAAATGTTGATGGTTGGGCGAAAAGAGGTTTCTTACTTGAGAGTGGCACTTTTTCTGTGATAGATAAAGTTATTCTTTCTGCTTGATTGCTGGCTCCCAGCATCCTGGTCAGGTTGTTCCTGCACCGAAATTTCCTTGACAGGGTTCTGTTTTTGATGACCGATCCATCGGGGGATGTTCTTTTGTGAATACTGAATGGAGTGAAATGACTAACAATTGGTATCGTGGAGTATGACATATGACAACCGAGTTATTGAAAGATCGTCTAAAAATGTTTCAAAAGGATTTGCAGGTCTACCGGGATTTACGTAATAAGCATGCTCGATTGTTGTCCGGGACCCTTGGGCTGCCTGAGTTGTCCGGATTGGTGGCGCATAGAGAGAAATTACGCCAGCAATTTGACTATTTGGATGAGTATGTTACCCGGGTGAGCCGGGGGCGTTATCGCATTTATGTGGATTCCAACGGGTGCCATGATGTGTATGCCGGTATGTTTTATGAAGACTCTCCGCCCTGGTATCTGGATGCCGTCCTGGATGATCTCGACAGCATCCTTGAAGAGTTAATGGTGGAGTCCCGTTGTGATCAAGAGACACCCGGTTCGTCGAATAATAGGTCAATGGATGTGAACCGTTCTGGCACCGCTTTCGGCGCCCTTGGTCATCAAGGCCATTCTCAGGTGCCCTATTCCCACGAACTAAGGCCAGCCTATACACCTAACCCGGCCCATGTCGAATAGGGAAGGAGGGGTACTGTGTGGTGTGTCGCAGCATGAAGAAACTTGAGGTGTGGTTAGCCGTATGTCCCCTGAAGAAGAGTGCCCTTTTAGGTGCGGATCCCGGTAATCATTTGGAGTAGCATGGCGGTGACGAACATCAGAGTGATGCCTGTAAAGACCCCCCAGGAGCATTGAACTCGACGGGAGGCGGTATAAAAAATCGTTGTCAGGGAAAGGATGACGTATAGCAACGATCCGGCTGCAAGGGCGAAAAACATGATGGTAAAATAAGGGGAAACGGCAAATCCGCTAATGACGGTCCCGAGGCATGTCGGAAGGCCGGCCAATAATCCCATCAAAATGATATCTTTGAGTCCAGGCTTCGATTTCCCGGCCGCGCCGATAATGGCGAACCCTTCCGTGCCGTTGTGTAAGGCAAAGCCCATGACCAGTAGCCCACCCAAGATCCATTGCCCTTGCATGTATGCGGCGCCGATGGCCAGCCCTTCGCCCAAATTATGAAGTCCCATCCCGAGGGCGATCATGTAAGGAAGAAACAGTTTGGATGGTTCAGTGCGATGACGTCCTTGTTGACGTTGTTCGATCATTACCAATCCCACATATCCGAATAACAGACTTCCCAAAAAGGCCGCCCATGACAAATAGTCGGTGACGCCTGTCAGTTCAACCGCCTCGTGCATGAGGTCAAAAAAGAGGTAGACTAATACACCCGTGGCGATTCCAGTCAGAAACCCTTCCATTGACCTATCAATGGCTTTGACGATGATTAAGGCCAGCGCAATTCCAAGGTAAATGGGGAAAACGCCGGCGACCGCACCTAATCCGATTAGCTGCCAGACCTGTTCCATGAGACACGACCTTTACTGATTAACATAATTTGGAGAACGCCAGGATAGAATGTTAGATGAATAATAAATGAAGTTGAAAATTCTTATCATTATCGAAGATTATGGTTGCACTATAATATACCCCTTCGGCACTTGGGTAGGGGAATAAGTAAAAATTATGATGGGAACCCCTTTTGAATGGCTTCAAACATGAGTTGTACCTCGGAAATCGGTTCCCATCCGAGGACAGTAAGTGAATCCTCCACATATGATGGGTGACGGATGCCGTTCAGGACGGAGCTGACTCCCGGCGTACTGGTCAGAGCCCAAAGTGCCTTCCGGGAGAACGGTTCCTCTCGTTTTGACTCGGGTAAGAACGAATCCATGATGGCTCGAAGTGCCGTTATTTTCCTTGCGCTTTTTTGTGCGGCCTCCATCCGCATCACTTTTAATAATGCAACCAACTCCGGGATATACCGGTCTCTCCAGGATTCCCAAATGCTTTCCTCTTCCGTTTTGTCGGCATAATGACGCGTGAGTGTTTGAAAGGCTTGGTTGACGTGGGGGGCGATCATTTGTGTTTCGATTTGATCCCAGTGTTCCAGATTTTGGACGACTTCGCGGATTCGCTGGAGTTCTTCCGCCCAGTTGAAAAAGTCTGAAGGCGAACGTCCTTGCTCGCCTTGAGGCAGATGCGGGGCCAATGTCCGTTTGAAGTCCTGTTCCAGTGCGGCGACTTTGGGAAGTTGGGTTTCGAAATTTGTATTCGGAATTTCCGTCATTGGGTCGGCCAGTCGGACAATGCCGCCTCCTTTTCCGGGAATGGCATTCAATGGGCGATTGACCAGGATGGCGATCCCGCCCTCTTTGGCAACATCAAGGACGGTTTGGGAACCATCCATCCCTGTGTTGGGGGTTAGGAGCGCGCCGGGTTCGAGTAAATTCATGGGAATCTGGAGGGCCCGGAATCGATGGACTGAACGGCCTGTCTCCAGTGCGGCGGCTTGGGCGGCTTTTAACAGTTGGGAGAAGGAGGTGGCTTCGGGGTTATCCATTGGAGCGATGCAGGTATTTGAGGATACCCCATAAAAACATACTTTCCCTGCGGCGATTTGAGACTCCAAATAAAGAAAAGCCTGTTGAATTCTCCGGTAGTATTCATGGCGAAGAGCCGCCAGCGCGGATGAATCCATAGCCAAACGGCGGTTTTTGGCTTCGGTCAGGAAATATTCCGGATTGTGTAGCAGGCAGACATCAAGTGTTTGTAACCCTAGCCGATCGAGAGATAGGGTGAGTTGTTCCTCAAGGAATTCAGGGTGCAGGCAATGCCACAGGTCATCACCATACTTCACCATTTCAGGAAACGGTCGTCCTGCCTGTTCCCGTGCCTCTGCCCGTTTGAGATTATTCCCTTGCACATACCCTATTTTGGAAACCACGATGATTTCTTCTCGGGACACCCCCCCTTGTCGAATGAGATCGCGGAGAACCGTTCCGACCAGTTGTTCGCTTCCGCCATCTGCATAATTGGTGGATGTGTCAATGAGGTTGCACCCATTTTGAAGAGCTTTTTCCAAAGCCTTCCGATGGTCTTCCACTCCGGCCGCTATCCTGTATCCTCCAAATCCAATTCGTGAGGTCGTCAGGCCGGTTGATCCCAATGGACCATAACCATGGGCGGTGGGGCGTGGAGATGGTCCGGAAGCTAACATTTTAGCCACGTAGTGCCCGGTTCCTTCCGGGGTCGCATGACCGGGGAGCCCTTTGGTGGTCAGGGTTTGTATTTTGTCTTTGGTCGTTTGCGGCGGGGTGGTCAGACGATCGGACAATGCGGCAGGTACCTCTCGTGGATCCGTGATAGGTTTTTGGCAGGTAAAGTTTTGACAGATAAAGAGTGCGGCCTGTCCGTTCAAAGGCCTTTTCCCTTGCAAAAGCGGATGACTTGAATCCTCCTCCTCTTCCGGAAGGCAGGCCAGAATGCGGTACGGTACAAACGTTTGATTGACGTGATCGAGGAGCTGGGAATAATGAACAGACTCGGCAGGACCAACCAGAGCCAATTCCATCGGGCCTCGCAATAAGAAGTCTGCCACCATCAAGCTCTTTGGAAACCCTCGAGGAACTTGGTGAATTTGTTGACCATAAGCTCTCACCGCTTTGGCGGCGGATGTTTTGAGATCTTCCCGGTCAAAATGAAAGCCCAAGCGTGTCAGGGCCATAGCCGCCACGGCGTTGCCGCTGGGTGTCGCCCCATCTGCGCCTTCCTTGGCCCGGACGATCAAACGTTCATGATCGATAGCGGTGGTAAAAAATCCGCCGTGGTTTCGATCCTCAAAATCTTCCACGATTCGTTCGGCAAATCCCACTGCCTGGTGGAGATACCGCTCTTGACCTGTGGCTTCATAGACATCGATCAAAGCCTCAGCCACGTAGGCATAATCTTCCAAACATGCTTGCAAATGGGCTTTGCCCATCCGAGATGTACGCCAGAGCCGATTATCCGGCCTGGTCAGGGCCGTGAGGAGAAAATCGGCTGCCTCCAACGCCCCCTCAAGGTAGGGACGGTGCCCGAAAACGCGGCCGGCCTCGGCCATCGTCCCGATCATCATGCCGTTCCAGGCGGTAATAATTTTGTCGTCCAATCCGGGAGGCACCCGCTTGAGACGAGCTTGATAGACCAAAGGCTTCGAGCGGGCAAGGCTGAGTCGGAGGGTTTCCGGTGAACAGCCGATTTCGCCTGCCACGGTCTCCAGTGATTTCGGAGTATGAGGGATACTGTGACCTTCCCAATTCCCTTGTTCCGTGATGTCGTAATAGGCGCAAAACCATTTGGCGTCATCGGTGTTTCCGAGAACGGCCTGAATGTCTGTCGGGGTCCAGACGAAAAATTTTCCCTCTACCCCCTCACTGTCGGCATCGGTTGCGGAATAAAATCCCCCATCAGTGCCGGTCATTTCTCTGAGGATGTAATCAAGGGTTTCCGTAGCCACCTGTTTATACTGCGGATTGCGGGTTACCTGATAGGCCTCCACGTAGGTGCGGGCCAGAAGTGCATTGTCATACAGCATTTTTTCAAAATGCGGGACCAGCCATTTGTCGTCGGTAGAGTACCGTGCGAATCCCCCTCCAATGTGGTCATAGATCCCTCCCGCAGCCATGCCGTCCAAGGTTTTGGTTACCATGTCAAGAATTTTGGGGTCATGGGTCCACACATATTGTCGAAGGAGGAAGGAGAGTCCCGTCGCCGGCGGAAATTTTGGGGCACGGCCGAATCCTCCATGGCGAGGGTCGAAATCTCCGGCAAATTGTTGAATGGCCGAATCGATTTCAGTTTCTCCCACCGCTAACGGGGAAACCGGCTGCAGGGCAGCCCGTAATCGGGATGTGAAGCGGCTGGCTTGGCTGACGATCTTATCCTGGTCCCGTTTCCAGGCCTCTCCGATGTTTTTGAGGATAGACCCGAATCCGGGTCGCCCCCAACGGTCGGTCGGTGGGAAGTAGGTCCCGGCAAAGATGGGTTCCTGGTCCGGGGTAAGGAACACGGTCATCGGCCATCCACCATGTCCCTGGTTCATTGCGGTTGTAGCCTGCATGTATATTTCGTCCAGATCCGGGCGTTCCTCCCGATCGACTTTGATATTGATGAAATATTGGTTCATGAGATCCGCAATCATGTCATTTTCAAACGACTCACGTTCCATGACATGGCACCAATGGCAGGCTGAATATCCTACCGAAAGGAGAATGGGCTTATTTTCTGACTTGGCTCGTTGGAGGGCCTCTTCTCCCCATGGATACCAATCCACAGGATTATGGGCATGTTGGAGGAGGTAGGGGCTTGTTTCGTTGATGAGTCGATTGGTTGAAAGTTTTTTTTGTGGTTCGTTCATGAGATTATTCACCGGGTTACAAAGGTCAGGGGCCGGATTGAAACCCGAAGGTCAGTAATGACGCGGATCGGCTTCCTGGAGGATAAACGGCCGTCAATCAGAATGATCAGGATAACAAGAGCGACAGACTTGGGCAATGTGACCTGCGGCCTGCTGGTGAAGGCATGAAGGCCCGATAAGGACCGTTTGTGTGATGCTACGTTACAACGCCACTGGGTTTTTTCTATACTGCCTCTCGAGATGGCACTGAACGAACAGAATCGCAGAAAATTCGTGTCGGGGATGAACCGTCGTGTGGCGGAGTTACGGATTCAGGCGGAAAAAAGTCTGGATTTTGCCATTGAAACGATGTTTCAAGATCGGGTTGATGCGTATTTGCGTGTAGAGCAAGGGTTGGTGGAAATTGATCGAATGTTGGGACTGGTCGAATGTGAAATAGAGGAAATCACCGAATTGTCGGCGGCCCAACGTTTGGAATCCAGGTTGGAGTTTATTGAGGATCGCTTTGATGAATTTGACAGCGAAATCCGTCAACGTCCGCGTCGACGGCGTCGAAAGATCAACCTGTTTAATTTTTTCAAGGCTGCAGGAGGCGGTGCCGGTATGGGGGAGGATCCACCTGGATCGAGAGGCGAAATTCACTCATCCTCTGAAGCCTATCAGATCTTGGGAGTTGAATTCGGCAGTTCCCTTCCGGTGGTGACCCGGGCTTTCCGTGAACGGGCTAAAAAATTGCACCCTGATATTCGACAAGGAGATCGTAGTGCCGAACCTGAACTCCGGCGGATTATTGAAGCCTACCAATATCTGAAAACTGAATATTTCAACAGTCCGGCCTCCGAGCCGTTCCGGCCGCCTTTTTAGCCAAAAGGAGGTAAGATGGTTCGGGCTAAAGAAGCGTTTTTAGAGTTTCAGGAGGGCGGGCGAGGATTACTTTATTTCCTTTTTTAACCAAGGGGCGTTGAATAAGATCTGGATATTTAATCATGAGTTCCAGCAATTCATCCTCGGATTTTGTCGACTGTCCCAGGTTGAGCGTTTTGTAAAGATCTTCCTTGCTCCGCAGGATTTCGGATGCACTGAGGCCGGATTGCCTCAGTAGGTCTTTGAGTTGGGATTTTGAAAACGGTTCTTCATAATAATTAACTGCGGTGAAGGGATGGCCGCTTTCCTCAGCCAGCTTGAGGACCTTTCGGCAAGTGGAGCAGGTGGGTTTCTGGTAAATTATCATTTTATCCATGGCTGGTCTCCTTTTTTTGCGGGATAACACGGATCGCAAGCGCCTTGACCGAATTTTTCAGGCATGATACAAGCTCTCGCAGTCACTTTGGTGATGTCTTTATCTTGTATTCTTCACGATCCGTCGTGAAGTAAGGGTTTTAAAAAATGGATTTCAACCCCTATGAGTGAGTCAGCGCCCGTTCTTGAGTTTTTTTGCGCAAGCCAAACCGAACGCACCTTAAAGGATCTTCGCGTGAAACGTAAAGGTCAGCCCGTATATGTTATGGGACATGAAGAGGCCTATAAGGGCAAAGAAGCCGTTTTTGAGCATTTTAATGTACGCTTGGCGGTTGTGAAATTTCCTGATGGGAAAACACTTGGATTCGATCCGTCCGAATTATTATTGCCTTGTGAAATTGACCAGGAGGGAATTCCGTTTTTTGAAATTCGTAATTGCGAGCTTTGTGACCAATTATTCCCCCTGACTTCCGAGGAGTTTCATGCTCCTAAAGAACGAAGTCAGTGCCCCGAATGTTCCCCCTGACGTTCCATTTCTCCCACCTTTTTTAAAACTTGAGTGTCCCATCTGATGAGGTTGGGTTCCTGCCGAGCCGAGACCACTATCGGCCTTTAGAATTGTTGTTGGACGTACATCAGGCGGGACATGGTTATCCGTCACCCCATTTGAGTTTTGAACGAAGCACTTCAAAATAGTTTCGATCCGGAAAACGAATAAGTTGGGTCCGGTGAGGAGACGCTTCGATCTTTAAAAGGTCCCCTTGTATGATCTCTTCGCCAACTTGGCCGTCAATGGTAACCATGGCTCCTTCCGGACTTGTGAGTTCAATGGTGATGGGTATTTGACTGGATGCCAAAAAAGGTCTGTGTGAGAGTGTATGGGGACAAATCGGGTTGATCAGCAAAACCTCCAGGCCGGGGTCCAGAATTGGTCCACCGGCTGAGAGTGAATAAGCGGTTGACCCGGTTGGGGTGGCCACCAGCAGGCCATCTCCCCGCAAATTGGTCATGAATGCCTGATTTATCCAAACCTTTGTGGCGATCATGCGTGCCAAATGACCCTTGCTGATAACCACATCATTAAGCGCTGAATAGGTCTCAAGGGCCTTATCATCACGTTCCAATCGGACTCGTAACATCAATCGCGTGTCCAGGTGAAAATCACCGGAAAAAATTTTCCCGATGGCGGTGGGCAAATCATCGAAAGTCGTTTCTGTGAGAAAACCCAGTCCGCCCATATTGACTCCCAGGATGGGTATCTCCCGTTGTTCTACCAACCGGGCTCCGCTCAACATGGTGCCGTCACCTCCAAGGACAATGAGAAGGTCTGCTTCATGGGCGATGCGAAGGCGGTCCTGGCTGGTGGCCATAGGGTATCCATCCGGACAGTCCACGATGGTCGTTTTTCCATGTTCGCCTAACCAACGTTGAACTTGTGCCACGGATTGATGGATGTCAGGTGAAAACGGTTTGGTAATGATGCCTATGGTGTGAAAGGTCTTCATTTATGTTGAAAGTTGGAATGAACGGGTCAGACAGAAGAGAACCGGTGTAGATGGTAGTCGCTCCCTCAACCGATAGCAAGGAAAAATTGATGACCGTATCCGGCAAAAAAATCCTACTTGTGATGAGAGTGAGGGTGCGGTATCCTTGAAAGCATCGTCAGAAATGAACCTTGCCGTCCACGTTTCTGGGCCTTCCGTTTCGCTTGACAGTTTTACAGGTTGAGGGCTAGACTAAAATTGTGAATTTTCCTCGCAAATATTGATGGTTGTGTCACGTCAGGCCTGAGAAAAACGAGTACGTATCGGCTGGAGGATGCGACGTGGACCTCGTCTTCTTCTACGAGACCGACGAGGCCGAGGTCTCGAGCTCGAACACCACCGTTCACGAGATCTACGCGAAGATCGCCTCCCGCACGGCGAAGGCCCTCGCCGACATCACCGA
>JBDIVP010000122.1:0-10089 GCA_039794325.1 Candidatus Inrsubterrania sp.
ATAAAGTCCTCCTTTCGCAGCATCCGTCCCTCCTCCGTGGTCATGAGCGGTGAAGGGACATTGTGACCGGTGTTCAGAGGACTTTCTATTTCGGTGTTTTGGGGACTTATACCATCGGTGCTGACACTAATGGGATGATCATTGCATAAATCAGGGGTGTGGCCAGAAGGAGTGCTGGTCGGGGGAGCCATGACGGCCATTCCCACATTTTAGTGGGTCTTTGCCATTCGCTGTTTATTCCCGCCTTGTTCATCTCACTTCTCTCTTCATTAAGGATTCTGAGTGCTGCCACCTTGTCAGGCTGCCCGTTGACACTGAACTCGAACGTGTTGAATGCGCTTAAAAGACTCAGGAGGAGACGGAATGTGCTTCGCTACCGTCCCCTCCTTTCGGGTGTGTAGCTGTTTGTTATCCGACTCTTTTCCTCGGGAGAAATTAGTGTTCCCCTCCCCCAGCTTGAGGATTTCTATTAGCCGTTGATCCCGGAGCTGTTGAATAATCTTGAGTCGTTTGGGGCGATCCCATGACCACCATCGTAAGGGGTGAGAAAACGTTATCTTGGGCGGTGGGACCGGTTGACCATGATTTTCTCCAAAATAATATCCCTTATGTTGGCTAGCCAATTCAAAAAATGATCGGTACGTGCCGGCATGAGGCCCATACGGTTGCTCAAGTTTTCTGCTCATATGGATTTCCTCCCTTTCAGTTGGAAGTTTATTTTCAGAAAACGGTGCTTGAACTGCTCGACAAAAAATTTAACCCCTCCTGCCTCACGCCTGCCTGGTGAGCGAATGGTCGGAAGTCGACCAGGGGAGAGGCATCAGAGGTTCCACTGGATACAGAAATAAGGCGAAATTTAAAAAAATCAATGCTCCCATTGGGTTGGCAAGCCATGATGTGATGGTCAGGGTTGTCCCTTTCCTCGCTGAAAGGAGAATCTTGTACTGAGCACTATTTTTTGAAAACGGGAGGCTGTTTTCGGGACGTGCTACACCAAATCGGTGCCGTGCATGCGGGCGAACAGCTCCCAGTCGAACGGTTTGGGAGCCACCGCATGCAAAGGAATGGGATGAATGGTCCCGGAGGGTTGGTAAGCCAACATGCACCCGACGACCTGTTCGGGTTGTTCAACCAGCCGGCGAATGGCCTCATAGGCGAAATGTTGCGCCATCGTTTTATCTTCCGGGGTCGGAGATGCCCCGCGGAGGGTGTGGCCGAGAATGGTGGCTTTCGTGGCCACCGAAAGGGGATAGGTGCCGGGGCGTGTTTGCAGATGAGTCCACTGGGAAATTCTCCTGGCGAAATAATCCACCAAGCCATGGACACCGCCATCCGGATGATGGCGATGCGGGGTGCGTTCGGCCACGATGATGATATGGCTTTTATTCCGGACCCCTAACGTCTCCTTTAAGGTTCCCAGTATGACGTCCTCGATATAGGCATCGGGATCGGGATGTTCATTGACGAGAAGGCCTTCCGCCCGGGCCTGATAGGCGCACATTAAGGCCAGATGCCCGGAGCCCGCTCCCATGACTTCCACAAAGAACACACTGCCCATGGCCGCACTGGTGGCTTTCAATGATTCGATGGATTGGTTGGCCAAGGCCACGGCCGAATGGACGCCCAGTGATGTGGTGCCGGCGATATTGTCGTCGATCGAGCCCGGAATCCCCACCACCTGTACGCCGAAGCGTTCATAAATGGCCCGGGCTCCACGCAGGCTGCCGTCTCCGCCGATGACGACCAACGCCCCATCTTCCATATAGGGTTTGAGATGATGGATGGCCGCCTGTTGGACCTCTTCATCCTTGAAATCTTCAAACCGGCTGCTGCCGATCGGACTGCTGGCATGGTTACTCATGCCACGCGTGTCCTGTGCCGTGGCCAACTCGATCCAATTATTGGCCAATCCTAAAAACCCGTGTTGGACGAAATAGACTTCAAGCCCTAGCCGGTTTCCGGTCACCCGGAGTTCCTTCAAGGCCGCCCCGGCTCCGGCAAAATCCCCACCGGACACCAGCGCGACAATCCGCCGAATCTGACGGGGTTGGAGAGTCACCTTCCCCCGGCGCTCTTGTTCCACGCTCATCCAGGCTTCGCGGGCCACCCGTTCCCGTTCTGAAAGGCCCACGGCCGTGGAATAGCCGGATAGCTGCCCATGCTCATACGTCAGGAGCACAACGTTGTCCTGCCCTTCCTTATAGTCGCTGAACTCGGAAAAAGCTTCACTGAACGGTCGGGGATCCAAAAAAATCAAAAGCGCACGGAGGGTTGAGCTGTGGGTGTATAAACACAAGACTTTTCCCTGATGAGTCCGCCCCAATTGATGAAAGCCGTCCACCAAATCCACATAGAGTTCAAAGAAGGAGTGGCCGGCTGGATAACTGTATAACGGATGTTTGATCAGCCGTTTGGCGGTTTTCGTCTCCACGCCAAAAGCCCTGGCGGCTTCTTCGAGTTCGGCGGTTTTCTCGATTCCGGTGGCCCAGCCGAAGTCTTGTGATTCCAACGCATATTCCACAACTGGTTGGATCGACTTGGCGGTGCCGGGTGCAAGAATAGAGGTGACCCGATCAAACAGCTGGCGGGTATTAGGGCTCTGACTCACCAGATGCACAAAGGTTTGCGGATCCAGGTAATTGTGCAGGTGGAGGAAGTCCAGTTGTTTCCCCACCAGACCGATGGTCCGCGCCAGCGCATCGCCGATGGCTTCGGCTTTGGGAATGCCCCGTTCCGGATCCAGCACGTTCTTCAACCGGCGCCCTACGCGAAACTTCTTGCTGTCCACCTGTGACACACCGTGCCGCATGGTAAACAACAACGTGCGGTCACCCAAATCCCTGGGCATCAGCCAATACCGGTCATCCCCGATGTCCAACACGATCCGGCCTTCAACCAGATGGGGGGTCATCTGGTCCCGTGGTACGATGGCCACCGGGCGGCGTCGAAGGGGTTTGGTCGTGGCGCCGATGGGCGCACGAAATAAGGAGGATAACTCACCTTGGGCAAGGAGTTGGTTCCAGGCCGCGAAAAAGACCAACGCATCGCCCCCGCAGGCTTGCTGGATTACGGCTTGTCGGGCGCTTCGATAGGCGGCGGCGGTGGCAAATCCGCCTTGGGCCTGCTGGACCAATGTTCGTATGGCCTCCATGGCCTCTCGTGCCCGTTGGGGGCGATCATTCGATGGGGGCGGCGGGGGAGGAAGTTCCACCCCTTCCTCCGGCCGGCGCTGGGCCATAGCTTCGCCATAGGCCAACAGACCCTCGATGGTCACAAAATCCAGAGTGTCTCTTTCGGTGTGCATGAGTCACCTCGTCAACATGGTTATCCGCCGACCAACCGAAGCGAGCCTTCATCATCGTGTTGGTTCTACTCTAATACCTGTGAGCCGTTTCGTAAACAGACCCCCAGGGGGAAGGCGGTGAACGTTTTTGACGGGTAGGCCGATGGGGAAGCCTGCAAATTTTCCGAATGGAATCCGGCCGATTTGCCATAGCTCTGCAACAGGCAGATAATTCCTTGTTATGGACGAACGCATGCCGAAAACACGTATTATTTGCACGATCGGACCCGCCACCGAATCCTATGAAATGTTGTACAAAATGTATGAGGCGGGCATGGACATTGTCCGATTGAACATGTCTCATGGCAGTCATGAAACCCATGCCAAAGTCATCAAGCACATCAAGGCTCTTAATAAGAAAGTTCCGTTTCCGATTCCGATCATGTTGGATACCCAAGGCCCGGAAATCCGCACCGGGGTGTTGGCCACCGATCTCAATCTGCAGCAAGGTGCGGTCGTGTCCGTCACCGTGCGCGGACCTGAAGACGTGGAGGAAACTTCCATTCACATCAACTATGCCGATTTGATCGAGGCGGTGAATGTGGGCGACAAAATCACTGTGGATAACGGCTTGATCAACCTGGAAATCCTCGAAAAGCATGATCGCCTCATGCAGTGCCGCGTGGTGGACGGCGGGGTGTTGAAAAGCAAGCGGCATGTCAACCTCCCGGGCATCCGGGTCAATCTCCCGGCGATCACCCAGAAAGACGAACAGGATATTCTCTTCGGCTTAGCGGCGGATGTGGACTTTATTGCGCTGTCCTTCGTGCGGGAAGCCGAGGATATCCGCCAGTTGAAGCGCCTGATGGGCCAGAAAGTCGGGAGGATCAAAATCATCGCCAAGATCGAAGACCAGGAAGGGGTGCGCAACCTGGAGGAGATTATCCAGGAGGCCGATGGCATCATGGTGGCCCGGGGGGATTTGGGTGTCGAAATCAACCTGGAGGATTTGCCCAACGTGCAGCGCAAAATCGTCCGCCTCTGCGCCGAAAACGGCAAACGGGTCATTGTCGCCACCCATCTGCTGGAATCGATGATTCAAAACCCGATTCCCACACGCGCCGAAGTGACCGATGTGGCCAATGCCATCTATGAAGAAGTCGACGCGGTGATGTTGTCCGGCGAAACCACGGTGGGAAAATACCCGCTGAAATGTATTGAATATCTCCGGAAAATTGCAAAAAAGACCGAAGCGATTCCGGGATTACAGTTTTCGAAGCAACTCAAGTCCACCAAAGACAAGCAACGGTTAGCGAGCGCCGCGGTTCAACTGGCGGACGGCATCGGGGCCAAAGGCATTGTCGTGATTACCAGGCGAGGGCTCATGGCCGATTTCGTCTCGAATTGCCGACCGTTTTCCGCCAACATTTATGCCTTTACCAACGGCAGTCAGTCCCGTCGCACCATGATGCTCAATCGAGGCGTGCTCCCTTTCCGAATCGATTTCAGCGCCGATCCCGAAAAGACCCTGCAAACCGCCTTTCGCATATTAAAAGCTCGTGAACATTTCCAGACCGGGGAAAAAGTCGTCATCATCTCGGATGTTCTGGCCCAACAACGGGTCGATTCCATCCAAATCCGGGAAATTCCGTAACCCAGGGTGTCCTTGTTATTTACTTGCCCTGGCCTTCAAACCATCGATGGCCTTTTGGGGGCAATCGGTAACGCTGAGTCGGACTGCGCGACGAGTCGGGCTGGGTGCATTCGATCCATTGGCCTTCCAGGGCCGGGTTGAGGTAGTTTTCCCGGAGGGTGGGTCAGTGAGAGAGCCCCAACGCCTCCATGACATCATGACCGGTCCACTCGCCGGATCCAATGGTTCGAATCAATTCAGCTACTTGGTCGGTTGCTTGATCTGTAGCTATCGACTGGCGAATGGCATCGTGCAGAGCGTGGAGCATAAATTGGATAAACGGAGTGGCATCTGCCCGCTCATCGGTGGAGAGCTGGGCCGCTTCCATAAAGTCTCTTGCCTGTCCGATGTGAGTGATCGTTTTGGTCGAGCAGTTGGTGGTGGAAAACTGCAGGGAAAAGAGTTTAGCTTTCTCCGGCTTTTTTGGTCTTTACCCTTTCGTATAGCCAAAACTCCCTTTTGATCCACCCAGCCGGTTATAAACCTGGCTGCCCAGCCATTTGGAAACCAGGACCTGTAATTCAGGCTTGCTCATGTATTCAGTGAATAACTCCTCGTTGAGTTCCATGCGTTCGATGAATAGGGACTCCAGCACCTGACGGAATACCAGTTGGAACTTGTCGAGGGAGTTCACTTCAGCGGCTTTGCGTAACGCCTCGTTCTGGGAAGCGGCCTCCGCGATCTGGTCGAAAAAAAGTTGATCAGCCTCGGTTAGTTCACTGCCGAAACGCTTATTGATCAAGTCTATCAATCTGGACAGAGCAACGTGTTCTTCCCGCACCATCCCGGAACCTACTTCGCGCGGGCCGTCTAGCGGTTTCGCATAGCCCTCCTGGAGATTGATTGAGCCCTCGCTGATCTTTTGCAGCCGGTAATAATCGAGTTCAACCTCTTCGTCGAATTGGTATCCGAACCCACTCTTGCGTTTGGGCAGTTTCAGCGCCAGGTGACGCAGGTAGGTGAACAGTTTTTCGAGGTCGCTGTCTTGATAAGGAATGACCTGGCTCAGGAAGCTGTAGAGGTTGCGAAAGGCTTGGCTTTTGCCTCGCCACAGTTCGGCCTCTTCCTCCTCATTGTTTTGCAGCCGGGTAAAACGGGCAACCGCCAGGTCCAACAGGGCGTTCATGTTCTTGTGATCGGCCGGGCTTTGCCGGCGCTTGGGGGCAAAGAAAATTCGCGAGAATGCATCTACCTCGTCTTGCAGATAAATCCCCGATTCATCTAGTTCGGCTTTCACCTCATACAGACGGTCCGCGTCGACTCTTTCGCCCATGATCGACCCGTCGTAATACTGACGGAATGCCTCCTGAATCTCGTCCGGGTCGTTGACGAAATCGAGCACGAAGGTGTCGTCCTTGAGCGGGTGGGTGCGGTTCAGGCGCGACAGGGTCTGCACCGCCTGAATCCCCGCCAGGCGCTTATCCACGTACATGGTGTGCAACAGCGGCTGGTCAAAGCCGGTCTGGTATTTCTCCGCCACCAGCAGCACTCGATAGTCGGATTTGGCGAAGGTCTCGGGCAGATCCTTTTCTTTCACCCCTTCGTTCATCTCGGCTTCGGTGTAGGTCTTCTCCGGTACTTTGTCGTCTTCTACCGTCCCGGAAAAGGCAACCAGGCTCCTGATGGGGTAGCCTTTATCGCTAATGTAGCGATCGAACGCCTGCTTGTAACGCACCGCTTCCAACCGGGAGCCGGTTACCACCATCGCTTTGGCATGACCGCCGATTTTGTGGCGAGTATGGTGTTGGAAGTGCTCGACCATCACTTCGGTTTTCTGGCCGATGTTGTGTGGATGGAGGCGCATGAAGCGAGCCAGGGCACGGGCTGCCTTCTTGCGCTCGACGTTGGGATCCTCTTCGGCCTTCTTAATTAGCCGGTAATAGGTTTTGTAACTGACGTAGTATTTCAGCACGTCCTCGATGAAGCCTTCCTCGATGGCCTGACGCATGGTGTAGCGGTGGAAGGGTTTGCCATGGCGTCCGAATATCGCCAGCGTCTTGTGCTTGGGGGTGGCGGTGAAGGCGAAAAAACTCATATTGGGCTGTCGGCCGCGCTTGGCCATGGCGCGAAACAGTCGCTCCAGCTCTTCTTCGCCTTCTTCCTGCGCCGCCTCCCGCGCCTTGCGGATCAGCTCCGCGCCGCCCAGCACGCTTTTGAGTTCGGTGGCGGTTTCCCCCGATTGGGAACTGTGCGCCTCATCAATGATCACCGCATATTTGCGTGTCGGCAGATGGCTGCTGCCCTCGCCGTGCTCCTCGGCCAGCTTCAGCAATTGACCGGAAACGAAAGGAAATTTCTGCAAGGTGGTGATGATGATCGGCACGCCTGATTCCAGGGCCTCGGCCAGTTGCCGCGAATCCTCATCGATCTTCTGCACCACGCCCTGCCGGTGGTCGAACTGGTAGATAGTGTTCTGCAACTGGCGGTCGAGCACCACCCGATCGGTGATCACCACCACGCTGTCAAAGACCCGCTCGTCTTGACCGTTGTGTAGGGAGGAAAGCCGGTGTGCCAGCCAGCCGATGGTATTGCTCTTGCCGCTGCCCGCCGAGTGTTCCACCAGGTAGTTGTGTCCGACGCCTTCGTTCCTGGCCGCCAGAACCATTTGCCGTACCGCCTGCAACTGGTGGTAGCGGGGAAAGATTATCGTCTCCTTGCGCACCTTCTTTCCCTCAGCGGTAACCTTCTCCTCGATGTCCAAGTGCAGGAAACGCGCCAGCAGGTCCAGTAGGCTGTCGCGCTGCAACACCTCTTCCCATAGATAGGCGGTTTTATAGTTTCGGCCTTGCTTGTCCGGCTCGTTGCCCGCGCCACCATCCCAGCCCTTGTTGAACGGTAGGAAATGGGTACTGGTTCCGGCGAGTCGCGTGGTCATGTACGCCTCTTCGGTGTCCACGGCGAAATGCACAAGGGCACGCTTGGTGAAGAGGAAAATCGGCTCGCGCGGGTCGCGGTCGTGGCGGTACTGCTGGATGGCATTGGCCGCCGTCTGGCCGGAGAGGGGATTTTTTAGCTCCAGGGTCACCACCGGGATACCGTTGATTGACAGCACCACGTCTAGCGACTTCTTGTTTTTGCTGCTGTAGGAAAGCTGGCGGGTGATCCCGAGGCGGTTGGCATGGTAGCGTGCTTCCAGCTCCGGATTGAGCCCGTGGGCGGGGCGGAAGAAAGCAATCCGCAGGGTCTTGCCGAAGCATTTGAAGCCATGGCGCAGGGTGGTCAATGTGCCGTGGGTATCCAGCCATTTGCTGAGAGCCTGCAACACCCGCTCGCCGGTCGCAGACCCGTGCAGGGCCTCCAGCTTCTCCCAGGTCTTGGGCTGGGTTTCCCGAATGAAAGTCAGCGCCTCGTCGGGAAAGATGGCCTGTTCGGTGTCAAAGGCGCTGGAGGCCAGTTTGTGGTAGCCGTCATTCAGCAGCACCGACTCGATGGCGGTTTCAAAGGCGGCTTCGGAGGTAGGTTTCATCCTGTGTTCCTTGCCATGCCGCCCGGTCAAGTTGGGCGCGGAGCATCCTCGCCTGTCATGACTGGCTTGCCGCCTTGCCAGACTACGGCGTATTGGCCCAGGCGGCGTTTCTTCTCCAGGGCCTTGTTAACGGCCTGTCGAAGTATTTCCAGCTGTCTTTGCCCTTCCGGGGATGGTGTCGTTTTTCGTGTGGCGTTCATCGTTGAACCTCTTCAAACAAGAGCTGGTAATAGGTCTCGTGAAAAATGTCGCGATGATTTCCTTGCTGCTCAAAGACGAGCACCGGGTTTTCTCCGTCGTTCATAAAACAGGCGCAACCATCAACCCTATGGCTGAAATCGTCGAGCAGGTGACGCAGGCTGCGCGGAAAGCGCCGCTCGATATCCGGCACCGGGATGCTGTGCCCGCCATGGGAGACACGCTCCGCCACGCGCAGTTTTGACATATCGACACTGGGCAGGGCCAGGTAGATTAATTCCACTTTCCAGCCGTCTCGCCGCAACCGTTCCACCAGCCGCAGATAGGTGCGACCGGAGAGAGTGGTTTCAAAGGCGAAGTCTTCCCGCGCGGTAATACGTTCCTCGATCTGTCGCAAAAAAATCCTGCTCGCGGCGATAAGCTCGCGCTCCGGGGCGAGCGGAGAAAGGCCGGCGGCAATCAGATCGGCATTGATGAAATGCGGGCAGCCTGCCACGTGGGGCAGATACTCCAGGGCAAAGGTCGTTTTGCCCGCGCCGTTGGGATCGGCGATGATCCAGCAGATGGGGGGGCATGGATGATTTTCCTTGACGGCGGTTTCAAAGGCGGCTTCGGTCGTAGGTTTCATGTCGTGGCCGTTCTTAGCTTCTTGTTCAGGTAATACACCACCACCTGGCTGAATTCGGGCAAATCCGCACTTTGAGAACCGTCCCATTTCGGCAATTCCTTGGTGGGGTCTAGTTTCTTGCCACTCCCCAACCGCTGCTGAAAGGCGTCTAATACGGCTTTTCGGTTGCGAACCAGACAATCCCAATTCAGGTTAAGGATTTCATTCAACTGACGATCAAAATCGGCATCTGGTGATTGGATACGGCCATCGCCCAGAAAACGAATTTTTGTTTCGATACTGTGGGCTGGATCGGCCGGGCAGAAACACAGTTCAGCGTTACCTTTCCGAGTATCGCAATGCTGCTCCCGTTCGGGGCGCCCCTGATTACCCTTGCAGGCACCCAACAGGTTGCGGTAATCCAACTGCCGGGCTGGATGAGTTGCCTGGCACTGCCAGTGCTCGATCTTCATGCTGGCCGCATTGGGATGGATGCGCGACTGGCAGTAGCAGCAAAGACCGCGTTGTTCGGACACAAGCGAATGCCGCAGAGCGTCTTTGTCCGCGTAGTTTTCGAAGTCGGCGTGGCACTGCTGCCGGTAGGCTGTCAGCGAAGTAGGTTCACCATTTTTCTGGATGGTGCGCATTACTCTGAGCCCTCCAGAAAGGTGATGAGCGACTGGGCGCGAGTCAGCTCGGGTTCATGGTCGCCCAACTGCTGTTCGAGTGTGACAATCTTTTCCCGTGCCTGCGTGAAGTCCTCCGCATCGATCAGCTCGAAAAGGGTACGCAGTTCCGTTTCCATCTGCTTGTTGCGCACCGATGCGCCCATCAGCTCCTGC
>JBDIVP010000123.1:0-10060 GCA_039794325.1 Candidatus Inrsubterrania sp.
ATGAGCAGAAAAATGGCGAATCGGCTCGAGTTGTTTGGAGGGTGATTTTGTGCCCGTTGGTGGAAATTTGAACGGGGAGCCCCAAGGTTTCAATGGCTTCACGGAATGCCTCCTGCCGATCGGCCATCCAAAAGGTCTCACGGGGACTTTCTACGATCTCTCCCGGTGCCACGATTTCAGTGGTTTGCAAGCGGACACGAATGAACCCGTGGGTATGACGGAAGCCGACCCAAAGCCAGCCCTCCGGCTGAATCGTTGCCAAGGGCGTGGTGATGCGCCAGGGGTGGGCGATGGAACAATAAGTATTGACGGACTGATACTGTTGGAAGACCGTATGGTACCGGCCGGCCAGGAGGAAAAAGTCGCCCTGCCAGTGCTCCAGGACGTGTAAAAGAGTCACATCTTCAGTCGGCCACGCATCCAGCACATGAATGGTGCGAGGATGGTCGATTTCCCAATCCTCGATATAGGCAATCATTTCCTTGTCAGGGTGGATGGTCGTCAGCCCTTGTTTTTGCAACCGTTCGGCAAGGGTCAAAAGGTCGGGAAAGGAAAGGACGGATCGGGATTCCCATCGATGTTCGCGCATGGTAAAGGCTGATGAGCTCTTGGGTTTTATGGGGATGAGCGTTTTGTGCCCGGGCTTGGGTATGGCATCGATTTACCGAGCGAAAACAGGGAAGACGGATTTCACTGATTGTTGCCTGATTGACTCTTCAGCGTCCGATGATAACACGGGAGGCTTGGGTGAGAAAGCAGTAGGCACCGGTCTTGAATCAAATATCCGAGCCACAGAAAGGTCGTTGTGTGGGCAGGAAGGTTACAGTTGGGGCCGATGCCTGCAAAAAAATGGCGGAGAGGGCGGGATTTGAACCCGCGGTAGGCTTTTGACCTACGACGGTTTAGCAAACCGTTGCCTTCGGCCGCTCGGCCACCTCTCCGCGTGTAGGGAAAATAGGAATGGGGTGAATGAGAATGAATACCAGTTCGAATGAAAATATATGTGTGTGCGATATGACTTATGCGTTGGGAAGATTGTAACGCAATGGTCGATGGATAGAAAGTGAATTTTGATGAAAATCCGATAAAGTAATCCGTTCAGGCCGTTCCTTGGGGTCCGGATGAAGAAGGTGGAGTGTTTTCGTTCCTTCGCTTCGCCCGATCGGCAATGTTTTCAATGAGTCCGGCAAATTTTTTGTATTGAGGGTGATCCGGAGACAAGGGCTTTCCGTTTTCATCGCACATCAATTCCTGCATCCCTTCCAGCAGGGCTTCCATTTCCGGTAGCAGTTGGCTCTCTTCTTTTTTCTTTCCCATCGTCCGTCTCCTGAGGGTTATAGGATTACCATAAATCCATGCGTAAAGTTAAGTGGCCGCCTCCTGGTCCAGGATGCTTTGAATGACGGTTTTCAGATTTTCGTAGGTCAGATTGGCAATGCGGATATTGCCGTCCAACACCACGGTGGGGGTGTGGGTGACTTCGATGCGTTGCCCCCATTCCTTGCCCAGTTCCAAGGCGCGAAAGGGTTGGCCGCTGGCCAACCCTTTCTCAAATTCGGCCACATCCAAACCGACCGCTTTGATGACCAATGACCGGATGGTTTTATCAAATACGTGGATATCTTTATCATGGATGGACGTAAATAAGACCTGTTTCATTTCATCGCCTTTGCCCATTTTTCTGGCCTGTTCGTACATTTCAAAGGCGGTGGGGAGTTTTCCGGGAATGACGGGAAAGCCGATCATCCTGATTTCCAGTTTATCTCCGAATTCCTTTTTGAGTTTTGTCCCCACAACCCGGTCAAACATGTGACAATGCGGGCAATAAAAATCGGCGAATTCAAATAAAATGACTTTCCCTTGTTCGTGTTGGGAGGGTTCTTTTTCCATGATTTGGTAATCGCCCTGGAGGTCGGCCCAGGCAAAACCGTACCCCAGTAGAAACACCGAAACTAGGGCTGCCCAACTCCATTTCACCCATTGACCCGTGTGTCCGTGCATGGTCGATCCTTTCTGTCCTTGGCCGGTCTTTTATGTGAAAATTCTCTCGAAACAGGCAAGAGAGTTCAGGTAACATACCGTCCCTTGAAGATTTCAATCTGAGGGCATCATATCAGACGTGCCATAGGCGGCTTCAAGGGTTATGGAGCAAGAAAATGCCTTGATGGAGCAGTGGGAGGAAGGGCAGGGAGGCGTTGAAAGGGATATCCTTGTTGACAACAATGATGAATGATGGTGGTGGCCGATGAGGCTTGGGAGGAATCGGAATGAAATGTGTGGATTTGAAGGATTTTAGAGAATTTTCCAAAGAAAAAATGAAAAAGCTTAATCTGTTTGCAACAGAGCGCTTTTTCTGTGATGTTTACTGCTTTGAGCCGGGGCAGGAGCAAAAGGGGCATGTGCACGCCGATCAGGATAAAGTGTATCTTGTCTTGGAAGGTGAAGGGCAATTTACGGTCGGCCAAGAGAGCCGGACGTTAACGGCAGGCCAGGGAACCATGGCGCCCGCCGGCGAAGCTCATGGCGTTCGCAATGCCGGCGGGCAGCAGCTTCGAGTATTGGTCTTTATGGCTCCCAATCCTGGATGACGTTTCTCGGAGGTTAGGGCGTCTTGTCCATGGGGTTGAAAATGGCATGGTTGGGGTCACCTTTGGCAGACAGGATACCCAATGCCCCTTTCGCAACCCGGAAAATACTGTGATCCACTAACAGGTAATCACCCGGTACGTCCAATTTGAATTCCACAATCGTGCTTCCACCTGCTGGAATGAGAGTGGTTTGTACATTGCGGTTCACATTCCCATCGATGGCTCCTTCCTCATAGACCCTGTCGAAGATTTCACCGATGACGTGAAAGGAAGAGATATGATTGGGGCCAATGTTGCCCACAAAGAGGCGAATGTGGTCTCCAACCTTGGCCGGCATGGCGCCTTCTCCCGTCAAGGCTCCGACTTTTCCATTGAAAACCACGTGGTCAGGTTGTTCCGCCAAGCCTTTTTCCATGGAAAAGTCCAGCAGATCTTTTTCCCCGCCTGCTTGGGTGTAAAACTCACTCTGCAAAATTGCATATTCCTGGTCGACCGGAGCCAGCTCCTCTTCGGGGTCAACCAGTATGAGTCCATACATGCCATTGGCGATGTGTGTGGGAATATTGGGTACGGGGGTTGCGCAGTGGTAAATATAGAGTCCGGGGTTTAGCGCCTGAAAAGAGAAGGCGGTCTCACTGCCCGGGGCGACCAGCGTGGCTTCCCCACCACCACCAGGGCCATTGACGGCGTGCAGATCGATGTTGTGTGGAAACAGACTTGTCTCATGGTTCTTGAGATGAAGTTCGACCGTATCCCCGACCCGCACTCGAAACATCGGGCCGGGAACGGTGCCGTTAAAACTCCAGAATTTATATCGAACGCCATCGGCCAGTGTCCCGATGTATTCTTTGGCTTCCAGAAGCACCGTGACATGGGCCGGTTTGTTGCGTGCCGAGGGAGGCGGGACCTGAGGAAGCGTGGTGAGTTGAGCTTGCACCTTTGGCAAATCCTTGGCAAGGGTTTCGATTGGGGTTTGCATGAACACGTAACCCGCTAGGGTCGTGACAATCATGAGTTTTGCCAAGGTTCGGCGCACCTGGTCTTTACCATCATTTTGCATGGATGCCCTCCTCCCGATTTTTTGACGTGAAAAGTGCTGTTGGATCGGTCGATTCATCCCTGAGACAAGGCCGGATTTGTTGTCGGCATGTATCTTACGATCTTTGATCGGACGCAATGTGGCCGGTTTGATGACTTGAAGAATCTTAATCTAAAGGTATTGTGAATGAAAGGGGTTCGCCAAAAGAGATATTCCCGCAGGGGCTCTGTTTATGCGAACCCCTGCGGGAATGTGAAGGCAGGTCGAGAGAGATGGGGGGTTAGTGCCGGCTGTGAGCGTCTTGCCGCTTTGGTTCATGGATTTTGGGTTCCACATACGGCATAAGAGGCAGGTCTTCCGCATCATCTTTCACCTCAAGAAGAGCAATGGCTCCTCGAAGGCCGTCTTTCAGAGAGTGTGTGACGATCGGATAGACCCCCTTTTGATCCACAACCACATCCAGAATGTGACCGTCTGCTGGACCGACGACTTGTGTTTGTACCCCTTGCAGGCGATTGTTGGGGTTTCCGCTGGCCCACACATCATCCCAAATTTCAGCAATGGGATGCAGGGCTGAAAAATTATTGGGACCGATATTGACGAAATAGAATCGTACCCGTTCCCCCGGTTTGGCGGTGAGGAAATCTCCGCCCTGGGCGGCATGCACCGGATCATATTTGAAAATTCCGCCGTTAAAAATTACGTTGTCGTATTTTCCATCCATCATCGCTTGAACATCGTCGGGATCCTTGGTGAATAATTCCGACTGGACCAGGACATATTCGCGATCAGCTTTCGGCATCGTCTTTGGATCTTTGGGATCGACAATGACCGCGCCGAACATGCCGCGGGCGATATGCTGGATCATCGGAAAGGCTCCGCAATGGTAGGCAAATACACCCGGCCGTTTGGCTTCCCACACGTATTCCAATGACTCGCCGGGATTAATATCCCGATAATTCTCCAAAAAATTCGTTTCCGCTGCGTGAAAATCCATGGAGTGAGGTCGACTATTGTCCGGGTGATTCTTGAGGATAAAGTGAACCTGGTCGCCTTGGGTGACCCGTACCACCGGGCCAGGAAATTGACCGTTAAACGTCCAGGATTTGTAGGTGGTCCCTTTGCCGTCGATGACGGTTTCGGTTTCTATAGCCGTCAGCTCAATTTTGACGGTTTTGGCGTCTGCCGGTGGGGAAAAGGTAAGGAGGCTGCCCGCAATCATGAATGATAGTGGTAGTGCTAAAGCGGTTGTTCGCCGAGGATGCAAATTATTCATTACATTTTCCTTTCTTATTATTTATAAGGTTCCTCAACAATGAATTTTTGTTGATGATGATTTATTAAGCATTTTTTGTGCCATTTAATAATTTTGTTAAATTATTGAAATTATGATAATTTATGAAAAGTTTATATAAGCAAAAAATTGATGAACAGCAAAATTTTGTTTTAAAAAATCAAAATATTGTTTTATATGAATACGTTTTAGATCAGTAAGAATATTTGAAAATGTGATGAAGGCGGGAACTTGTTTATGTGCTAAAGGTTGTTGGTTTGGTAAAGACCGGGCATGAAGACCAGGGAAAGAACATCATACGGATGGATGGTGAGCAAATGAAAAATTTGGGTGGCTATACCAAAAAGAAAAGCGTGGGTGTCCATTCCCGGCACAAAAGGGCGGGTAGGTTGTATGACCGATGACCATGCCGGGTATGTGGCGGAAATGCGGTTTCGGGCGGTGGCCCAGTCCTCACATGATGCCATCATTATTGCAGATCAATCGGGTACTATTCTGTTTTGGAATAAGGGGGCCGAGGACATTTTTGGATATGAAAGCGAGGAAATAGTCGGGCATCCCTTGACCCGTCTTATGCCTGAACGATATCGGCAGGCCCATCAGGGTGGTCTTGAGCGGTATACGAAAACAGGAACAACCAGAATTCTCGGAGAGACCGTTGAATTACACGGGTTGCGAAAATCAGGAGAAGAATTCCCTCTTGAGCTGACTTTGTCCACTTGGAGAGAAGGAGAACGAATTTTTTTTAGTGGGATTATTCGAGACATTTTCCATCGAAAAGTTGCCGAAGAGGCGCTTCGCCAGTCTGAAGAGAAATACCGGGCGATCTTTGATCAAGCGGTGGAAGGCATTTATCAGGCTACGCCGGGGGGAAGATTCCTGAATGTGAATCCGGCCTTGAGTCATCTGCTGGGGTACGATTCTCCTCAGGCTTTAATCGAAACGATTACGGATATCGGGACGCAATTGTATGTTGAGCCCACGCGGCGGCAGGAATTCTGTCGGATGCTGGAAGCCCAACACGTCCTGTCTGATTTTGAATCGCAACTGTATTGCGCTGACGGAAGGAAGATCTGGGTTTCGGAAACGGCCAGGGTTATCCGTGGTGCAGACGGCCAGGTTCAGTGGTTCCAAGGTTTCCTGATCGATATCAGCGGGCGGAAGCAAGCGGAGGAATTATTGGAACGGCAAACCCGCTTGCAGGCAGAGAACCTGTATTTACAGGAGGAAGTGCTCGAGGTGGGAGCTTTCGGCGATTTGGTCGGTCAAAGTCCGGCATTGCGTAATGTGATCCGTCAAATAGATCTTGTGGCCCCGACCGAGGCGACCGTCCTCATTCTTGGAGAATCCGGAACGGGAAAGGAATTGGTGGCCAGGGAAATCCATAAACGTAGCCAACGGCGGGAGCAGCCGTTGATCCGGGTGAATTGTGCCTCCATTCCCCGGGAGTTGTTCGAAAGTGAATTTTTCGGGCATGCCAAGGGGGCGTTTACCGGGGCCATGGCGGATCGGGCCGGCCGGTTCGAAGCCGCTAATGGCGGAACTATTTTTCTGGATGAAGTCGGAGAGATTCCCTTGGATCTCCAAAGCAAGTTTCTCCGGGTGCTTCAGGAGCAGCAGTATGAACGGGTGGGAGAGGATCGTACTCGCCAGATCGATGTGCGGGTTATTGCCGCCACGAATAAAAATCTAAAACAGGAAGTGGAATTGGGGAGATTTCGCCAGGACTTGTATTATCGACTCAATGTTTTCCCGTTGGAAATCGCGCCGCTTCGTGATCGAAAAGAAGATATTCCCCTGTTGGCCGAGTATTTTCTGACGGTGGGATCCACAAAATTGCACTGTCCGCGGCCCAGGCTCACCAAAGGGTTGGTGGCGCAATTGCAGCGGTACGATTGGCCGGGAAATGTGCGGGAATTACAGAATATTATTGAGCGAGGTCTTATTTTGTCCGGCCGCCAGGGATTGGAATTTGATATTCCCCGCGTGGGGGAAAAGGCAGGGTTGCCGTTTTCGGGTGAACGCGCTGATGATATCGGTATGTCGGGTCGGGAGGTTGTGCCCGAAGGGGAGATGCGCCGGATAGAGCGGGCCAACACCATTGCCGCCCTTCGTCAGGCTGGTGGGAAAGTCTATGGGCGGGGAGGTGCCGCTGAACGGCTTGGCATCAAGCCGACCACCCTCATTGCCAGGATGAAGAAAATGGGAATCGGTAAAACCTCATTGATGCAATCAGAAATCATCAGGGAATGAGAATCTGATTGCTTCAAAAGAGAAGAAGCGGGTCAAATCTCGATCACTTCTTGAGTATCTGCCTGATTTTTTCCGTTATCGCCCTGGCGCTGATTCCGTAATGATCGACCAACTGATCGGGCTTTCCGCTATGAGGAATTTGTTGAATACCCATTTTGTGGGCTCGGACGCCTTCATCGGCCAGGGCATTGAGCACGGCATCTCCTATTCCTCCATGCAAGTAATGATCTTCAACCGTCAAGATTCGATGGTTGGTGGCACGGACGGCTTCTCGAAGCGTCGCGACATCAATGGGGGCAATGCTGTACAAATCAATGACCCGAACGGATATTCCAGTGGCTTTGAGTTGATCGTAGGCTTTTAACCCCTCAAAGACGGTTATCCCGGCCCCAACCAGGGTCAATTGATCCTGGTCGCTTTGACGGAGAACCTTTGACCCTCCGATTGAAAAGGTCTCCTCCGGACCGTAAAGGAGCGGGGTTTTGGGGCGGCCGGTCCGCATATAGACCATGCCTGTGTGATTGGCCATGGTTTCCACCAATTTATAGGCGCAGACGGCATCGGATGGATACAGAACCACGATACCGGGTTGTGCGGCCATCATGGCGATATCCTCCAGGCCCATTTGAGACGGTCCGTCTTCTCCGATACTGACCCCCACGTGTGACCCCATCAGTTTCAAGTTGGATTGACTGATGGCGGCCATGCGGATGAAATCATAGGCTCTCGTTAAAAAGCACGCAAACGTGGCGGCGAACGGAATTTTGCCGCATGCAGCCAATCCGGCGGCGGCCCCGACCATGTTTTGTTCGGCAATAAAATTTTCAAAGAAGCGCTCCGGAAACCGTTTGCCGAATTTCTCGGTATAGGTTGAGTTTTTGACGTCCGCATCCAGGCCGACAACCAGGGGATTGACCTCGCCGAGTTTCAGAAGGCCGTCTCCGAAGGCTTCGCGGGTGGCAACAGAATCGGTTGCTTTGTATGGCGGAGCGGGAAGAGGGGACACCTTGGGCGATGGTCGTTCCGTTCGGGATGGGGTTGCAATAGACAAGGTCGTTGCTGAGGTGGAACGGGAGGTGGTGAGGTGCGCGATCGCTTCTTCGGCTTGCTGGGCATTGAGCGGTTTGCCATGCCAATTAGGATGATCTTCGGAAAAAGGCACCCCTTTCCCTTTTAACGTTTTGGCCAATATCATCGTCGGCTTTCCGGCCGTGGACGCCGCCTCACCGAATGCCTGGAGCAATTCGCCGTGGTTGTGGCCATCGACACAAATGGTATGCCATCCAAAACCCTCCCACCGGGCCTGATAACCTTTGAGGTCGTGTTGGAGCATGGTGGGATCCGATTGTCCCAGACGATTGATATCCAGGATTCCGCACAAATTATCCAACTGGTAATGGCGGGCGATTTCCGCTGCTTCCCAGATGGAACCTTCGACCGATTCCCCGTCGCCAAGGACCACATAGGTTCGAGCCGGAATCTTATCCAGGTATTTGTGGTTGAGGGCGATGCCGACGCCCACCGACAACCCTTGCCCGAGCGATCCTGTGGCCATGTCAACAAAGGATAGGCGGGGGGTGGGATGCCCTTCCAAGTCCGATTCCAATGTACGAAGTTTGAGCAGGTCTTGGGGGTCAAATAAACCCGCTTCCGCCCAGGCCGCATAGAGCAGGGGTGCGGCATGGCCTTTTGAAAGGACAAACCGGTCGTTATTGGGATTTCTGGGGTTTTGTGGGTCATAACGCATGACCGAAAAAAACAAGGTGGCAACGATATCGGCGGCGGAACAACAGCTGGAGGGATGGCCGCTTCCCGCCTCGGTTGTGGCCCTTATGCTGTGAATACGCAGTTCATCCGCCTTTTGCCGGAGTTGATTTGCTAAGGCGATGGTATCAGGGTGGGTCACGGAATGCTCCTTAGTTGGGATGTTTGGGATTGTGCCGACACAGGCAACTGCTGAAAATTAACAAAGAGGTCTATGCCAGTCAATGAAGGCGAAGGAGACGAAGGATGTTCCCATGGAAGTTTAGAAGAAAGCGTTTTCCAATTGACAATGATACAATCGGTGAAAATGACCATTTTGCCTTCGGAGGTTTCTAATGGAGCTGTCCCACGTACCCGCAACACATCAATGGATCGGTCTGTTCATGGGAATGGTGTTTCTGGGGAGCTGTTCCTCTGTTCCTGCTCCCGATTCTTCCCCCAAGCCTTCCAAGCAGGAAATCCAACGGGATGCCGATCGGTTTTTTGAAAAAATGAGGCAGGATGAGGAGGCCGGGAAGGGACAAAAGTAAGGTCACCCAAGTGACCTCATGAATCGCTTCAGGGCATTCGAGGGAGGAGAGACTTACGGTGTGGATGGTGCTTGAATGAGAGAGGCTCTGGACGGGATTTGATCTAGAATGGTCGAACGGACTTGATATACCCCTTTGAGCCCGGCCCCCTTTGCCAAAACCAATCCCTTTTCGGGATTTCCTAAGGCGAGGAAACCCCGCGAATTGCCCTGTCGATCAATGCCTCGGATGATGACGGGGGGATGCCGGAGTTCGGAGGCGGTGCTCTCGGACTCAGGAAGGTAAATTTCCGCGGGTAAATCCACCACCCGGCTGACAAACAACTTCGGAACATTTTGGTCCAAGGGAACGGCGGGATCCTCTTCCAACACCCAGGATTCCTGCTGGTTGATGAGCACATACTGTTCTTGAGGAGTCTGGACAGAGAGGAGCGCCACTTCATCGACTTCCAGACCAAACAGCCGTTTATCCTGAAAATAAAAAGGAGCTTGGGTTAATGGCCCGAGGATATTCGGTTCAATCTCGAACATGGGGTCGCCGGGTTCCCTCACGGCGATCGCCTTTTCCATATGTGGGAATTGAAACATATCCA